>JBHENL010000001.1:0-32024 GCA_046262075.1 Gemmatimonadota bacterium
ATACGCACGGGTTTCCGCCGGATCTCACCGAGCTCATGGCGCAGGAGCACGGCGCGCGTGTCGCGTGGGAGAGCTACGAGGCGCTGATGCACGAGCAGCGGGAGCGTGCGCGCAGGAGCTCGCGGTTCGGACGCGCGGAGGCGTCGCCCCCCGGCGGCGCCGCCCAGAGCTCGGGGGACATCGAGCAACCCGGCAGCACCTTCACCGGCTACCGGGAGCTCGGCGGCCTCGAGTTGACGACGCGGATCGTGGCCGTGGAGCCCCGCGGCGAGCTCCTGCACGTGCTCCTCGAGGAGTCGCCCTTCTACGCCGCCGGCGGCGGGCAGGTGAGCGACAGGGGAGTGATCGAGAGCGCACCCGGCGCAGGGGAGCACTTCCGGCTGGCAGTCGAGGACGTGCTGCGCGGCGGCACCACCGAGCAGCCCGTGTTCACGGCCGTAGCCCGGCCAGTGGAGGGCGCGCCGGAGATGGTTCGACCCGGTACCCCAGTCGTCGCGCGCGTGGATCGCGAGCCGCGGCTGGACACGGAGCGCCACCACACGATCACGCACCTTCTGCACGCGATCCTGCGCCGCCGCCTGGGCGAGCACGTCCGGCAGGCCGGCTCCCTGGTGGCGCCCGAGAAGATGACCTTCGACTTCACGCATCCCGAGCCGCTGGCGCCCGACCTGCTGCTGGCGATCGAGGAGGAGGCGAACGAGCTGGTCCTCGCCGACCTCGAGGTCGAGAAGGAGCTCCTGCCGTTCGAGGAGGCACGCGGCCGCGGCGCCATGGCGCTCTTCGGGGAGAAGTACGGCGACTTGGTGCGCGTGGTGACGATCGGCGGCGGCGTGTCGCGCGAGCTCTGCGGCGGCTGCCACGTCTTTCGCACCGGCGAGATCGGCCCGGTGCGGATCGTCAAGGAGGAGTCAGTGGCCGGCGGCGTGCGGCGCATCCACGTGGTGACCGGACGCCGCGCCCTGGCGCACTTCCGTTCGCGGGAGCGCACCCTCGAGGCCGCCGCCGAGGCGCTCCGAACGACCCCCGAGGGCGTCGCCGAGCGGGTGCTGCGGCTGCTGGAGGAGCGGCGCGAGAGCGACCGCAAGCTGGCGAGCGTGCGCCAGGCGGCGCTGGGCGGCGACGGCGACCTCCTGAAGAACCGCGTGGACGTGAACGGCACCGCGATCGTGACGTATCGGGCGCAGCCGGTGAGCATGGACGACCTGCGCCAGATCGGCGACGCCCTGCGCGGCAAGCTGCGCTCGGGGGTGGGCGTCATCGGGGCCGAGCTCGACGGAAAGGCGGCGATCCTGGCCGTGGTCACCGATGACCTGGTGCAGGCCGGCCGCATCTCGGCCGTGGACGTCGTGAAGCGCGTCGGTCCGATCGTGGGCGGCGGCGGCGGGGGCAAGCCCCAGCTAGCGCAAGCCGGCGGCCGAGAGACGGAGAAGATCGACGAGGCGCTCGCGCGGGCCCCCGAGCTGATCCGGGAGCTGCTGACCTCGTGAGCGATCGGTGCCGGCCCTTCAGAATCGGATCCATCGCTCCGACACGCGGAGCTCCCGCGGGAGCCGATGCCCTGTGCGCGCGCGGCGAGCCGCCTCGCGCCGTGCCCGTCCCAACCGCCGCTTTCCAGGAGGATCGATGCAGTCCTTCCGCTCCTTAGCTCTCGCCGGCCTGGCTGTCGTCGCCGTGGTTGCACCCCTGGGTGCCCAGGCCGCCCCCGCGGCGCAGCCTCCCGCCCCGGCCGACACGCTGACCGTGGACTGGGAGTACCGCGCCAACATGTACGAGGGCCTCAAGCCAGGTACGACCATCCTCGTCGTCTGCCCTCCGACCGAGGTGACGGAGTTCGGCACCCTGTGGGGCACCGACGTCTACACCGACGACTCGGCAGTCTGTCCGGCCGCCGCCCACGCCGGCCTGGTCGATTTCGATCGTGGCGGAACCGTCGTCCTGGAGTACCTGCCCGGGCAGGAGTCGTACGCGGGCAGCGCGCGCCACGGAGTGACGACGACAGAGTACGGTCCCTGGTCGGGCAGCTTCCGATTCGTCGTGCCGGACGAGGAGGAGCCCGCGGGCTGACCGCAGAGCCGGGGCGACGCCATGTCGCTCTGCAGTCCGTGAAGCCCGAAGCGCAGGACGCCCCGCCCGCGGAGTTCGCTCGCGAGTGCCGCGCCTTCTTCGCTCGGCGCCTCCAGGGGCCGGCCGAGGCGCGCGCGGCCGTCCTCGCCGCGCTCGCCGAAGGTGAGCCGTACGCCCTCGCCTGGGCCGTACGGCGAGCCGGCAGCCGCGCCCGCCGGCTGGGGCTCGTCGCCGAGGTGGTCCGCGCCGCGCTGCGCACCGGTGCCGCGGCGCTGGACGGACCGCCGCCGGAGCCGCGCCTCGAGCGTGCCCGGCGGGTGCTCGCCGCCGACACGTTGCTCACCTTCGCCTACGAGCTGGCGGCGGACCTGGGAGGGGAGGAGGGCGAGGCGGCCCGACGTCTGCTCGGAGCCGCGCTGGGCGCCGAGCAGCTGGAGGATCCGGCGGGCGGCCTGGACGAACGCTGCGACGCAGTGGCCGCCGAGTTCCTGCGCGCCGCTCTCGGAGAGGAGCCGCGTTCCAGCTGATTTGACGCACGGCCGCCCGCCGGCTGGCCCGAGACGCTGGAGCGGCGGTCGGCGGGTCGTCTGGAGCCGCCGGCCGAGCGCTCCCTCTTTCCGCGCCTCCTCGGCCTCGGGCCTCCGCGCGCGGCGGCGAGAGACGAGCCCGCCGCCCGCCGCCTGGGCAGGAGCCGGCGGAGCCCGTCCCCGCCCTCAGCTCCGCGCCCGCAGCAGCAGCCCCATCCCGAGTGCTCCGAACACCAGGTTCGCGAGCCACGCTCCCAGCCACGGCGGCAGCCCGCCGCCGTAGCCGATCCCCTGGCCCACCTTGATGAAGACCCAGAAGAGGATGCAGAGCGAGAGCGCCAGCCCGAACCCGAGCGCCGCGCCGCGCTCGCGCGCCGAGCGGCCCGCCAGCGTGACGCCGAAGAGCACGATCACGAAGTTCGCGAACGGGTACGCCAGCTTCATGTGCAGGTCGACGCGCTCACGGGTCACCTCGTCTCCCGTGCGCTCCTTGCGGTCGATGTAGGTCGCCAGCTCGCCCCAGCTCATCTCCTCGGGCTCCTTCGCCGGTTGCAGGAAGTCCTCGGGCGTCTCGGTGAAGTGGGGCGAGCGCAGGAAGCCGAAGTGCCAGCTCTGCTCCTCGCCGCCGGGCGGGAAGTAGCGGTAGTAGCCGTCGGTCAGGATCCAGCGCTCGCTGCCGGTCTCCCAGTACATCCGGGGTGCGTTGATCCGCAGGAATCCGCCGTCGGGGAGCCGCTTCTGGATCTCCACCTGGTCCGCGCTGGCACCCGTGCTGTCGTCGGCGAAGAGGGAGCGGATCAGGAACGTGTACCCCGCCTCCGTCTGGTAGGGGAAATCGGCGCGGTAGTTCGCGTACTCGTTGCGGCGCTCGACGATCTCCACCTCGTGGATCTCCTCGGCCTCCGCGCTCAGGCGCGGGATCACCGTCTCGCCCAGCAGCAGGACGCCGAGGCTGATTCCCAGCGCCACGGCCAGGATCGGAAAGACGATCCGGTACAGCGAGCGGCCGCCGGCCTTCATGGCCGTGATCTCCTCGTGGCGTCCGAGCTCGCCCATCGTCAGGATCGTGGCGATGAGCATCGCCATGGGCAGCGTGATCACGGCGTTGTAGGGAAGCAGGTAGAGATAGTAGCGGAGGACCTCTCCGAACGTCGCGTCGTGGTCCAGGTAGCCGTCGATGTGATCCATGATGTGGATCAGCACGAAGATCACCGTGCTGGAGAGTACGGCGAGCAAGAGGATCTTGAAGAACTCGCGGAGGACGTAGCGATCGAGGATGAGCGGCGCCACCGGAACGTTACCGTGAGCCGGCGGCGGTGCCGGCCGGCAGCGCGGGCTCCGGTGCCGGCGCGGGAGGTCCCGGCGGCGGGGTTCGTGCTCCAGGACGCCGTCCGCGGAAGAGGCCCGCGAAGGGGAGCCCCGAGGATTCGCGAACCGTGCGGCGCAGCAGGTAGAAGCCGAGGATCGTGAAGAGGATGTTCGGCGCCCACATCGCGAGCCAGGGCGAGATGAACAGCCGGTCCGACAGGTCCTCGCCGCCGATCAGGAAGATGTAGTACACGGTGAAGATCACCAGGCTCACGCCGATCGCGAAGCCGTATCCGGAGCGCCGCGTCCGCACCCCCAGCGACGCACCGATCAGCACGAAGACGAGACACGCCACGGGGATCGCGATCTTCTTGTGGTACTCCACGGCGTACTTGTTGCCCTGCCGCAGGGCGTACTCGCGCTGCTGGAGGTATCGCTCGAGCCCGCGCAGGGTGTTCTTGGCGACGACCGCGGGGGCCTCGAGGCCCGCCGCACCCGCCTCCCGGTCGAGCGCGGCGAAGTCGCCCGTCAGGTAGGCCTCGACGTCGCGGCCCGCGGTCGCGACCATGCCGGAGTCGGCCTGCGCGAGCTGGACGCGCTCCTCGCGCACTTCGGCCAGGAGCCGGCGGAAGTCCATCTCGCGATCCGTGCGGTAGTCGTCCTCTCCGCGGTTGCGCTGCAGCTCGCTGCCGACCTCGCGCAGGATCAGCCGCTGGCGGTCGAACCGCGTCGCGCTGTGCTCGGCCGGCTCGGCGGCGTCGAGCTCGTAGACCGCGCCCGAGCGCAGGTCGAGCACCAGGTCGCGCCCGTCGGCGGTGTAGGCCATGGTCCCGCTGTCCGCCACGATCGTGCGCTGGATCGCCGGGTTGCTCTGGTCGTGGATCCGCACGCCGTAGAGCCGGTCCGCGTCGCGGTCGATCCGCTCGACGACCAGACGGTAGTTGCCGGCTCCTCCGGGCTCGTTGATGGTCCCCTCGCGCAGCACGAAGGTGGGCTTGGTGCGGCCGATGTCCTGCTCCAGCCGGCTGAGCTCGTGGTTGCTCTCGGAGAGGACGGCATGGTTGAACCAGACCATGGCCAGGGCGAGCAGTCCGGCGGCGCCGAGCAGCGGCGTGAGCAGTTCGTAGAGGCTCACGCCGCTGGCCTTCATCGCGGTGATCTCGTTGTCCGCCGAGAGCCGTCCGAAGGCCGCGAGTGTGGCGACCAGCACGCCCATGGGGAAGGTCACGGCCAGGATGAACGGCAGCGTCAGCACGAAGAAGTGCGCGATGATCGCGGGATCGAGGTCGCGGCGCGCGAGCTCGTCGAACTTGCGGGCGACCTGGTTCATGAGCAGGACCAGCGTGAAGACCGCCTGCCCGAACAGCAGCGGCCCGACGTGCTCCTTCAGGACGTAGCGGGAGAGGATCTTCACGGATGTCCGGTCCGGAGTCGAGACACGGCGGCGCGCCGGGCGCCGGCCACACAATCTATCCCCCCGCGAGCGTCGCTCCCAGCCGCGCCCGGTGTCCTTGAAGGGCCCGAAGCGCAGCCCGTATATTTCATGCGGGGGAGTCGACGCCTGCGATCGCTGACGAACGCCCACATCTCGAGCATCCCTCCCGCAGCAACTTCCAGGCCTCGGCCAGGGTAAGGACCTTCAACTACGGCAACGAGCACCCGGCGCGGGAGTGCGCCCTCCGCACCGTTCCGCCCGCGGGGCGGGCCGGAGCCTGCCGCACTCCGGCCGGCGTGCGCAGCACCGAAGACCGCTTGCCACTCTCCCGTCCTCGCACGGCCCGCAGCGGCCGAGCGCTCCCCCCCGGGGCGCCGCGCCGCGCCGGTCCGCTCCTCTGGCACATGGCGCCGCTGCTCGCCGCCGCGCTGACGGCACTGCTCGCGGGCCGCTCTCCCCTGGTCGCGCAGGTGATCACGGCCAATCCCGAGCCGCTCGAGGGCTTCGGCGTCGTCCTCTCGCCCGGCGCCCTCAGCCGTGGCGTCTCGCCGGCCGACACGGTCCCCGCGTTCGCGCCGTACCACTCCACCGTCAGCATGCTCCCGCGCTACCTCCTCGGGGGAGAGAACCGGCCCGCGCCCTCGGAGAACCTCGACTTCGAGGCCTTCCTCGAAGGCCAGCGGGAGCGCGAGGAGGACGCGGCCTGGCAGCAGTCGAAGATCGACCGGCTGCTCGGCGAGACGCCGCTGCCCGGCGATACGGCGGATGCGCTGGCGGGCGCGCTGCGGCTGCCCGACGAGATCACGGGCCTCTTCGGGGGCAGCTCGGCTCTGGACGTGAATGGGCGGCTCCGCGTGTCCTTTGGCGGCGGCACGACCAAGCTGAACCCCGACCTGCGGCCACCCGGCTTCCCGCGTAACGACCTGAGCCTCGAGCTGGACCAGCTTCTGGAGCTCGACATCCGCGGGACCATCGGCCGCAAGGTGAACCTGGCGGTGGACTTCAACAGCGAGCGCGAGTTCCAGAACAAGAACATCCTCTCGGCGTTCTACCAGGGGGACGAGGACGAGATCCTCAAGCGCATCGATCTGGGCGACATCACCGTCGCCCTTCCGCCGTCGCGCTTCATCAACGTCGGCGCCACGAAGGGCAACTTCGGGCTGCAGGGCGTGGGGCAGCTGGGACCGGTGAGCTTCCGCGGGATCGCCGGTCGCAAGGAGGGCGAGACCACCCAGCGCAGCCTGTCGATCACGCCGCGCACCCAGGGCGTGATCGAGACGCAGACGGTGGACCTGAAGGACACCCAGTACCAGAACAATCGCTTCTTCCTGCTCTTCCACCCCGACTCGCTCGCGAGCCCGCGCCTCGCCTTCCCGGCCGCCGGGACCCGGCTCGCCAATCCCGTCGCGCTGCCGCAGAGAGGTACGCTCAACGTCTGGCGTGACAACGGCAACCAGACCGACGACGTGGCGACGAACGCCAAGGGCGGGATCGCGCTCGTCGATCTGGACGACCCGGCGGCGTTCCCCGACGAGAGCCGGCAGGGGAACTTCAACCTGCTCGCCGACGGACAGGACTACGTCGTCACGGACGACCTGATCCTCACGATGGACCGCCCGCTCAACTCGAACGAGATCCTCGCCGTGTCCTACGTCACCGTGGGGGGCGACACGGTGGGTTCGCTACAGGACGCGGACACCCTCGAGCTGAAGCTCGTCAAGACCGTGAACTCCGACAGCCTGGACGTGACGTTCGACTACACGCTGCGGAACGTCTACCCGCTGCGCGGGACCGAGGTGCTGCTGCAGGAGCTGACGGTCTTCCGGGGCGACCGGCAGCTGCCGGTCGAGTTCGAGGACGTGCCCGGGCGCGGGCTCACCCGCTTCACCCAGCTGCTCGGGATGGCCGACGAGCAGACCGACCGCCCGATCAACACCCGCGTCGGGAAGGACCCCTTCGGCGGACCCGACTTCCTCGTGTTCCCCGACCTGCACCCCTTCCTGGCACCCGTCCCGGCTCCCGGCGATACGGTCGACCTGGACGTGGCCAACCGTGGGCTCTACACGATCCCGCCCGAGCAGCGCCTCTCCGCGACGCAGGACCAGATCTACTTCATCCACGCGACCTACCGGGGCCAGGCGGGGCAGACGAACGAGGTCGAGCTCGGCGCCCTGAACATCCTCGAGGGCTCCGAGACGGTCACGATCGGGGGGACCCAGCTCGAACGCGGCGGCGACTACCAGATCTTCTACGACTTCGGCCGGCTGGTCTTCAGCGATCCGGAGGCGCTCTTCGCCCGCTTCCCCAACGCGGCGGTCGAGATCTCCTTCGAGGTCGCGCCGCTCTTCAACCTCTCGCCCACGACGATCGGCGGGTTCAACGCCGTCTACGAGGCCGGCGAGCGCGTGTTCCTGAACTCGACCCTGATCATGCAGGAGACCGAGAGTCTGTCGAACCGGCCGATCCTCGGGGCCGAGCCCACGCGCAGCATCCTCGGCGAGGTGGACGGCAACTACGAGGTCGAGCTGCCGTTCCTCACCCGCGTCCTCGACGAGCTGCCGCTCGTGCGCGCGAGCGGACCCTCCACCTTCCGGCTGCGCGGGGAGGCGGCCCTGAACGCCCCGAACCCGAATACCGACGGCGAGGTGTTCCTGAACGACTTCGAGGCGATCGAGCTGGCGAACTCGATCACGCTGAACAACCGCACCTACATCTTCGGCTCGCCGCCGGAAGGGCTGGGCCTCGACGTCGCGAACGCACGCGACCTGGAGTTCAACACGCGCGCCGTGCCGATCGACCAGGTGACGACGGAGCAGGCCGTGGGGAATCGCGCGGTGGTCGAAGTACTCGCCGTCGACGTGCGGGACCCGATCGTGCCCGGCGTCATCCCGGAGCAGTCGTGGCGCTCCATCACGCACCGGATCTCCGTTCAGGGGACGGACGTGAGCCGGCAGGAGAGCCTGGAGTTCTTCGTGCGGGGACAGACGGGGACGCTGCTCGTCGAGCTCGGGACGGTGGACGAGGACGGGGTGCGCTTCGACCGGCTGCAGCGGCCCGTGGGCGGGGACACGCTCGACACCGAGGATGCCAACCGGGACAACCAGCTCGATGCCAACGAGGACACGGGCCTCGACGGAGTCGCCGGCGACGACGCGCTCTCGGTCGCCGGCGACGCCGGCAACGACGACTTCCTCCAGAGCACGAACCCGCAGGGGACGGAAGACAATGACGTCCTCGACAGCGAGGACCTGAACCTCAACGGGGTCCTCGACCGCCGCGAGGACGTCCTGCGCTGGGAGATCGACCTCGCCGATTTCGCGGAGCCGCGGATCGTGCCCGGGAGCGGGAACGTGGAGACGGGCTTCCGCCAGTTCCGGCTCCCGCTCCAGCGGCCCGACGCCGTCGTCGGCGCGCCCGACCTGCGCCGCGTGCAGGCGATCCGCTTCACGTTCCTCGATTTCGGCCCGAACGTCTCGGGACTCTTCGAGGTTCAGCTCGCGCAGCTCGAGGTCGTCGGCTCGACGTTCCTCGAGCGCGGAGTGGTGGACGCCCTCGGGTTCCCGATTGCGGGCGATCGCTCCGACACCCTGCGCGTTGCGCAGGTGAACACGCTGGAGAACTCGGGCTACGAGCCGCCTCCCGGCGTGCGCGCCGAGCGCGAGCGCGCCGACGAGATCATCCGCACCGGCGTCCAGCCGCTGAAGGAGCAGTCGCTGGTGCTCGAGTACCGCGGCCTGCCGGCGGGGGCCGAGGGGCGCATCTACCAGCCGCTGAACGACCGCGAGAGCTACCTGGACTACAGCCGGATGGAGATCTTCACCAACGGCCAGGGCCAGAGCGGCGCGTCCGGGCAGCCGCTCGGCCCCGGCCGTCTGCCGGACTTCTTCGTCGAGTTCGGCGCGGACACGCTCAACGTCTACCGCTACCAGGCGCCGCTCCTGGACGACCAGTGGCAGGAGCACGTGATCGAGTTCGAGGTGTTCACCGCGTTGAAGGCGCAGCTGCTCGAGCAGCTGGGCGACACCGGCGCGCGCACCGGCCGGATCGCCACCCCCGACAGCGCCTATCAGGTGATCCTGCGCGACGACCGCACGCCCCAGCCGACCTTCAGTCAGGTGAGCCAGCTCACGATCGGCGTCCTGAACGACGAGGGCGAGGAGATCCGCGAAGGCTCCTTCTGGGTCGACGAGTGGCGGCTCACCGGGCCCGTCACGGAGGGGGGCGGCGCGCAGTACGTCTCGGCCACGACGCAGCTCGGGGACCTCGCCGCCGTCGACCTGCAGTTCGAGAACCGCTCCGCGCGCTTCCGCAACCTGTCGGCGCAGATCAACAATCAGGACAGCCGCGACTTCGACGTGCGCACGAGCTTCCAGCTGGATCGCCTGCTCCCGGCCGCACTCGGGCTCGACGTGCCGCTCACCGTCGACCATTTCTCCACCCGCGACCGCCCGCTGTTCCTGGTCGGCGCGGACATCGAGGTCTCCGAGAACGACGAGCTGCAGCGGCGCCAGCGCATCGACAACGCGCAGACGGTGGCCACGCTCTCCCTGCGCCGCAGCCAGCGCTCGCGCAGCGGGCTGCTGCGGGCGACCGTGGACCGGCTGGACGCGCGGCTCACCTTTCGGGACCAGGGCTACCGTTCGCTCGACACGGATCGCGACGACGGGGGCTGGGACGTGACGCTGCGCTACGACACGGACTTCGCGAGGCGTCCCATCGGGCTTCCGCTCGAGGTGCTCGAGAGGCTCCCGATGCCCGGCTTCGTGCGCGACAGCAAGGCCTGGCGCAGCCTCGTCAACCTGGATCTGAATCTGCTGCCGTCGCGACTGGGGCTCACCGGCACGAGCCTGAACCTCGAGAACGAGCTGCTCAAGCGGCAGGGCTTCTTCAGCCCCTTCAGCGACACGGCCCTCGACAGCCTGCTGACGGCGGACACGACGCGGACCACCACCGGCGACCTGGCGGTCACCTTCCAGCCGACGAACTCGGTGCGGCTGAACTACGCGCTCTCCTCGACCCGCGACATGAACTTCCCCGAGCGCGAGGGCATCCCGCTCGACGACTCGTTCCTGCCCGGCGTGGAGGCGCTGCGGACGCAGCGCTTCGATCTGCAGTGGTCGCCGCCGGTGACCGACTGGCTCGTGCCGCGCTACAACTACAACGCGAGCTACGGCATGAATCACACCCGCGAGACGAGCCGGATCCTCGATCGCCAGAACCTGTTCGACTTCACGAACCAGGTGGCGAAGGGCTGGAGCGTGGAGCTGAACCTGCCGGTGCTGCTGGATCGTGCGGCGGGCGCCGAGCCGCGCCCGGGCGCACCCGGGGTGCCGGCGCAGCCCGAGCCCGGCGCAGGGTTCAGCCTGCGCCGGCTGCTGCAGCCCATCCGCTTCGAGAGCTCCAAGCGCGAGACCTCGGCGTTCCGGCAGATCCCGGGCGATCCCTCGTGGCGCTACACCTTCGGCCTCGAGGACGGCCGCGACAGCACGGCCTTCGGCGGCCAGGCGCAGAACGTGGGCGAGGTCGACCGGCTGGCGCTCTCGACCGGCCTGCTACCGTTGCCGAACCTGCAGCTGCAGGGCGGCTTCGAGCGCAACGACAACGCGCGCAGCTTCTTCGGCGGCGAGAACCTCGAGCGCCAGATCGTCTGGCCCGACGTGAGCCTGCGCTGGTCCGCACGCAGCTTTCCGGGCATCTTCGCCGGCCTGCTGCGGCAGCTCGACGTGAGCTCCGACTATCAGCTCGAGACGGGGGACACCGAGACCAAGGGGCAGCGGCTCAGCGAGTACGACCGCAGCCGGTGGGCGCCGCTCGTGGCGGTGGACGCGCAGTGGCTCGGCGGGCTGGTCACGAACTTCCGCGCGCAGCGCAGCGACAACGACGTCACGGCGCTGCGCGGCCAGCCCGGGGAGGAGCAGCGGGAGGACAACGTCCGGACGGAGACCACGGACGAGGTGGAGTTCACGCTCAACTACCTCTTCCGGCCGGGCACCCGCGTGTACCTGCCGATCCCCTTTCTGATGGGCGACCGCATCCGGGGACCGCTGCGCACGAGCCTGCGCCTGGCGCGCCGCCTCCGGGCCGACGAGACGAAGGTCTCCGGCGTGAGCGAGGTGGCCGAGGGCACGTTCAACGCGAAGACGACGACGTACGAGGTCCGCCCGGCGCTGTCCTACGACCTGAGTCGATTCAGCTCCGGCCTGGCGTTCTCGTACCTGCTGCGCGACGACGAGAAGCGCGACGTCACGACCACGACCTACAGCGTCGAGGTGTTCGTGGACCTGACGTTCTGATGCCGCCGCGGATCGGCCTCGGATCGGCGCCGCTCGCACTCGCGGCCGGCCTGGCACTCGCGGGCTGTGGCGGGGGCGAGGCGGCTCCCCCGCGTCCGGCGTTCGACGGCCAGGCAGCCTTCGAGCTTCTCGAGCGGCAGGTGGCCTTCGGTCCGCGCGTGCCGAACACCGCCGCGCACGACAGCCTGCTGCAGTTCCTCTCCGGCTACCTCCGCGAGCGCGCCGACAGCGTGCAGGTCCACGCCTTCGAGCACGTCGCCGTCGAGGGGGACACGCTGCGGCTGGCCAACGTGCTCGCCTCCTTCGAGCCGCAGGCCCGCTCCCGGATCCTGCTCACCGCGCACTGGGACACGCGACCGGTGGCGGAGAAGGATCCGGACCCGAACCGTCGCGGCGACCCGATCCCGGGGGCCAACGACGGGGCGTCCGGCGTGGCGGTGCTGCTCCAGGTCGCGGACGTGATCGCCAGGGAGCCGCTGCCGGAGGGCTACGGCGTGGACCTGCTGTTCCTGGACGGGGAGGACTACGGGCACGATCCACGGACCTTCGCCACCCGCACGGAGGACATGTACCTGGGGGCGCGCGAGTTCGCGCGCACGCACGCGAGTTACCGTCCGCTCTTCGGGATCCTCCTCGACCTCGTGGGCGACGCCGACCCGCTCTTCCTGCAGGAGGGCTACTCGGTCGACTACGCGCCGGAGGTCGTGCAGCGCGTCTGGCGCGCCGCGCGCGAGATCGGCTACGAGGAATACTTCGAGGAGCGCCCAATGGGCTACGTCACGGACGACCACGTGTTCCTGAATCAAGCGGGGATCCGCACGATCGACCTGATCGACTTCGACTACCCGGCCTGGCACACCCACGCCGACACCCCCGAGCAGGTCAGCGCGCGGACGCTCGACATGGTGGGCGAGGTCCTGCTCGAGGTGATCTATGCGCGGCTCTGAGCGCGCGCGCGGGCGCCGGCAGCCGGGGGTGAGCGCGCCCGGGGACGCGCGCCGGCGGACCGCCCTCACCGTTCTCGGGATCTCGACCGCTGGGTTCCTGGTCTGGCTGGCCGGCTGCAGCGAGCCGGCCGATCTCGATCAGCCTCGCGGGGAGCGGCCGGCCTTCGACGGCGGGGCGGCGCTCGCGCTCGTCGAGCGCCAGGTCGCGTTCGGGCCACGGGTACCCAACACGCCCGCCCACGCCGACGCGCTGGCGTTTCTCGCGGACTTTCTGCGCGCACGGGCCGAGGCCGTGTCGCTGGAGCCCTTTTCGCACGTGATCGAGACCCCCGAGCGCTTCGAGCCCGGACCGCAGGAGGGGGATACGCTGCGGCTCACGAACGTCTTCGCGTCGTTCGCGCCCGCGGCCGGCAGGCGCATCCTGCTCGCGGCGCACTGGGACAGCCGTCCGGTGGCGGAGCGGGATCCCGACCCGGGGCGGCGGCGCGAACCCATCCCCGGCGCGAACGACGGCGCCTCCGGCGTGGCCGTGCTGCTCGCCCTCGCCGAGCTCTTCGCGCGACACCCGCTGCCGGTCGGCGTCGGCGTGGACCTGCTGCTGCTCGACGGCGAGGACTACGGCCACGACCCCTTCTCCCTGCAAACCCTGCAGCGCGACATGTTCCTGGGCGCCAAGGAGTTCGTGCGCGCGCACCCCGGCTACCGCCCGCGCTGGTCGATCCTGCTCGACATGGTGGGCGACGCCGAGCCGGGCTTTCCCCGCGAGGGCAACTCGCTGGAGTTCGCGCCCGACCTCGTGCGGCGCGTGTGGGACACTGCCCGCGACCTCGGCTACGGGCATCTGTTCACCGACGAGCCGGTCACGTCCGTGACCGACGACCACGTGCACCTGAGCCGCGGCGGCATCCCCACGATCGGCATCATCGACTTCGACTACGACGCCTGGCACACCTCGGCCGACACGCCCGACAAGCTCAGCGCCGAGACCCTTGATGCCGTGGGAGAGATGATGCTCGAGCTCGTCTACAACCGCCTCTAGGCCCGCGAGATCGGCAGCGACGGGTCACGGGAACTGCCGGTCGCGGTGCCGCCACGCTCGGTCCGGGGTTCGGCGCCTCTCGCAGGACGGTCGCTCGCCGTGCAGTGACGTGCTGAGTCCTGAACGCCGGAGCGCATCTCCGAGCGGCTGATGCGTCGATCCCGGCCAGCGCCGGCCCGCAGCGTCCCGGCGCGGCGCGCGCGTTGCGATCGGGCGGGTGTGCATCATCGCCTGCTGTACCTCCTGGCCCTCCTCACCCCCTCCGAGCGCAAGCTGCTCGCCTTCCTCGTGGGCTGGGCGCTCCTCGGCGCCCTCGCCTCGGTGCTGCCCTGGACCGCCGGCTTCGCCACCGATGCCCGCGAGCCGGTCCGTATCCCCGCGGACGATCCCCGCGCCGAGCCGTATGCCAAGAGCGCGGCCCTGGCGGCCCACCTCGAGCTGGCGCGTACGCCGCCGCCCGTGCCTCTCGATCCGAACCTCGCTCCCGTCAGCGAGCTGGACCGGCTCCCCGGCATCGGCCCCCGGACGGCCCTCCGGTGGGTATCGGTGCGAGAGACGACGGGCCCGTTTTTTGCCCCCGAGGACCTGTGCCGCGTGAAGGGTCTGGGCCCCGCGCGGGTTGCAGCCGTGACACCCCACCTGCGGTTTCCCCCGGAGGCGCGGGTACTGCGGGCGAAGGGCCAGCGCCTCGTGGAGCTCAACCGCGCCACCCAGCGTGACTTGGAGGCGCTCCCCGGGGTCGGGCCGGTGTTGGCCCGCGCGCTGGTGTCGCGCCGCGCTGCACGCGGCCGCTACCGCTCCCTCGCGGACCTCGACAGCGTGCCCGGTGTGGGGCCCGCGTTGCTCCGCGAGCTCGCGGCCCGGGTGAGCTTCGAGTAATTCGCCGGGCCTGTTGCAGAATGCGACAGGCCGTACCTCCCCTCTCGAGACGACCGGATGCCCGACCTCCTCCAGCTCCTGGTTCGCGACAAGGTCGTCACCGCCCAGCAGGTCATCGAGGCCGAGCAACGGGCCAAGGGCAACGGCCACCGCGCGCTCTACACGCTGGTCGAGATGGGCGCCGTCTCGGAGCGCGCGATCACCGACTTCGCGCGCAAGCTCTACGGTGTCCCTTCCGTGGACCTGGCGGCCTTCAAGATCGATCCCGCCCTGACGAAGCTCCTCCCCCTGGACGTGGCGCGGAAGTACGTCGCGATCCCGCTGGTCCGCCGCGGGCGCGTCCTGACGGTCGCGATGGCGGACCCCACGAACATCTCCGCGCTCGACGATCTGAAGTTCCTCACCCGCTACGACGTCGAGCCCGTCGTCGCGTCGGAGTTCGCGATCGTCACCGCGATCGAGAAGAGCTACGACGTGAAGGACGCGCTCACCGAGCTCATGGCGGGGATGGAAGAGTTCGAGATGGAGCTCGTGGAGACGCAGGACGAGGACGTGGGGATCACCCAGCTCCAGGTGGCGGTGGAGGAGGCGCCGGTCGTCAGGTTCATCAACAATCTCCTCGCCGACGCGGTCAGCCGCGCCGCCTCCGACATCCACATCGAGCCCTACGAGCACGCCATGCGGATCCGCTACCGCATCGACGGCGTGCTGCAGGAGATGATGTCGCCGCCGGTGCGCATGAAGGCCGCGCTCACCTCGCGCGTGAAGATCATGGCCGACCTGAACATCGCTGAGCGGCGGGTCCCGCAGGACGGGCGCATCAAGATGAAGATGGGCGCCAACCGCGTGATCGACTTCCGCGTCTCGACGCTGCCCACGCTCTTCGGCGAGAAGATCGTGCTGCGCATCCTCGACAAGGGGAACCTGACGTTCGACCTCGAGCAGCTCGGATTCGATCCCGAGCCGCTGAAGCACCTGATGCACGCGATCTCGCAGCCCTACGGGATCGTGCTCGTCACGGGGCCGACGGGGAGCGGCAAGACGACGACGCTCTACTCGGCGCTTTCCAAGGTGAACCAGATCGGCGTGAACATCATGACCGCCGAGGATCCGGTGGAGTACAACCTGGGCGGCATCAACCAGGTGCAGATCCGCGAGGAGATCGGGCTCACGTTCGCGGCCGCGCTGCGGGCCTTCCTGCGCCAGGACCCCAACATCGTCATGGTCGGCGAGATCCGCGACACCGAGACGGGCTCGATCGCGATCAAGGCCGCTCTCACCGGCCACCTGGTGCTCTCCACGATCCACACGAACGACGCCCCGAGCACGATCAACCGGCTCATCGACATGGGACTGCAGCCGTTCCTCGTCGCATCCGCGACGAACCTGATCCAGGCCCAGCGCCTCGTGCGGCGCGTCTGCAAGCGCTGCAAGGAGCCGCACCAGTACCCGCGCAACCTGCTGGTCGAAGCCGGGTTCTCCGACGCGGACATCGAGCAGACGGTGTTCTACACGGGCAAGGGCTGCGAGGAGTGCCGGCAGACCGGCTACCGGGGCCGCGTCGGTCTCTACGAGGTGATGCCGCTCTCGGCGACGCTGAAGAAGATGGTGACCAACGAGGCGTCGTCCGCGGAGATCAAGGATCAGGCTCTGCGCGAGGGGCTGGTGACGCTGCGCCGCGACGGTCTGGAGAAGATGAAGCGCGGCCTGACGACGCTCGAGGAAGTCCTGCGCGAGACGAGCTTCCACTGACCGGACCCGAGGAACGCCCGTGAGCCCCGAGCCGATGGTGTCCCCGCTGCGCGCGTCCGATGCCCCCGCGCCCGACGCGATGCTGAACCTGCGCGACCTGCTCGAGGAGGTCGTCCGGCGCGGCGCCTCCGATCTGCACCTGACCGCGGGGGAGCCCGCCAAGTTGCGCGTGGACGGCGCGCTCGTGAACAGCGAGAACGGGCGGATGCTGGGGCCCAAGGACACGCTGCAGCTGGCCTACTCGATCCTGACCGAGAAGCAGAAGAAGCATTTCGAGACCGACGACGAGCTCGACTTCTCGTTCGGCATCCAGAGCCTCGCCCGCTTCCGCGCGAACGTCTACAAGCAGCGCGGCTGCGTGGCGATCGCGATCCGGCAGATCCCCTTCAAGATCACGAGCTTCGAGGACCTGGGCCTGCCCAGGTCGGTGGCCGGATTCGCCGAGCGCCCGAACGGACTGGTGCTGGTGACCGGCCCGACGGGGAGCGGCAAGACCACGACGCTCGCCGCGCTGATCGACAAGATCAACCGCGAGCGGAAGGGCCACATCCTCACCGTGGAGGACCCGATCGAGTTCGTGCACCGCCACCAGAACTGCATGGTGAACCAGCGCGAGGTCGGCGCCGACACGCGCTCGTTCGCCATCGCGCTCAAGTACGCGCTGCGGCAGGACCCGGACATCATCCTGGTGGGAGAGATGCGCGACCTCGAGACGATCCAGGCCGCGCTCATGATCGCCGAGACCGGCCACCTGGTCTTCGCCACGCTGCACACCAACTCCGCGGCCGAGACGATCACCCGCGTCATCGACGTCTTCCCGCAGGGGCAGCAGCCGCAGATCCGGGCTCAGCTCGCGTTCGTGCTCGAAGGGATCGTGACCCAGACCCTGATCCCCCGCGTGCGGGGCCGCGGGCGCGTCATGGCGGCCGAGGTGCTGGTGATCACCAACGCCGTCCGCGCCCTGATCAGGGACGACAAGGTGCACCAGATCTACAGCCTCATGCAGGCGGGCCAGAAGCACGGCATGCAGACGATGAACCAGTCGCTGTTCTCGCACGTCCTGGCCCGGGAGATCTCCGAGGAGGAGGCGGTGCGCCGCTCCAACGATCCGGACGACCTGTACCGGATGCTGGGGCGGCAGACGCAGCGGTCCTAGCGCGGTCTGCACGGCGGCGGACCGGACGGCTCGGCTTCGCCGCCTGCGCCCTCCTCCGCGTGTGAACATCGGATGCGGCTCCGGGCGTGCGGGAGACGACGGCTGGGCCGACCGCCCGATCCGCCGCCTCATGGTCCTATGTGCCTCGACGGCGCTGCAACGGCGGGCATCGCTCGAGGACAGCGGAGATCAGGGGCGTCAACGAACCGGCGAGGCGGGACGTAAACAGTACGCGATAGGAGCGGCACCATGACGGAGTACGTCTGGCGGGCACGGACCTCGGGGGGCGACGTGCAGACCGGCACCCTCAACGCGGAGAACGAGGGCGCGGTCATCGGGCACCTGCGGCGCAACCGCATGGTCCCGCTGTCGGTGAAGCCCAAGCCCAAGGACATCAAGTTCAGCTTCGGCGAGCGGACGGGGATCAAGGACCTGGTGATCTTCACGCGCCAGTTCGCGACGATGATCAACGCCGGCCTGCCGCTCGTGCAGAGCCTCGACATTCTCGGCCAGCAGACCGAGAAGAAGGGCTTCGCAGGACGCATCAAGGAGGTGCTGAACGACGTCGAGTCGGGCAACACGCTCGCCGACTCGCTGCGCCGGCACCCGAAGCAGTTCACGGACCTCTACGTGAACATGGTCGCGGCCGGCGAGGCGGGCGGCATCCTCGACGTGATCCTGCTCCGGCTCGCCGAGTACATGGAGAAGGCCGAGAAGCTGCGGCGGAAGGTGAAGGGCGCCATGGTCTACCCGGGGACGGTGCTCGGCTTCGCCTCGATGGCCATCGGCGTGCTGCTGATCTTCGTGATCCCCACGTTCGCCGGCTTCTTCCTGGGGGCGGGCGTGGCGCTGCCGCTCCCCACCCGGATCGTGATCGGGGCCAGCAACTTCTTGCTCTCGTGGTGGTGGGCGGTGGCCGCGGCGATCGGCGCGGCGATCTACATGATCCGGCAGTGGAAGAAGACCCCCGCCGGCGGGCTGCTGTTCGACAAGTTCCTGCTGAGGCTGCCGATCCTCGGCACCGTCGTCCGCAAATCCGCCATCGCCCGCTTCTCGCGCACGCTCGGCACGCTCACCGCCAGCGGCGTGCCGATCCTCGAAGGGCTCGAGATCACGGCCCGCACGTCGGGCAACAAGGTGGTCGAGAAGGCCATCCTGGAGTCGCGCATCTCGATCGCCGGCGGCGACACGATCAGCGAGCCGCTGCGCAAGAGCGAGGTCTTCCCGCCCATGGTCGTGCAGATGATCAACGTCGGGGAGCAGACCGGCGGCCTGGACGAGATGCTGAACAAGGTCGCCGACTTCTACGACTCCGAGGTCGACTCCGCCGTGGACGCGATGACGTCGGTGATCGAGCCGATCATGATCGTGTTCCTGGGCGTGGTCGTCGGCGGCATGGTGGTCGCCATGTACCTGCCGATCTTCGACATCATCAAGACGGTGGAGTAGCGGCGAGGCCGCCGCATCGAGCCTCGGCCGGCACGTCCCGGAAGGGGTCCGGCATCGCCGGATTCACTCCGAGGCTGCGCGCCATCGCTTCCACACTCGCAGCGGCGAACGAGCAGGGGCAACACCCGGCCGGTCGGTGTCTTCCGCGTGGGCCGGCGGAACCGCGGTGTCACGATCGGGTGGAGCAGCCCGCCTCGGCGGCGCCGGCCACCAGGTGGTGGATCTTGCCGGAGCGGGTCGCGATCGGCTCCCGCCGCTCGACCCGCAGCGTGCCGGCGTCGCGCCAGAGGCGGGCCATGATCCACTCGCCGCCCGCACCCCAGCCCAGCGCGTCCAGGAAAGCGTCGGCTACCGCAGTGGGATCCAGCGGTCCCACGGCAGGATCGACCAGCAGCCGGACGCGCGAGGTCCCGCCTGCCGCTTCCTCCTCGACGAGCTGGTAGTGCGTCGGCGCCCCGCCGAAGCGCGCGGGGAGCACCTCCTCGAGGATCCGCACGACGTCCGTGTCCAGCAGCGTGATGCCCTCGCCCGTGAGCTTCTCGAAGCTGCGGATCCGCGTGAGGTGCGTGCGCCAGCCGAGGTCCTCCAGCGGGCACCCGCAGGGCCGCTGCGTGAGCTCTGCCCGGTCTCCCATCGATACGTTCAGCAGGATCAGCGGAGCGGTGGGACGTAGCGAGGTGACGAACAGCGCACCCGCCGGCGTGCGCGAGGCGGAGGCCGCCTCGATCACGGCGTGGAGGTCGCTCAGGACGTGGACGTCGTCCGGCGCGTGCGGCCGCATGCAGGCATACCCGATCGGACCGCACTCGACGCTGCCGTAGCGCGGGATCGGCTCCGCCCCGGTGGCGCGAACCGCCCGCACGCGTGCGGCCGTGACCGGTTCGCCGCCGAGGACGATCCGGGCGCCACGCAGGTCGAGCCCGGCATCGGAGGCGGCTCGGCACATGCGCACCGCCGGGCTCGAGAGCGTGAAGAGGTGGGGGACCGCTCCTTCGAGCAGGGTGTCGGCGAGCCAGCGGGCCACCGGCAGTGGGTCGTCCAGCGGAGCGGACCGCACCCGCGGGAGCGGCACGCCCAGGAGACGCGCCTCCCAGCGCAGGAGCCGCTCGCCCCAGCGGTAGCGGCGGTGCAGGCCAGGCGCGCCCAGCTCGACCGAGGAGAACCAGGCGGCGGCCGGCGCGCCGAAGCTGCTGTACTTGAGCAGGCGGAAGGTGGCGCCGGCACCGGGTGCTTCCCACACCGCCTTGCGCCACGCCAGCCCGCCGCGCGCCTCGAGCGCGAGGAGCGCGTCGGCGGCGCAGTCGCGCACGAACTCGAGCGCGATCAGCACGGGCGTCCCGGTCCCGCGGCTCCCGCTGGTCCGTCCCTCGACGAGGCCCTGCACCAGCGGGTTCCGCAGCCAGCCCGGATCGACGTGCATCGTGGCGCCACCGCGGATGGCCGCGCGGCGACCCTTGAACTCGTCCACGGTGAGAAAGACGCCGGCGGCGTGGAGCGCCTGGAGCGCGCCCTCCAGGCCCTCCGCGCGGACGAGCCGCTGCAAATCGGTGTACTCGCAGCCCGCCAGGCGGAGCAGCTCGCGGTAGGGGCTATCGGGAATGGCGTAGATCGCTCGCGCCGCGAGATCCAGAAAATCGCTCTCGCGCTGCGCGAGCCGCCGCTGCACGGTCGCCCTGGCTTCCACGGGCGTCACCCGCCGCCGGAGCAGTCGCGGCAGGCGCGCGGCGAGTCGAGAGCCGAGGGTGAGCTGGGCGATCGCCGAGCGCACGTGGGCGGCGGATTCCGAGGCTCTCACGCTGCGCCGGTCCGATCCCGCCCGCCGGTGGCAGCCCCCGGATTCCCCGGGGTCCGGACGGGGGCCGGCAGCCCCAGCAGCTCGCGAGCGCGCTTCGGGCTCGCGACCGGCCTGCCGAAGCTCTGCGCCAGGTTCGCGAGCCGCCGGACCAGCCGCTGGTTGGTGGCGAGGCGCCGGCGCGAGAAGTCCTCGTAGATGTTGTCCTCCAGGCCAACGCGGCAGTGGCCGCCCATCGCCAGCGCCAGCGTGTTCATCGGAAGCTGGTAGAGCCCGAGGCCGGCCGCGGCCCACGTCGCACCCGCCGGCAGGTCCGCCACGAGGGCTGCGAGGTGGCGCACGGTGGCGGGACAGCTCGTTCGCGCGCCGAGCAGCAGGTTCACGTACAGCGGAGGTCGCAGGATGCCGCGACGCAGCAGGCCGGCGGCGGCGCTCACCATCCCGGAGTCGAAGCATTCGACCTCCGGCCGGATGCCGCGTTCCGCCATGCGCGCCGCCAGCGCGACGACGACGTCGGGCGGGTTCGGATTGGCCCCCGAGGGAAGATCGAAGCTCGTCGTCGCGAGACTCGCCATGTCGGGACGAGAGGCGCCGGTCAGCTCCAGCACCTCGGCTCGCCGTTGCAGGTCCGGGAAGTCGTTGCCGATGCAGCTCACGCACAGCACGGCGTCGGGAAAGTGCCGGCGCACGCCGAGGATCAGCTTCTCGTACACGTCGGCGCGATACGTCGGCCTGCCCGCACGGTCGCGCGCGTGCAGATGGAGCATCGAAGCGCCCGCCTCGATCGAGCCGCACGCGTCGTCGATCACCTCCTGGGGTTGAAGCGGGACGTGCGGCGTCTGGTCCTTCGTCAGGATCGGCCCGGTGGGGCACACGTTGAGCATCACGTCGTCGTAGCGGACGAGCGGTGGGGGCAGCGGCGTGGTCGGGACTTCCGAGCGGGAGGCGCGTGGAGGCATGCGGGCGCGGTCGAGCTGCGAGTCCTGTCGCAGGACGAGGGTGTGGGCGCGACCGGGTTTGTCGGCCCGCCGGGTCAGAGGCATTCAGCCCAAGCGGCAACGCGGCCGAATGTAGCGCTCGCTGCGAGAATGGGGACGTGCGGGTCGGCGGGGCCAGGCCGAGCGCTGGCGCGGGGGGCGTGCGCACCCTTCCCGCCAAACTGGGATCGGCTCGGCGGAGGACGTAGATTCACCTGCGTAAACGCCTGACTGGAGGCTCCATGGCCGACCTTCTCGTCTTTCTGCTTTCCGCCGGTCTATCCGCTCCGCCGCACGATGCGCCGCCACCGGCGGCCGGCCAGGAGTCCGCGGCCACGGCGACCCGCGACGGCGTCACCCTCCCGCTGCGGCGGCAGGCCGGCGATCGGGAGCTGGTCCTGAACGGCCTCGCACTCCGGAAGAAGTCCATCTTCAAGGTCTACGTCGCGGGCCTCTACGTGCCGGCGAAGAGCTCCAACGCCGATCGCATCCTGGCTTCGGACGAGCCACGGGTCCTGGTCATGCAGTTCCTCAGAGGCGTCGACGCCGAGAAGATGTGCGAGGCCTGGGACGAGGCTCTGGAGGCGAACACGCCGGAGGCTCCGCCGCAGCTGCGCCAGCAGTTCGCCACGCTCTGCAGCTGGATGGAAGAGGTCGAGAAGGGGGAGCAGTTCGTCTTCGCCTACGTGCCGGGCCAAGGCACGACCGTGGAGGTGCGGGGCCGCTCCAAGGGCACAATCGAAGGCAAGCCCTTCGCCGACGCGCTCTTCAAGGCCTGGATCGGTCCCAAGCCCGGGCCCGGCGAGGACTTCAAGCAGGATCTCCTGGCGGGGTGAGCGCGCGCGCGCCGGCCGCGGCAGCTTCTCACGTCACGGATTGACAGACCGGCGTCCGTCGTGTAGCAGTTCCACCTCCGCGCGCCCGAGCCGGAACCCACGGCGCGGCCTTCCGCGTCCCGTCCGACTCCCCATCTCGCCCCGCGCGGACGCGACGAGCCGACCATCCCCGCTGAGGACGATCTGCTGACGACTCTTGCTCGCGGAGCAAGCGTGCGCCTCCTACCGGACGCGCGCGCCTTTCTTCCACCCCGTACGTGACCATGCCTGAGACCGCGGGCCTGCTGGAGATCCGCGACCGTGGATCCGGATTCCTCCGGCGGCGGGAGCACAGCTACCTCGCCGCCCCGGGCGACATCCACGTGGGCCAGGGCCTGATCCGGCGCTTCGGCCTGCGGACGGGCGACGAGATCGCGGGCGAGACGAACGGCAAGGTCGAGCGCGGCCGCAGCCCCTCTCTCTCCCGCGTGACGACGGTCAACGGGCGCCCTCCCGAGCAGGTCCTGCGCCGGCCCGAGTTCAGCCGCCTGAGCGCGATCCATCCCAAGGAGCGGCTCACCCTCGAGTGCGGTCGCACGCACCGCGGCCAGCCGGACCCCACGAACCGGATCATCGATCTGCTGGTGCCCTTCGGGAAGGGCCAGCGCGCGCTCATCGTGTCGCCGTCCAAGGCCGGCAAGACGACGGTCCTGCAGTCCATCGCCGAGGGGATCGTCTCGAACTATCCCGACGCGCTGCTCCTGATCCTGCTGGCCGACGAGCGCCCGGAGGAGGTGACGGAGATGGAGATGTGCGGGTTCGGGGAGGTGGTCGCCTCGAGCTTCGACTTTCCGCCGGAGCGCCACGTCGCCGTCGCCGAGATCACGCTCGAGCGGGCGCGGCGGCGCGTGGAGTCCGGGGAGGACGTCGTGCTCATCCTGGACTCGATCACGCGGCTGGCGCGGGCCTACAACACCATCGACCGCGACACGAGCGGGCGCACGCTCTCGGGCGGCCTGAGCTCGACGTCCATGGAACGGCCCAAGCGCTTCTTCGGCAGCGCGCGAGCGGTGGAGCCCTCGCAGGGCGGGGGATCACTCACCGTCGTCGCGACGGCGCTGATCGACACGGGCTCGCGCATGGACCAGGTCATCTTCGAGGAGTTCAAGGGAACCGGGAACAGCGAGCTGGTGCTCGCGCGCGAGCTCGCGGAGCAGCGGATCTACCCGGCGATCGACCTGACCGCGAGCGCCACTCGCAAGGAGGAGCTGCTGCTCTCCCCCGAGGAGCTGCGGCTCTCGCGTGCGATCCGCAAGCGACTGGCCGGCAGCCAGCCCGTGCAGGCCATGAGCGAGCTGCTCGAGATGCTGAAGTCGAAGAGCACCGAGGACCTGCTGAAGATCGCCGCCGAGACGCCCTAGGAGGCGCGTCGCGGGGGCCTCAGCCGCCGGTCCGCCCCTCCGGCGCGCTCCCGTGCGCGCCGTCCGCGAGCGCAGCTCTCGCGGCCCGCCACGCCGCGACGATTTCGCACGCGCGGCGGGCGCGCGCCCCCACCTCGTCCCAGCGCCGCCCCGCCACCACCTCCGGCGGCGCCAGCGAGCCGCCCAGGTTCACCGCCACCGCGCCCGCATCCAGATAGGCCGCGACGTCCTCGAGCTCGAGGGGTCCGCCAGCGAGCATGGGGACGTCGCGGATGGGCTGCCGGACCGTGCGGATGTAGCCCGGCCCGCCAAGCTGCGGGGCGGGATAGACCTTCACGATGTCCGCCCCGGCCTCCCTGGCGCGGACGATCTCGGTGGGAGTGGCGGCGCCGGCGACCATGAGCAGGTCGTGCGCGGCGGCGTACCGGACGATGCGCTCGTCGGTGTGGGGCGACACCAGGATCCCGGCTCCGGCCACGCGCGCGGACTCCGCGTCGGCCACGCTGCGCAGCGTCCCCGCCGCGACGACCCCCCCGCCGTCGCCGGCGAGACGCTCGATGAGCTCCACGGCGCGGGGCGTCGTGAAGGTGATCTCGAGCGTGCGCAGACCGCCCTGGCGGCAGGCGAGGGCGACGGCCAGAGCGTCGCCCGCATCGTCCTCGCGCACGACGCCGATCACGGCCTCGCCGAGGACGTGCGCGAGCAGCTCTGCCTTTGCCGTCCCGGCGACCGGCACGCCGGAGGTGCTCACCCGGCTCGGTGCGCCCGCGCGCCGGAGCGGGTCTCGGCCGCGTCGGGCCTTCCCGCCGATTCGGTGATCCGGGAGCGGGCCAGCCGCACCCGCTCCACCGCCTCCTCGGGCGTAGATCCGAGCGCGCTGAGATGGCCCATCTTCCGCCCCGGCCGCGCGTCGCGCTTGCCGTAGAGGTGGAGCCGCACGCCGGGCACGCGCAGGGCCTGCTCGAAGGCGGGCGTCACCGGGCTCAGCCAGAGCTCGCCGAAGAGGTTGGCGACCGCGGCCGGACGGAGCACCTCCACCGCCCCCAGCGGCAGGTCGCAGACGGCGCGGATCGCCTGTTCGAACTGGCTCGTGGCACAGGCCTCGGTCGTGTGGTGGAACGTGTTGTGCGGACGCGGCGCCAGCTCGTTCACGAGGAGCCGTCCGTCGCGGAGGAGGAAGAGCTCCACGGCGAGGAGCCCCTCCACCTCGAGCGCCTCGGCGATCCCGCGGCCGATCGCCTCGATGTCGCGCGCGATCCGTGGGTCGAGGGGCGCGGGGATCACCGACCAGTCGAGGACCTGGCCGGCGTGATGGTTCAGGGCGGGCGGATAGACCGCCATGGCACCTCCCGGGCGCCGCGCCACCATCACCGAGAGCTCCGCCTGGAGCTCCAGCCGCTCTTCGACGACGCTCCCGCGGCCGCCGAGCGCGGCCCACGCCGCGGCGGCGCCGCCGGGGTCTTCGATCGACTGCTGACTCCGGCCGTCGTAGCCGCCGCGGCAGGACTTCACGATCGCGGCCCGTCCCAGCGCGCGCATCGCCTCGGCGAGCTCGTCTTCGGAGGACGCCTCGCGGTACGGCCCGACGGGGAACCCGGCCTGCTCCAGCCATCGCTTCTGCCGGGCTCGATCCTGGACGACCTCCAGCACCCGGGGACCGGGCCGAACCGGCGCGTGCCGCGCCGCGGCCTGGAGACTCGAGACGGCGACCTGCTCGATCTCGATCGTCACCACGTCCGACGCCCGCGCGAGCTCCTCCGCGGCGGAGGCGTCATCGAAGGCGGCGGTGACGCAGTGGTCCACGACCGGCAGAGCGGGGCAGGCGGGATCGGGGTCGAGCGCCACGACGCCGTAGCCCAGCGGGCGGGCCGCGAGAGCCGCCATCCGGCCGAGCTGGCCCCCACCCAGGATCCCGATCGTCGAGCCGGGGGGGATGGACGCGGCGGCGGCTCTCCCGGTGCCCGCGGTGGTGGGGCGCCACCGGCTCAAGAGCGCGCTCCCGGTGCCAGCACCTCGCGCGTACGGCTCTCGCGCCAGGCTCGGAGTCGCTCGCGCACCTCCGGGTCGCGCAGCGCCACGATGGCCGCCGCGAGCAACGCGGCGTTCGCGGCCCCCGGCTGACCGATGGCCAACGTCCCGACGGGCACGCCCTTCGGCATCTGGACGATGGAGAGCAGCGAGTCGAGGCCGTTCAGCCCCGTGGCGGGTACCGGCACGCCGAGCACCGGCAGCAGGGTCTTGGCCGCGACCATTCCCGGGAGGTGGGAGGCTCCTCCGGCCGCGGCGATGATGACCTGGAGGCCGCGCCCCTCCGCCCCGGCCGCGTACTCGAACATCCAGTCGGGGGTACGGTGCGCCGAGACGATGCGCACCTCGTGCGGGATGCCGAGCTCGGTGAGCAGGGCCATCGCGGGCTCGAGGTGGGGCCGGTCGCTCCGGCTGCCCATGATCACCGCGATCCAGGGGTCCGCACCGGCGGTCCGTCCCCGCCCGCTCGCGCGCGGCGATCCTCCCGGTCTCGCCCTCGAGCTCTCGGCCCGCGACTGGACGCGCTGGCGCTTCACGGTGACCTCGGTGCCGCAGGGGAAGGCGCCGCGCGGAACGGCTCCGGGCGCGGCGTCGGGGCTGCTCGACCGGCGAGACCGGCGGAGTATAGCCGGCGCACCGCGGCCGGACAAAGCCCGCGTGCCCGTGGGCCGAGAGCCCGCAGGCCGTGTCCGCTGCACGGTTCGCCGGGCCGCCCCGCACCGCGCGCCGGCGGGCGCGGAGCGGATCGTTTAACCCCTCGCCGCGGGGCGGCGTCGAATGGGTTGCACCCAGCGGCAGCGCCCGGGTCGCTTCCCGACCGGTGCCGCTCGCCGCTCGCCGTGAACCCCTTCCGAAGGAGGAAGACGTGAGCGCACGAACCGTGGCATCCCCCGGCCGCGTGGCGGCGGCGTTGCCCCGCTGGACCCTGGCAGCCGCGCTGACGGCCCTGACCTTCCCAGCGGCGACCGCGGGGGCGCAGGAGCCCAACGCCGAGCCTCGCGTGCGCATCTGGCATGGGCGGCTGAACGATCCCGACGCGGTGGCCCGCCGGCTGCAGGAGCGGGTCGCCCTCAGCGACGAGCAGCGAGAGCGTGTGCGCCAGATGGCGCAGAAGTTCCGCGACGAGCACCGGACGCTGCTCCGGCAGCTGGAGGAGATGCGTGCGGAGCTGCGCCGGCTGACGGAGGACGGCTCCCGGCCCGACCGCGAGAAGCTGCGCGAGCTCTCCGAGCGCTACGGGAATCCGATGCGCGAGCTGCGCCCGGGGCTGCGGGAGCTCCGCGAGGGCGTGATGCAGCTCCTCACCCCGGAGCAGCGCGAGCGCTGGAAGGAGCGGAGCCGCGAGCGGCAAGGAGAGCACCGACTGTGGAAGGAGCAAAACCGCAGTGGCCCTTGAAATCCTCCGGCGCGACCTGCACGATCGGGCCCGTGACCGAGCCGGAGGAGCGTGCGACGGAAGGTCCGGGCGCCGGCTCGCGCAGCGCGTGAGGGCGGCGCTGCCGAGCGGCGAGGACCCTCACGGCGGGCAGCCGCCGGCGATCGCGGGCGAGCCGCTCGATCGCGCCCGCGCCGCCATGCTGCTCGTCCACGGTCGCGGCGCGGGGCCGCGTGACATCCTGTCGCTGACGGCGGAGCTGGATCCGGCAGGCTTCGCCTATCTCGCGCCGCGGGCATCGGGGTCCAGCTGGTATCCCGAGAGCTTCCTCGCCCCGCCCGCCGCCAACGAGCCGTGGCTCTCGTCGGCGCTGCGCGTGCTCGGGCGGGCCCTCTCGCGGATCGAGGACGCGGGCGTGCCCGTCTCGCGCACGATCCTGCTGGGCTTCTCCCAGGGAGCCTGCCTGGCGCTGGAGTTCGCCGCTCGCAACGCAAGACGCTACGGCGGCGTGGTGGGGCTGAGCGGCGGCCTGATCGGTCCTCCGGGCGCCCCCCGCGAGTACGCCGGCTCGTTCGCACGAACGCCGGTGTTCCTCGGCTGCAGCGACCGCGATCCGCACATCCCCGCACCCCGCGTGCGAGAGACCGCCGACGTGCTGCGCGCGATGGACGCCGAGGTCACGGACCGGCTCTACCCGGCGATGAGCCACACCGTGAACGCCGACGAGCTGCGCCACGTCTCGGCGATGATGGAGCGCCTGCTCAGCGAGCCACCTCCCTAGCCGCACTTCCGCCGGCACCGCGTCCGCACCCACATTGCGCCCGATGAAGACCCTCACCGCGGCAGGCAGATCCGCATCCATCTCCGCCGCCGACCTCCGGAACATCCTGCGCTGGGTGTTCCTGCTGCGGATCTGCCTCTCCACGGCGATCCTCCTCACCGGGGCGCTCTTCTCCCAGCACGTCTTCCGCGGGCCCTCGGGGCTCGTGCTGCTCCTCTCGCTCGCCGGGTCGATCGCCTTCACCGTCTGGGGGTGGGTCCGCCTGCGCTCGGGGCGCCTGGACGGCCAGACGTTCCTCTGGCTCCAGGTCGTGCACGACCTGGCATTCATCACCGTCGTCGTGCTCTACACCGAGGGAGTCGGCAGCGCCTTCACGCTGCTCTACATCCCGCTGGTGGCGCTGGCGAGCGTGCTCTTCGGCACCTCCGGCGGGGCGCTCGTGGCGAGCGCGGCTTCGACGATCTTCATCCTGCTCGGAGTCTACCAGCGCGGGTTCGCGGGCGCGGCCTGGTCGCCGCGGTGGCTGCCGCGGCTCGCGCCGCCCGCCGAGCCGTTCCTGCTGAACGTGCTGCTGCTGGTGATGCTGTTCTTCCTCGTCGCGTTGCTGACTGCCTTCCTGCGCCGCCGGCTCGTCACCGCCGGAGCGAGGGTGCGCGAGCTCGAGACGGAGATCCGCTTCATGACGGTCGACACGCGGGACGTCCTCGACAGCATCGAGAGCGGCGTGGTCTCGATCGACGGGCGCGGAGAGCTGGCCTTCATCAACCGCGAGGCCCTCGATCTGCTCGGGATCCAGCTGCTCGCTCCCGACGCGGCCGCCGTCTGGCAGGAGCTGCGCGCGCGGGCGCCCGCGCTGGCCCGCCTCCTCGTCGAGACGCTGGAGTTCAAGCCCGCCATCTCGCGCGGGGAGGTGCAGCTCGACAGCCCGGAGGGGCGGCACGTCCCGCTGGGGATCACGACGAACCTGCTCTACGACGAGCGTGGCGCGCGGCGCGGGGTGACGGCGGTGTTCCGCGACATCTCGCACGTCAAGCGCATGGAGGAGCTCTCGCGCCAGCGCGACCGGCTCGCCGCCGTCGCCGAGCTCGCCGCCTCGCTGGCCCACGAGATCAAGAACCCCCTGGCTTCGATCCGCACGTCCGTGGAGCTGCTCGCGAGCGAAGCGCCCGCCGGCGGAGAGGAGGGGCGGCTCTATGGCCTGATCGTCAAGGAATCCGACCGGCTCTCGAAGCTCCTCACCGACTTCCTGCATTTCTCGCGCATGGAGCTGCGCGAGGAGCTGCCCGTCGCGCTGCGCGAGCTGCTCGAGGAGGTCGTCGAGCTGCACACGCTGCGCTCCGGGCCCGCGCGGGCGGAGATCCGGCTGGAGTGGATCGGGCTGCGCGAGCCGGTCGTCGACGGCGACTTCGATCTGCTGAAGCAGCTGTTCCAGAACCTGCTCGCGAACGCGGTGCAGGCCGCGGCGGAGGGATCCGGCCGCGCCCGCGTCACGATCGCCGTGAGCCGCGACTACGCCGCGAACGCGGAGCGATACGGTCTGGATGCGTCGACCTTCGTCGAGACGCGCGTGGCCGACAACGGCCCCGGCATCCAGCCGGCCGACCTGCCGCGCATCTTCGATCCGTTCTTCACGACCAAGCCGCAGGGGAACGGCCTGGGGCTGGCGATCGTCCATCGCGTCGTGAACGTCCACGGCGGCGCGATCTTCGTCGAGTCCACGCCCGGAAAGGGCGCGGAGTTCCGCGTGTACCTGCCGCTGTCGGGCTCCGGGCGGCCGGCTTCAGCCGCCGCGCAGGTCGGCTCGAGTGCGGCGGTGTGAGGCGGGGCCGGCTCTCGGGTCGCCCGGGCGCCGGGTTGCCGGTCCCCCCGGCCATGTTAGCTTTTCGCCGCCGAACCACGCGCTCCCGGGAGCCATGCCGCCGCCCATCCCGTCGATCCTGCTCATCGACGACGAGCCGAGCCTGCTCGAGTCGCTCTCGATCCTCTTCAGCCGGCGCGGTTACCGCGTGGAGACCGCCCAGAGCGGGCGCGCCGGGATCCGCCAGCTGCGCAAGGACCGGCCGGACGTGGTCGTCTCCGACATCAAGATGCCCGAGGTCACCGGGATCGACGTCCTGCGCGCCGCGCGTGAGGTCGACCTGTTCCTGCCCGTCATCCTGATCACCGCCCGCGCCGACGTCGACACGGCGATCCAGGCCCTGAACGAGGGCGCGTTCCAGTACATCCAGAAGCCGTTCGAGAACCGGGAGCTGCTGGCCAAGGTGGAGAACGCCCTCCAGCTGCGCGGTCGGCTCGCCTCCCTCAACGCGCCCGCCGCGGCGCCACGTCGCGAGGCGCGGCCCGCGGGCGAGCCGCGCGAGTTGCGCGCGGAGTTCCGGCCCGTGGGTCAGAGCCCCGCGTTCGGCGACGTGCTGAAGGTCGCCCAGAGCGTGGCTCCGACGGAGAGCACGGTGCTGCTCCAGGGTGAGAGCGGCGTGGGCAAGGAGGTGTTCGCGCGCCTCCTGCACCAGCTCTCCAACCGTGCCGATGGGCCGTTCGTGACGATCAACTGCGGGGCGCTGCCGGAGCAGCTCCTGGAGTCGGAGCTCTTCGGTCACGTCAAGGGATCGTTCACCGGTGCGATCCGCGACAAGGACGGCATGTTCAAGGTCGCCCAGGGCGGGACGTTCTTCCTCGACGAGGTGGGGGAGACGACGCTGGCGATCCAGGTGAAGCTCCTGCGCGTGCTGCAGGAGCGCGAGATCATCCCCGTGGGCGCCACGGCCCCCGAGAAGGTGAACGTCCGGATCGTGGCGGCGACCAACAAGGACCTGGAGAAGGAGGTCGCGCGCGGGGCGTTCCGGCAGGACCTCTTCTATCGGCTGAACGTGATCCCGATGCGGATCCCGCCGCTGCGGGAGCGACGCGAGGACATCCCCCTGCTCATGGACCACTTCCTGGCCAAGCGCGGCATCGAGCGTGGCCGTGAGCGCATGACCAAGCGCGCGATGGACGCGCTCCTCGCCTATCACTGGCCGGGCAACGTGCGCGAGCTCGAGAACGTCATGGAGCGGCTGATGATCCTGCACGTCTCGGGAAGGATCGATTTCGACCACCTTCCGTCGAAGGTGCAGGAGGGGGAGCCGCGAACGCTCGTGAGCGACGCCCCGCCCGCCACGCCTACGATGGAGATCCTGGAGAAGGCCTACATCAAGTGGGTGCTCGAGACCACCGAGGGCAACAAGGCACGCGCCGCCGAGATCCTAGGCATCGACACCTCGACGCTCTATCGAAAGATCGACCGCTACGCGCTCGAGGCACCCGGCGGGCGTTCGCGCTAGCAGCTCCGCCTCACGCGCCGCCACCTGGTCGCGAAACCGGGCCGCTCGTCCCTCTCGCGGCGGACGAGGGCATGATCGTCAAGCACTAGGCGGCGGTCGTCCAGTCGCAAGCCACCCGCCCGGTCCGCGGCCGCGGTCCGCGTCGAATCCCACCTCGGGCTCCGCGCTTCGCAAGCACTCCAGGCCCGCTCGTCGGTATCGGGGCGTGTCCCGTGCACGTCTGGAGGGACCCTTGCGCACCGTCGCGGCCCGCGTTCGCGCCGCTGGCGCGTTTCGGTCGCGAATGCCGCCCGTCCGGCCACGAAGCGAGCGCGAAACCGCCCCCGCGGAGCTCGGCTTGGCGCGGGATCTGGCGATCAAGTCGCCCACGCGCAAGGAGATGCGCGCTCGTCCTCTGAATCGAGCGCTTCGCCAGCCGCCTCGTGGCACTCCCCTTGCTACTGCGGTGCCCCAGGAGATCAACCGCTGGCTGAGGCCGGGAAAGCGCCTCGGTCTCACTCGGAGCCCCAGACCGGAGAACGTCGGATGCGCAACACGAAGGGCTTCACGCTGATCGAGCTGCTGATCGTGGTCGTGATCATCGGCATCCTGGCCGCGATCGCGATCCCGCGCTTCGCCAACACGAAGAGCAAGGCGTTCGACTCGGCCGCCAAGAGCGACCTGCGC
>JBHENL010000002.1:0-27281 GCA_046262075.1 Gemmatimonadota bacterium
TCGTGAGAAAACCTGTTGTTGCCCTAGGACTCGTAGCCGCCATGGCCCTGTCCATCAATGGAGCGCAGCCCGCGGCCCCCCAGACGGGAGGAGAAGGCGATGGCGACAAGCCGAACGTCTTGATTTTCATGACGGACGACCAGCGACAGGACGCGATGGGCGCCTACGGGAACGCGATCCTCCGGACCCCGAACATGGACCGGATCGCCGCCGAGGGCGTGCGGTTCACCGAGGCCTTCGTCACCAACGCCCTCTGCGCGCCGAGCCGGGCGTCGCTCCTCACCGGTCTCTACTCGCACGCGCACGGGGTGACGACGAACGCCGGCGGCCCGGCGTTCTACAACCAGCCCGGCCTGCCGGAGGACCTGCCCACCTTCGTGCACCTGCTGCACCGGGCGGGATACCACACCGTGCTCGTAGGCAAGTGGCACCTGCGCTCCCCGCCGGCGGGCTTCGACGAGTGGGTGGTGTTCCCCGGCCAGGGGGCCTACCAGGATCCCGTGATGATCGCGGGCGGGACGCGGCTGCAGATGCGCGGGCACGCCGACGACGTGGTCGGCGACCAGACCCTCGCCGCGCTCGAGCAGCTTCCGGAGGACCGCCCGTTCTGCCTGCTCTGCCAGTTCAAATCGCCGCACCGGGCCTGGATCCCCGCGCCGCGATTCGCGCACGCCTTCGAAGACGTGGAGATCCCGCTCCCGCGGACGTTCGAGGACCGGCTCGCGGGCCGGCCCGAAGCCCTGCGGCGGGCGGAGATGGCGCTGGCGGACATGCCGGACTTCCACGAGCGCGGCGTCTCGGCCGACCTGCCGCGCGAGGAGCGCAAGCGCGCGAATCTCGAGCACCTCGTCCGCAACTACTACCGCGTGCTGCTCAGCGTGGACGATAACGTCGGGCGCGTCCTCGAAGCACTCGACGCCGCCGGCCTGGCGCAGAACACGGTGGTCGTCTACACGTCGGACAACGGCTTCTTCCTCGGCGAGCACGGGCTCTTCGACAAGCGACTCATGTACGAGCCCTCGATCCGCGTGCCGCTGCTCGTGCGCTTCCCCGCGCGGCTGCGTCCGCGCGTGGACTCGACGCACATGACGCTCAACGTGGACGTCGCCCCCACGCTGCTCGAGCTCGCCGGGGTGCCGCCGCCCGAGCGGATGCAAGGGCGGAGCCTGGTCCCGCTGTTGGAGGGCGCCTCCCCGTCCTGGCGCGACGCCTTCCTCTACGAGTACTTCGAGTACCCGGCCGAGCACTGCGTGCGGAAGAACCGCGGCGTACGCACCGCGCGCTGGAAGCTGATCCACTTCTGGGAGCAGCCCGAGGAATGGGAGCTCTACGACCTGCTCCAGGACCCCGACGAGACCGAGAACCTGGCCGGCCGGCGCCGCTACGCGGACGAGATGCGGTCGCTCCAGCGGCGGCTCGAGGAGCTGCGCCGCGAGCTGGGCGACGAGGACCCGCCGGGGCCCGCGCCCGTAGCCGCCCCCTGCGGGGAGGGGGTGAACACCGGCTATGGGCCGCCGGCGGGGGCGGTCCACGCGCCGTTCGATTCGGCCGCGTCCTGACGCCCCGGCTGTCGATCTCGTGCCGCCTCGTTCGACAGGTGATTGAGCTCGAGCGGCATGGACCCGTTCGGGTCGGTTGACCCGAAGCACGAGGGAGGCGGGACGATGCGCTTCATGCGGCTGCGGATTCTCTGCCTCGGGCTGATCCTGCTGGGTATCGCCGCAGGCTGCCGGAGCGCTCCGCGCGCGGACGAGGCGCGAGCAGCGCCCAGCACGGTGCGGGTCGAGAACCGCAGCTGGACGACGATGACGGTCTACGTGCTGCGTGACTCCCAGCGCATCCGGCTCGACACCGTCCCCGGCGCCAGCACCCGTGTGCTCGAGCTTCCGTCCTGGATCGTCTTCGGGACACCCGTGAGATTCCTGGCCGATCCCATCGGAGGCAGCGACTCGCCTGTCAGCGAGGAGATGACGGTGACGCCGGGAGACGAGGTCGTGCTGGTGATCCCGGCTGGCTGAGGCACCCGCGGGGGGGCGGTGCGCCGAGCCGCCGCTGCCGATCCTGATGGGGTCAATCACGCCACGGTCCGCTCCCACTCAGGACGGGTCCCGCCGCCGCACCGCCGCGAGCGCCAGCCCGATCCCCACGGTCACGAACGTCCCCACGACCACGTACCACGGCCAGGCGACGAGCGCGCCGGCGAGCGCCCAGAGCGCGGTGACGGCGGCGATCCCCGCTCCGATCGCGACGATCGTCTCGGCCTGCCGGACCGACGGGGCGAGGATCGCGAGCGCGAAGCCGCCCAGCAGGCCGCCGTAGGCGACCGAGGCGAGGCCCAGCGCCACCTCGACGGCTGCGGTGTCCCGGCTCAGCGGCACGAAGAGGATCGCGCCGCCGATGAGCAGCCCCGACCAGAGCAGGCTGAAGAGCCGCCCCGCCCGCAGGAGGCGGGGGTCGTCCTCGGAGGAGTGACGCGCCGCGGCCCAGAAGTCGTAGGTGCTGGCCGAGGCCAGCGCATTGATCGAGGAGGAGAGGCTGGACATCGCCGCGGCGAAGACGGCGGCCACGAGGAGCCCGCGCACTCCCGCCGGCATCTCGCCGATGATGAAGCGGGCGAAGATCTCGTCGGGACGCGTGAAGACGCGGCCCTCGTAGAAGGCCCACAGGCCCAGACCGATCGCCAGGAAGAGCGCGAACTGGACGATCACGGCCACGCCGCTCGAGACCATCGCCGTCTGGCTCGCGCGCAGGTTGCGGCAGGTCAAGGCGCGCTGCACCAGCAGCTGATCCGTGCCATGCGAGGCCATGGACAGGAAGGCGCCGCCGATCAGCCCCGCCCAGAGCGTGTAGGGGCGATCGAGGACCGGCGAGGCGTCCACGAGCACGAGCTTGCCCGCTGCCGCCGCGCGCTCCGCCACCGCTTCCCAGCCGCCCGGTACGGACGCCTGGAGCGCCACCGCCGCGGCGATCGCCCCCAGCACGTACACGCCGAGCTGGAGCGCGTCCACCCATACCACCGCGCGGATCCCGCCGGCGTAGGTGTAGACGGCCGTCAGCAGCCCGAGCACGGCGATGGACCACGCGTAGCGCCAGCCGGTCAGGAGTGCGAGCGGGATCGCCGTGGCGAAGAGCCGGACCGAGTCACCCAGCAGCCGCGTCAGCATGAAGATCGCTGAGGTGAACCGCCGCGTCGCCAGGCCGAAGCGCTCCTCCAGCAGCTGGTAGGCCGTCACCAGCTGGCCGCGGTAGTACGCCGGCAGCAGCACGGCCGCGACCACGAGCCGGCCGAGCAGGTAGCCGAAGGCGAGCTGCAGGAACCCCACGCCGCCCAGGTAGGCGACGCCGGGGACGCTGAGGAAGGTGAGGCTGCTCGTCTCGGTGGCGACGATCGAGAGCGCGACCGCGGGCCAGGGCAGGTCGCGGTTTCCCAGGAAGTAGTCGTGCGCCCCGCGCTGGCCGCGACCCAGCCAGGCGCCCCACGTCGTCACGCCGCCGAGGTAGAGCAGCAGGACGAACACGTCGAGGAGCGCCAACGCGGGCATGCGGCGGCTAGGATCTCTCCGCCAGCACCGGAGCCTCGCCCTCGGAGGGGACCTCGGAACCGAGAGAGCTCGTGGGGACGAGCGGGGGAGTCACACGCCGGCCGCCACGCTCGACGATGTAGGCCTCCATCGCGAAGTAGGCGGGGAGCCCCAGGCGCTCGAGGATCGCCGCGGTGCCGCGGTTGCGGCTCTCCACCCGCTGCCAGAACTCGCGCTCGTCGGGTCCCGGGAAGGGGGCTTCGTCCTTCTGCGACTCGTGCTTGAAGATCGCCTGGATCTTGCGCCGCAGCTCCTCCTCCGAGAGGGGCACCAGCACGCTCGCATCGGTCACGGGCCACTCCTCCCAGGCCCCGCTGTAGAGCCACACCTCGGGGGAGGGGCCCGCGTAGCGTGCGAGCGCCAGATCGGTCGCCTCCTTGCACATGCGGTGGGTGCCGTGCGGGTCGGAGAACTCGCCGGCGACGAACACGATCTCGGGACGCACGTCCTCGAGCAGGGCGCCCACGATCTCGACGTCGCGCTCGCCGACCGGTTCCTTGCGCACCGTGCCGGTGCGGTAGAAGGGCAGGTCGAGGAAGCACGCCTGCCCGCGCGACAAGCCCAGGGTCTCGATCGCCGAGATCGCCTCCGCCTCGCGGACCGCGCGCTTCATCTGCTGCACCTCGGGAAGGTCCACCTCTCCGGGCAGTTTCGCGTCGAGTGCGTCCTCCACGCGGCGTGCCACCCGATCGAGCGCGTCGGCGCCGGGGCCCAGCGCCGTCTCGATGCGCCGCAGGAAGTCGAGGTAGCGGCGCACCTCGTAATCGAACACGGCGACGTTGCCCGAGGTCTGATAGGCCACGACGATCTGGTTGCCGTTGGCCTGGAGCTTGTGCAGGATCCCGCCCATCGAGATCACGTCGTCGTCCGGATGCGGGGAGAAGACGACGATGCGCTTGCCACGCGGCAGCTTGCTCTTGCCGCGGATCTTCGCGATCAGCGCGTTGAACCCCTCGCCGTTCAGCGGTCCCGCCGACCCCCAGCGCGCCACCAGCGGGCTCAAGTGGTGATCGCGATAGTCCTTCGTCTCGAGACGCAGGATCGACTTGCCGGCCTGCTCGCTTAGCCACACGACCGCCCGGGTCTCGCGCTCGCGGGTCCACTCCACCTCGCCGAGCAGCCAGGGGGTCTGGATCCGCGTCAGCTCCGCAGCCGCGGGAAGGTCGGCGAAGACCGTCGCCTGCGGGTGCTCCTGCAGGTAGGTCGCGGCGACATCGGAGTCGACGGGCCCCTCGACGGCGCGCCGGACGATCCGCGCCTTGTGCTGCCCCGTGGCGAGGAGCGCGATCTCGCGGGCCTCGAGGATCGTCGCCACGCCCATCGTGATCGCTTCCAGCGGCACGTTGTCCTCGCCGAAGAAGTCTCCCGCCGCGTCACGCCGCGTCACCGTGTCGAGGTAGATGAGCCGCGTGCGGGACTCCCGGCCCGAGCCCGGCTCGTTGAAGCCGATGTGCCCGGTGCGCCCGATCCCGAGGATCTGCAGATCGATGCCGCCGGCGCGGGAGATCGCGGACTCGTACTCGCGGCAGAAGTCGTCGATGGCCTCGCGGGGGACGTTCCCGGGGGGGATGTGGACGTTCTCCGGACGGACATTCACGTGCTCGAAGAGGTTCTCCCACATGTACCGGTGGTAGCTGCGCGGGCTGCCCGGATCCATGGGGTAGTACTCGTCGAGGTTGAAGCTCACCACGTTCGAGAAGTCGAGCTCCTCCTCGTGGTGCAGGCGGATGAGCTCGCGATAGACGCCGAGCGGCGTGGATCCCGTCGCGAGGCCGAGCACCGCCCTCTCCCGGGCCGCGTTCCTCGTCCGGATCAGCGTGGCGATCCGCTCGGCGACCACCGCTGCGAGCCGCCGGTGGTCTTCGATGACGGCCGTCGTGATCCGTTCACGCTCCGTCGAGATCATCGCCTCCTCCCTGAGCTTCCGTCGGGACGCGGACAGGCCCTCGCCCGTGGTTGCGGGCGATCCAAGCGGACGCCGCGACGGCCGCCGGCAACATAGGCGATCGACGGCCTCCGCCACGAGGGCCCACCTGCCCCGCCAGCGGAGGGGGGCTGGCGGCGCGCCGCGGCGCGTCGCGGACGGCCGCCGCTACGGCGTCGTGCAACGCGCGCCGGAGAGGGATGTGCCTGCGGTTCTCGCGCGTGGGGTTGACCCGGTTGGTGAGCAGGACCACCACGAGCTCCAGCTCGGGGTCGAGCCACAGGCTGGTTCCCGTGAAGCCGGTGTGGCCGAAGGCCCGGCGCGAGAGGCGATCCCCCGCCGACGAGCCCGGCGTGGGCGTCTCCCATCCCAGGACGCGCCCCGCGCTCGCGCTGCCCGGAGGCGGAGTCGTGAAGGCCTGGACCAGCGCGGGGTCGAGGAGCGTGACCGGACGTGCCCGGGGAGCGCTGCATGGCCGGGCCCCGGCGGGACACGGATTCGCACGTCCGCCGTCCAGGAGCATCTGCCCGAACACGGCCAGATCCCGCGCGGAAGAGAACAGGCCGGCGTGGCCGGCGACGCCGCCCAGCGCGAAGGCGTTCTCGTCGTGGGCGACGCCGTGCACGTGCGTCGAGCGAAAGATCGTGTCGAGCTCCGTGGGCGCGATGCGCGCGATCAGCTCGGGGGCCGGCCGGTACCCCGTGTCGCGCATCCCCAGCGGCTCGAAGACACGCGCCTCGAGGAGCTCGTCGAGCGGAGTACCGGACACCTCCTCGACCAGCAGTCCCAGCAGGATGAAACCGAGATCGCTGTAGACCGTGCTGTCCCCGGGCGCGCGTTCGAGCTCGAGTGCGGCGAGCGAATCACGGAACGCCGCGCGCCCGCTCGCCGTCTGCCAGAGCGGGCGCCAGGCGGGAAGACCTCCGCGATGCAGCAGCAGCTGGCGCACGGTGACCCGCTCCTTCCCCGCGCCCTGCCACCAGGGGAGATAGCGTGCGACGGGCGCGTCCAGCTTCACCCGCCCATCCTGGACCAGAAGCATGAGGGCGGTGGTGGCGCCGACCGCCTTCGTGAGCGAGGCCAGGTCGTAGATCGTCGAGCCGTCCACGGCGGCGGCCCCGGCTTCCCAGTCCAGCCGCCCGTAGCCGCGCAGGCGCACGATGCGGCCGCGCCGGACGATCGCCAGCGCCGCCCCCGGCGCGGCGGAGTCCGCGATCGCCTCCACCAGGAGCCGGTCCACGCGCTCCAGGGCGGCCGGGTCCATCCCGGCGTCCGCGGGGGCGGCGACTCCCTTCGTGGTGGGCCGGTTCGGGATCGCGCGCGGAGGCGAGCTCGGCGCGCATGCCACCGTCATGGACAGGGCGGCGAGGAGCGCGCATCCCACTCGGCGTGGCGAGGCGTCGCGCCGCGTCGGGCCAGGGACGCGACCGCCGTTCATCGCGCCGGTCCGGGGCCCGCCCGGTGCAAACCGTCCCCGACGTGGTGAAAAGGCGGCAGCGAGACGGGGAGCCGGCCGCCGATCGGACTCTCGCCCAGCACCGCACGCGCCGCGGCGTGCTGGCAGACCTCGCGGCCGCCCCAGGCCAGGAGGTACGTGCTGACCGCGGGAAAGGAGGCGAGCAGATACGGGCTGCCGAACGAAAGGACGGCCACGTCCGTGCCGGCGCGCTCGAGGCTTCGCACGAAGGCGGCGAACGGCTCCGGCAGCGCCACGCTACCCGCGCCGGCCCGGGGCTGGACGTAGATCGAGACCAGGACGAGGTCCGCGGAATCCGCACGGGCGGCGAGCGAGTCGTAGGCCGCCGCCGGCGTGGACTCGTCCAGGCGCGCCGTGGCGTACTCGTGGACGCCTGCGGCCAGGAGCCGGTCGAACGCGCGGCCGGCCACCAGGTCGTCGCGGTTCGCGAACGTGACGCTCAGGACGCGCCCTCTCCGGCGCGGTGCGAGCGGGATCAGCCCTCGCCGGTCGCGCGGGAGCGTGATCGAGCGCGCGGCGGCGCTGTCGGCGAGCTCGACGTGTTCCCGGCGGCCGACGATCTCGTCCACGGCTTCGAGGTCCACCAGCCGGCCGCGGTGCAGCCCCGCGCGAGCCTTCGCCTCCAGCATCCGGCGAACCGAGGCGTCCAGCCGCGCTTCGGTCAGCTGCCCCTCACGCACGGCGGCCGTCAGCGCGACGATCGCCGCCGCTACGTCGGGAGGCTGCAGCAGGACGTCGGTTCCGGCGTCGATGGCCCGGATCGCCGCCGCCGCGGGGTCGTGGCCATCCGTGATGGCGCCCATGGTGAGGGCGTCGGTGAAGACCAGCCCGCCGAAGCCGTAGTCCCCGCGCAGCAGCTCGGAGACGAAGTAGGGGGAGAGCGTAGCCGGTGGTGCGCTCGGACCCAACACCTTCGGCACGGCGACGTGCGCGGTCATCACCGCGTCCACCCCCGCCGCGACGGCGCGGCGGAAGGGCACGAGCTCGACCGAGTCGAGACGTGCCCGCGAGGCCTCGACGACCGGGAGCTCGATGTGCGAATCGATCCGGGTGTCGCCGTGGCCGGGATAGTGCTTCGCGGTCGTCAGCAGCCCACCCGCGTGCGCGCCGCGGATGTAGGCCGCCCCCAACCGGCTTACGAGCTGGGGGTTCTCTCCGAACGACCGTGTGTTGATGATCGGGTTTCGGGGTTGCTGTTCACGTCGAGCACCGGCGCGAAGGTCAGGTGCACGCCCACCGCCCGGGCCTCGAGCGCGGTGATGCGGCCGAGTTCGTAGGCCAAGGGGTCGTCGCCGATGGCACCGAAGGCGATGGCCGGCGGGAAGCTCGTCCCTCCACCCTGGGGCAGGAGCGAGGGTAGGGCGTAGGCCTGGCCCAGCCGCATGCCCGGACCCGACTCCATGTCCGCCGTCACGAGCAGCGGCACACGAGCCCGCGCCTGCAGCGTGTTGAGCTTCGCCGCGTAGGCGTGCGGCGGCCCCACCGAGATCACGACTCCGCCGATGCCGTCCCGCTCGACGAGCAGGGCGAGCTCTGCGAGCTCCGAGCTCGACGTGGACGCGTAGGCGCCGGGGATCCAGGCCACGACGAGCTGGGCGGCCTTTTGGCGCAGGTCCAGCGCGGCGAGGGTGCGCTCGACCCAGCGCCGCGCCGGGGCGTCCAGCGGGAGGTCCGCGCCGGGGGAGGCGGGACCGAGAGGCCGCGTCGTGAGCGCGGGCGCGCACGCGGCCCAGACGCAGAGGACCGCGCCGAGGAGCGCCTGGATTGACGGCAGGCGACGGCGCGCCGATGGTGTGCCATGCGTCTCGTTCCCGGAAGCAAGCGGCGTTCGCGATTGCGCATGGCGGCACTCGGCGGATGGCTCGCGATCCTGGCGTGCGCGGCGCCCACCCCGCGCTCCGGGCCGCCGGTGACCGGCGCGGGATCGGGGGCGGGGGCGGGTCCCGGGGCGCACGCCGCGCCCCCCGGCCACGCTGGCGCCGTCCGGCCCGGGCTGGACGTGCTGCTGGCAGACTCGCTGCACCTGGTCGCCGGACGCCGGGTCGGCTTGATCACCAACCACACGGCGCTCGACGCCCGCGGCCGCCACGCCATCGACAGGCTCAGCGCCGCCGGCGTCGAGCTGGCCGCGCTGTTCGCGCCGGAGCACGGACTGCGGGGCCGGCTGGACCCCGGCCAGCCGGTGACCGGCGGCCGGGACCGGCGAACCGGCGTGCCCATCCACTCGCTCTACGGCGAGACCAGGCAGCCGACTCCCGAGATGCTCGCGGGATTGGACGTGCTGCTCCTCGACCTGCAGGACGTGGGCGCGCGCTACTACACCTACGTCTGGACGCTGGCACTGGCGATGGGGGCGGCGGCGGAGGCGGGGGTGCCGTTCGTGGTCCTGGACCGGCCCAACCCCATCGGCGGGGTGCTCGTGAAGGGCAACGTGCTCGAGCCCGAGCACGCCTCGTTCGTGGGCCTGCATCCGATCCCGATGCGTCACGGGATGACGATGGGCGAGCTGGCGCGACTGTTCAACGACCGTTTCTCCATCGGCGCCGACCTGCGCGTCGCGCCCGTCTCCGGCTGGAGCCGCGAGGCGTGGTGGGACGCCACCGGCCTGCCGTGGGTGCCGCCCTCCCCGAACATGCCCTCGCTCGAGAGCGCCGTGCATTACCCCGGCACGTGCCTGTTCGAGGGTACGAACCTCTCGGTCGGTCGCGGCACGGAGATCCCCTTCCAGCAGGTGGGAGCGCCCTGGCTCGACGGCCACGCCCTGGCCGAGCGATTGAACGACCGCCGGCTGCCCGGCGTGCGCTTCACCCCGGTGCGCTTCACCCCGAGCGAACCCGGCGACGGCAAGTACTCGGGCGAGAGCGTATACGGGGTGCGCTTCGTGGCCACCGATCGCGAACGCTACGACCCCACGCTGACGGCCGTGGCGGCCCTGCTCGAGGCGCGGCGTCTCGCCGGCGCGCGCTGGGAGTGGCGGACCGCGCACTTCGATCGGCTGGCGGGTACGACCCGTCTGCGCGAGCTCGTCGAGGCCGGGCGGCCGCTGCCCGAGATCGTCCGACCCTGGCACGAAGCGCTGAAAGCGTTCGCATTCGCCCGCCGGCCGTACATGCTGTACGGAAGCCGCGCCTCCGGGGGCGGCGTCGCCCAGGCGGGCGTCCCGAGCGCAGGACCGCAGGCCAGGTGTCACCGCCATCCGAAAAATTGTTGACAGAGCGCCCGCGACCGGACCAAGATGCCGCTCACCCTCCACGCAAGCCGAACGTGCGCTCCGGCGGTCGCCCAGGCCGCGGCCGGACGGGCGCACCACTTCCCGAGAACGACGCCGGATCGCACGCCGTTGCCAGATCCGGCCGCCTGGGAGATCGCCCATGAACGGACGCCTCGTACGCCTGCTCTCCCTGACGCTGCTCGCACTGAGCGCGATCGCGCTGCAAGCGACGTCGTCCTTGGCGCAGGACGCGCCGTACCTGATCCAGGGCCGGGTCGAGGAGCCCTCGGGCCGACCGCTTCCCGACGTGCAGGTGGCGCTCGCGGGCACCCCCTACGGTGCGATCACCGACGCCGAGGGGCGCTTCGCGCTGCGCGCCGACGTGGACCCCGGTGACTACGTCCTCGAGTACCGGCTTCTGGGCCGTGAGACCATCACGCAGTCGATCGCTCTCGGGGCCGAGCGCGCGCTGACGCCGGAGGTCGTGAGCCTCGCGGAGACCGCGATCGAGATGGACGAGGTCGTCGTGACCGTGGCGGGCACGGAGACCGAGCGCGCCCGGCTCGGCAACGCCGTCGAGACCGTCTCGGGCGAGGAGGTCGCCGAGTCCGCCGGCGCGAGCGCGCTGGACGCAGCCCTGCAGGGCAAGGTCACGGGTGCGGTGATCTCCGAGCACTCCGGCCAGCCTGGCGGGGGTGTCAGCGTGCGGCTGCGGGGCACCAGCTCGATCCTGGGCGGCGCGGAGCCACTCTACGTGATCGACGGCGTGATCGTGGACAACAGCTCCGAGGCGCTGATCGGCCTCGGGTCCAACGCCACCCGGGGCAACGCCTCGCTCACCAACCGCATGGCGGACATCCCGCCCGAGGACGTCGAGCGCATCGAGGTGTTGAAGGGCGCGGCGGCGGCGGCGCTGTACGGCTCGCGCGCCAACAACGGCGTCATCCAGATCTTCACGCGCAGCGGCCGGGTGGGCGAGCCGCGGATCACGTTCACGACGCAGGGATCGCTCAGCGAGACCCCCGACACCTATGACCTGCTGATGGTCCCGCGAGCCGGTCGCGGCGACGTGGCCGCGCGGCTCGCCGACTCTCTGGGGGTTCCCGTCCAGCGCTTCGACATCCAGGATCGGATCTTCCGCACCGGGCTCGGGACGACCAACCGGCTCTCGGTCTCGGGCGGCAGCGAGGCCACCACCTACTACCTGGCGGGAAGCTACACGAACGAGGAGGGCATCCTCGAGACGACCGACTACGAGCGGATCAACGTGCGGGCCAACCTGACGCAGCTCCTCTTCGAGCGGCTCTCGCTGCGCGCAAACGCCAACTACATCGATTCCGACGCCAACTTCATTCCCGAGGGCGAGCAGACCCAGGGCGTGCTCACGAGCGTGATCTTCACTCCCACCTCGTTCGATCCGTTCTTCGATGCGGAGCTGGGTCGCTTCCCCTACAATCCGATCCTGCAGGGGAACCCGCTCGACGTGCTCGCCAACTGGCAGGCCAACGAGGACGTGGACCGCTTCCTCGGAAGCGTCGAAGCCGACCTGCGCGTCACCGACGCGCTCTCCGTGCGCGGGCTCTTCGGCATGGACGACTACCGGCTCGAGAACACCTATCTCCAGCCGCCGCTCTCGATCTCGCCGAGCTTCACGGGCTCGATCCAGAACCCGATCCGGCTCTCACGCCAGATCACGAGCGAGGCGACCGCGACCCACGAGGCGGCACTCGGCTCGGCCGGGCTGGCGACGCTGGTCGGAGTGCGGTTCAACCGCGACCGCGCGGAGGTGATCCGCGCGGCTGCCGAGGCCATCCCGCCGCAGCTCGACGTGGTGAGCGGCGCGACCCAGTTCGCCTCGCAGTCGATCGTCGAGCTGGACCGGTTCGGCATCTTCGGGCAGGAGCAGGTGGGCTTCGGCGACCGGCTGTTCCTGACGGGCGGGCTCAACCTGGAGGCCTCCTCGGCCTTCAGCTCGGAGGAGCGCTGGCAGCTCTTCCCGCGGCTCGGCGTCTCGTACCTGATCGACCGCGAGCCGTTCTGGTCGGAGAGTGCCATCGGCGACGTCGTGAGCACGCTCAAGCTGCGGGCTGCCTACGGCGAGACCGGCGGTCAGCCGCCGGGCGCGTACGACCGCTTCGACAACTACGTGAATGCGCCGTACGCCGGCCGCCCGGGCCTCGTCGCCTCGATCCAGGCGGGGAACGCCAACCTCCAGCCCGAGCGCGAGCGGGAGATCGAAGGCGGCATCGAGCTGGGACTCCTCGACGACCGCGTGGGCCTCGACCTCACCTACTACGACGACAAGACGACGGACCTGATCCTCGCCGTGCCGCTGCCGCCCAGCACGGGCAGCCAGACCCAGTTCCAGAACATCGGCACGATCACGAACCGCGGGGTCGAGGCGGCGCTCAACACGGTCAACGTGCAGACCCCGGGCTTCGGGTGGCGCACGCGGGTGCAGCTGGCGCACAACGCGAGCAACGTCGAGGAGCTGGTCACGGCCGCGGACACGCTGTTCTTCGGCTACCTGAACGCGGTCATCGAGGGCGAGCCGGTGGGGGTGTTCGTCGGCAACTTCTACGCCTGCACCCCCGAGGGCGAGATCGCCCTGAACGAGAACGGGATCCCGTTCCGGGAGAGGGTGGACGGCGTCCTCCAGCGCAGGGTGTTGGGGGACCCCAACCCGAACCTCACGGCCTCGCTCCTCAACACCTTCGACGTCGGCGCGAACCTGCAGCTCAGCCTGCTCCTCGACGGGCGCTTCGGCAACGACGTGGCCAACTTCTCGCGACGGATCTCGGAGTTCTTCGGCGCCGACGCGATCATCGCGCGCGAGATCGAGGGCGAGGTCCCCACCGGCTTCTACTCGCGCAACGGGGAGCGCATCCAGACCTACGAGGAGTACGTCGAGGACGGAAGCTTCGTGAAGCTGCGCGAGGCCGCCGTGCGGTACCGGATCGAAGCGCCGCTCGTGCGCAGCTTCGGCGCGCGAGACGTCGTGGTGACGTTCGCGGGCCGCAATCTCGCCACCTGGACCGACTACTCGGGGCTGGATCCCGAGATCAACCTGTTCTCGGCGAACACCGTGGCGCAGGGCGTGGACTTCGCGACCACGCCCATCCCCCGGTCGTTCCTGCTGGGATTGACCTTCAGCTTCTGAGGAGGCGAGCGATGACCTTCCTGCCTTTCCTGCGGCGGGCGGCGGCGCCGCTCGTCCTGCTCGGCGTGGCCGCCTCCTTCTCGGCGTGTGACCTGGAGAAGGAGAACCCGAACGCTCCCACCGAAGAGGAGGTCCTCACCGAGCTGCAGGGGATCCTCGCCCTCGCGGTAGGGATCCAGGCGCAGTTCGCCGGCGCCGTCGAGGACTTCATCGCCCCGCCCGCACTCGTCACCGACGAGTGGGGCACGCGGACGCGGGCGCTCCTCTCGTACCGCTCCCTGGTCACGGGCCAATCCATCGAGCCCAGCTTCGACGTGGTCGAGCAGCCGTTCGTGGAGACCTACGAGATCGTGCGCTCGGCGAACAACCTGATCGAGCGCGCGCCGCAGGTCGGGCTCGGCGCGGGGCTCGAAACCGGCATCGTGGCGCTGGCCAAGCTGCTCAAGGCCATGTCCCTGGGCATGAGCATCCTGCAGTACGACCAGGTGCCGCTGGACGTCTCCGGGGATGCACCGCTGCCCGCTCCCCGGGCCGTCGTGCTCGATACGGTGCTCGGGTTGCTCGAGTCGGCCCGCGCCGACGTGGCCGCGACCTCTGCGGCCGACCTGGCGGAGTTCCGCAGCCGCGTGCTGGGCCGTGACTTCGACCTGCCCAACACGATCGAGGCCATGCTCGCCCGGTACTACTTGACGGCTGGGCGGTACGCGGAAGCGGTCGTGGCCGCGGACCGGGTGAACCTGGGCGTGCTCTCCAGGTTGACCTACACCGACACGAACCAGAACCCGATCTACAACCTCTCTACGCAACTGATCTACGTCGCGGCTCTCGCGAGCTTCGCCGCGGAGGCCGACTCGGGGGACGCCCGCGTGGAGTTCTGGGTGGACACGAGCGCCGAGCCGTTCGTGGGCAACCCCGATTCGCTGCTGCTTCCCTTCAACCAGTACGCGGAGCCGACGGATCCCTACCCGGTCTATCTTCCCGACGAGATCAAGCTGATCAAGGCCGAGGCGTTGGCCCGGCTCGGACAGCTCGAAGCCGCGGCCGCGCTGGTGAACGAGGTGCGCACCCAGGCCAGCTCCGCGCTCGACGAGCCGGTGGCCGGCCTGCCGCCGCTCGAGGCTGGTCAACTCGACACGCTCGAAGAGCTGCTGGCCGCGATCGCCTACGAGCGCCGCTACGAGCTGTACATGCAGGGCCTGCGCTGGGAAGACACGCGCCGGCTGGGCGAGGCGGTCACCGTCACGCCCACGATCGCCTTCCTGCCGTATCCGGACCTGGAGTGTACCGCGAACCCGGCGGTCCCCTGCTGAGTCGGGCGACGCGGGGGGCGCACCTCCTCGCCATCTCCCGGACCGAGGAGACCTGGGTCCCGGAGTGAACGCCGTTCGAGCCGCGGTGCGCCTTCTCGCACTCGCCGCGGGACTGCTGCTTCCGCCGGTGGTCTTCGCGCAGCAGCCGCTCGAGCGGCTCTTCTACTACGTCGACGACGAGGACGCCTTCGCGAGCCTGCGGGAGAACCTGGACCGGATCTCGATCCTGGGCCCGGCCGGGTACTCCGTGGACGAGAACGGGGTCGTCTGGGGCGAGGTGGACCCGCGGGTGATCGCACTGGCGGCGGAGCACGGGCTGCCGGTGATGCCGCTCATCGTCAATCCGGGCTTCGACCAGCAGCTGCTGCACGACCTGCTCGAGGACGAGGCCGCGCGGGGGCGGGCGGTGGCGAGCCTGGTCGAGCTCTGCCGGCGCCACGGGTACGCCGGCTTCCAGTTCGACTTCGAGAACCTCCACCTGCGCGACCGCGACGCCTTCACGCGCTTCTACCGCGAGGCGGCCGACGCGCTGCACGGCGCCGGCTACCGGATCAGCGTGGCCGTCGTGCACCGCTACGAGGACTTTCCCGGCCCGACGCGCTATCACGCCTGGCTCTTCGAGAACTGGCGCGCCGGCTACGACCTCGCGGCGCTGGGCGAGATCGGCGACTTCGTCTCGGTCATGACGTACTCGCAGCACACGCGGCGCACGCCGCCCGGACCCATGGCGGGGCTGCCGTGGGTGCGCCGCGTGGTGGAGTACTTCCTCGAGCACGTCCCCGCGGACAAGCTCTCCCTCGGCATCCCGCTCTACGGGCAGCGCTGGTACACCTCGCAGGAGGAGGCCCCCGATCCCGAACGCGCGCGCTCGTACAGCGAGCCCGTGACGCACGCGCGGGCGATGGCGCTCGTCGAGCGCCACGACGCCGCACTCCTCTGGAGCGACGAGCAGCAGGTGCCCTACGCCTTCTACGACCAGGCCGGTGTCTTCGAGTGGCTCTTCCTCGAGGACGCGCGGAGCTTCCGCGCGAAGCTCGAGCTCGCGCGAGCGCACGGGTTGCGCGGGTTCTCGGCCTGGGTGCTCGGGCGGGAGGACCCGCAGATCTGGGACGCGCTCGGTCCGGCAGAGCGGCGGTGACTCGGCACCGCCGGCGCGTCGCGGCGGGGCTGGCATTCCGTGGAGCCGAGCCTGGAGCGCGGGGCCGGGCTGCGCGCCGGGCCGCGGTGGCCGGGCTCCTGACCGTCCTCACGGCGCCGGCGGGGCGGGCGCAGGACGTACCGGCGGAGCGGATCAGCGGGTTCACGGCCCCCGCCTCGGCGGCTCAGCGCGAGCTCGAAGAGCGGTTCCTGGTCGTACCCTCTGCGGACTCCGCGGCGCGCACGGTGGCGTGGCTCTCGCGCGGGCCGCACCTCGCCGGCACCCCCGCGCTCCGCGCCCTCGCCGACTCCCTGGCGGGGCTGCTGGAGGGCCTGGGCTTCGACGTTGCGCTGGAGCGCTACGACGTCTACCTCCCGCAGCCCCGCGCGCTCCGCCTGACGCTCGTGCGCCCCCAGCGGCTCGAGCTGGGGCCGCGGGAACTCCTGCCCGGCCGGGATGGCGGCGTGCCGGATGCACCCACGCCGTGGGATGCGTACTCGGCCAGCGGCGTCGTCGAGGCCCCCGTCGTCTACGCGAACTACGGGCTCGCCGACGATTACGCGGCGCTGGCGCGTGCCGGCGTCGACCCGCGCGGCCGGATCGTGCTCGCTCGCCACGGGCGCGCCTACCGCGGCGTCAAGGTGCTCCTCGCCGAGGAGCGCGGAGCCGTGGGGCTGGTGCTCTACTCGGATCCGGCCGACGGCGGCCATGCGGACGGCGACACGGTCCCGGAGGGCCCCTACCGGCCGGGTGGGGCGGTCCAGCGCGGCACGGTCGCCTATCTCTGGCGCTACACGGGAGATCCGCTGACGCCCGGCCGCCCCGCGCTGCCCGGCGTGCCGCGCCTGTCGCCGGCCGAGGCCGCCGACCTGCCCAGGATCCCGGTCCTGCCGGTGGGGTACGCCGACGCGGAGCCGGTGCTGCGACGGCTGCGCGGGACGGCAGCCCCCGCCGGCTTCCAGGGCGCGCTCCCGTTCCGCTACCACCTCGGCCCGGGGCCGGCCGCCGTGCGGCTCGAGGTGGAGCTCGACGGCCAGACCCGCCCGGTGTGGAACGTCGTCGGGCGGCTCCCCGGCCGCGAGCGTCAGCGGGTGCTCCTGGGAAACCACTACGACGCGTGGGTCTACGGCGCGGCGGACCCGCACAGCGGGACGTCGGCCTTGCTCGAGCTCGCCCGCGGCCTCGCCGCCCTGCGTCGCAGCGGGTGGAGCCCGCGGCACGAGATCGTGCTGGCCTTCTGGGACGCCGAGGAGTTCGGGGCGGTGGGGTCCACGGAGTGGGTCGAAGACCACCTCGCCGAGCTCCAGCGCGAGGCCGTGGCCTACTTCAACGTGGACATGCTCACCGCCGGCGGACTGGACGTGAGCGGCTCGCCCGCGTTGGAGGAGCTCGTGCGGGGAGCGGCGGCCGAGGTCGCCGATCCGATCACCGGCCGGCCCCTCGGCGAGCGCTGGGCGCAGGTCCGGCGCGAGCCGCCGCCGGGCTGTCCGGCAACCGGCCTCGACGTCGGGGAGGGAGCGCTGGGACCGTTGCTCGGCGACCTGGGGGCGGGCTCCGACTGGACGGCGTTCTTCCACCACGCGGGCGTGCCCTCGCTGCAATGGACGATGAACGGGCGGGGCGTCTACGAAGTCTGGCACTCCGCCCTGGACGACCTGCCGTATGCCGCCAGCCATGCCGACAGCGCGTTCCTCCATGCGCCGGCCCTGGCGCGGGTGATGGGGGTCGCGGCGCTGCGGCTGGCGGAGGCCGACGCGCTGCCCTTCCGCTACGTGGCCTACGCCGACCGGATCGGGGCGCTCGTCGACTCCCTGGCGAGCCGCCACGAGAGCGAGGGAGCGGCGCGCCTGCCCCTCGAAGTGGGTCCGCTGCGGCGCGCCGTGCAGGAGCTGCGGTCCGCTGCCCGCGAGCTCGACGACAGCGTCGAGGAGGCCCTCGCCCGAAGCGACGACGCGTTCCTGCGGCGCGCGAACGAACGGCTCCCCGCGGTCGAGCAGGCCTTCCTCGACGGCGCCGGCGCGCCGGGGCGCCCGTGGTACCGGCATGCGATCTGGGCCGCCGACGAGCGCACGGGCTACGGGGCGCTGCCGCTGCCGGGGCTGGCGGCCGCACTCGCCGGAGACGACCGCGCGCGACTGGCGGCCGAGCTGGCGCGCCTGCATGCGGTTCTCGGGCGCGCGACGCATGCGCTGCGGGACGCGGCTGGTCCCGACGACTCCTCTCGGGAGGTGGAATGATCTGGAAGCTCCTGCTGGCGCTCGCCCTGCTGGCGCTCGCGGCCGTGCTCCCGCCGGCCCGCCTGGCGGCCCAGGACGCCGCGGGCGCTCTCGATGGGCCGGCGGCAGGCGGCGTCGCGGCGCCCGAACGCTCCGCTGGCTCGTCGCTCCTCGACTCGCTCGACGCCGCGGCCCCGCTGCCGATCGCAGAGGTGCGTCTCTCGCCCGCCGACACGATGGTGGCCTCGGGCGAGCGGATGCGGTTCGTGGCGGTGGCGATCGACAGCGCGGGCGCGCCGATCCCGGACGTCGAGTTCTTCTGGGGCGCCGATCCCGGCCTCGTAGCCGACGTGGACTCGACGGGCGCGCTCCTGGCGGGCGAGCCGATGCAGGGCCTCGTAGTGGCGCGTCCGATCGGCGCCTCGGTCGTGGGGGTGGCGCGCGTGATCGTGCTGCCGCCGCCGGTCGTGGAGCTCCGCGTCGAGGGGCCGCGCGAGGTCGTAGCCGGCGCCTACGTGCCGGTCGTGGCGGTGGGCACCGACCGCACCGGTGCCACGCGGCCGCTCCCCGAGGCGGTCTGGACCTCCAGCGCGCCGGCGGTGGCCGAGGTGCAGGCCGGACGGCTGCTGGCGAGGGCGCCGGGGCGCGTGACGCTCACGGCGGCGTCCGGCGCGGCGCGCGGGTCGCTCGAGTTGCGCGTGACGCGCAACCCGGCCACGGCACTCGAGATCGGCTGCGGCGCGTGCGGCGAGGACGTGCGGCGCGTCGCCGGCGGCACGCTGCGGCTGCCGGTGGGCGAGGCCGTACGGCTCGTGGGCCGCGCGCGCGGGCTCGAGGGCGACGCGCCGGTGCGGTGGTGGCTGGAGGGTGAGGGGGCGAGCGTGGACCCGCGGGGCTTCTTCGTGGCCGACCGGCCGGGGCGCTACGTCGTGCTGTCGCAGATGGGCGGCCTCACCGCCCGCCAGGTGCTGGAGGCCGCGCCGCGCGAGGCGCGAGGGGTCTTCCGGCTCGTGGGCCGCGGTCCGGTGTCGAGCCCGCGCGCCTCGGACCTGTGGGTCTTCGAGGGGCTCGACGGGCGCGACTACGCATACACCGGCTCGATCGGCGGCGACCAGGTGAAGATCTGGGACGTGACGGACCCCGCCCATCCCGTGCAGACGGACTCGCTGGTGGTGGACGCGCGCGTCGTCAACGACGTGAACCTCAACGCCTCGCGCCGCCTCGGGGTGCTCACGCGGGAGGGAGCCACCGACCGCAGGAACGGCATCGTCTTCTTCGACGCCTCCGACCCCGCGCACCCGAAGGTGGTCTCCGAGTACACGGAGACCGTCACCTCCGGCGTGCACAACGCCTTCTTCGAAGGCGACTACGTGTACGCCACGAACGACGGCACGCGCGCGCTGCACGTGATCTCGGCGAAGGATCCCCGCAACCCGATCGAGGTGGCGCGCTGGGAGCTGCGGCCGGGGCGGACGGACAAGTACCTGCACGACGTGATCGTGCAGGACGGTCTGGCGTACCTCTCCTACTGGGACGACGGCCTGGTGATCCTCGACGTGGGGAACGGCGTCGAGGGCGGGTCCCCCGAGAACCCGGTGTTCGTGAGCCGCATCGCCTATCCCGAGGGCCACACGCACACCGCGTGGCGCTGGAAGAACTGGGTCTTCACGGGCGACGAGATCTTCGGCGGGCCACCCGTCTCGCCGACCGGCGGCGTGCCCGGCGGCTTCCTGCACGTCATCGACGTGACCGACCTGGAGCACCCCGAGGAGGTGGCCTGGTACGAGGTGCCGGGCGCGGGCGCGCACAACGTCTGGATGGACGAGGAGAACGAGATCCTCTTCGTCTCGTACTACAACGCCGGCGTGCGCGCGCTGGACGTCTCGGGCAACCTCCGCGGCGACCTCATGGCGCAGGGACGGGAGCTGGCCTACTTCCTCACCGGCGAGCCCGACCCCGAGCAGGCGTTCCGGCCGAACTCACCGATGAACTGGGGGCCGCAGCTGTTCAAGGGCCACGTCTTCTCGACCGACCAGAACAGCGGCCTGTGGGTGCTGCGTTACGAGCCACGGCCGGATCTCGCGGGGGCGCAGTCCGCGCCCGGAAGCCTGCCCGCACGGGAGTCGCAGTGAGGCGGGCCGGCGATTTCGAGATCACCGGTGGCGGGACCGCTGCCTCCGAGCGGGTGCTCACCTCCGAAGCCCTGGCCTACGTCGAGCGGCTGCAGCGGGAGTTCGATCCCGTCCGCCGCGACCTGCTGGCGCGTCGCGCGGCCCGGGCGGCGGAGATCCGCGCCGGTGCACGGCCGGCGTTCCCCGCCGAGGCCGGCGGCGTGCGCTCGGCCGAGTGGCGCGTGGCGCCGGCCCCCGCCGATCTCGAGGACCGGCGGGTCGAGATCACCGGCCCGGCCGCCGCGAAGATGATGATCAACGCCCTCAACTCCGGGGCGAGCGTCTTCATGGCGGACTTCGAGGATTCGCTCTCGCCGACCTGGGAGAACCTCGTCGAGGGCCAGGCGAGCGTGATGGATGCCGTGCGACGCACGCTGGAGTTCGCGAGCCCCGGGGGGAAGCGCTACCACCTCGGCGAGCGGCTGGCGACGCTCCTCGTCAGGCCGCGCGGCTGGCACCTCGACGAGCCTCGGGCGCGCCTCGGCGGCAGGCCGGTCTCGGCGAGCCTCTTCGACTTCGGGCTCTGGTTCTTCCACAACGCGCGCGAGCTGCTCGAGCGCGGCACGGGCCCCTACCTGTACCTCCCGAAGCTCGAGAGCCGGCTCGAGGCGCGGCTGTGGAACGACGTATTCCAGCTGGCCCAGGACGCGCTCGGGATCCCGCGCGGCAGCGTGCGCGCCACGGTGCTGATCGAGACGATCCACGCCGCCTTCGAGATGGAGGAGATCCTGCACGAGCTGCGCGAGCACGCCGCCGGGCTCAACGCGGGCCGGTGGGACTACATCTTCAGCGTGCTGAAGACGTTCGGCGAGTCCTCCGAGTTCGTGCTCCCCGACCGCGCGCAGGTGACGATGACCGTGCCGTTCATGCGCGCCTACACGCAGCTCCTCGTGCGCACCTGCCACCGGCGCGGAGCGCACGCCATCGGCGGGATGTCTGCCTTCATTCCGAGTCGCCGGGACGCGCGCGTCAACGAGGTGGCGCTCGCCCGCGTGCGCGAGGACAAGCAGCGCGAGGCGGAGGAAGGATTCGACGGGACGTGGGTCGCCCACCCCGATCTCGTTCCGGTGGCGCGGCAGGTGTTCGACGACCGGCTCGGCGATGCGCCGCACCAGAAGCACCGGTTGCGCGAGGACGTGCGGGTCGCGGCCGAGGACCTGCTGGACGTACGCATCCCCGACGGCGGCGTCACCTCCGCGGGTGTGCGGCAGAACGTGGCCGCGGCGCTGCAGTACCTGGCGGCGTGGCTCGGTGGGTCGGGCGCGGTGGCGATACACGACCTGATGGAGGACACGGCCACGGCGGAGATCTCGCGCGCGCAGCTGTGGCAGTGGCTGCGCCTGCGCGTGCCGCTCCCCGAGGGGGAGCGGGTGACGCCGGAGCTCTACCGCGGAGTCCGCGAGGCCGAGCTGGCGGAGCTCGCCGCCCGCGGCGACGAAGGCGGCCTGGCCGGCGAGGCGGCACGGCTCCTGGACCGTCTGGTACTGGACGACGGCTTCACGGCGTTCCTGACGCTGGCGGCGCAGCCCGTGGATCCGCAGGCGCCGCCGGAGCCGCTGCCGGAGTCTCGGCCAGCAGGGGGTCGATGATCTCCATGAAGCTCGTGACCGGCGCGTTGCCCTTGATGCGCTCGGCTCCCACGAAGAACGTGGGCGTGGCGTCCACTCCCAGCTCGTTCGCGAGCGCGACGTCCTGCTCCACCTGCGCGCGAGTCTCACCTCCCTCGTAGCACGCCTCCCAAGCGTCGACGTCGAGCCCTGCATCGCCGGCGTAGCTCTTCAGGGCGCGGTCCAGCAGCCGCGTCTGGTTCTGGAACAGCAGGTCGTGATAGGGCCAGAACTTGCCCTGCCGGTGCGCGCACGCCGCGGCGAGCGCCGCGGGCATGGCGCGGTCGTGTACCTGCGTGAGCGGGAAGTCGAGGAACACCCACTCGAGCCGATCGCCGTAGAGTGCCGTCAGGGCTCCCTGCGTCGTGGCGAAGAACTGCCCGCAGCTGGGGCACTGGAAGTCCGCGAACTCCACGATCCGTACGGGTGCTGCAGGGCTGCCCTTGCGGGGGTCGTCGCCGACGTCGATGAGCCGCGAGTCCGGCACGGACGTGACGCGAGGCCCCTCGTCCAGCTCCGCCGCCTCCGAGAGCGGCACCGGCGCTCCGGGTGCGGTCGCCGGCTCCTCCCCCTCGCCGGGCTCGTCTCCGGAGCGCGCGAACCACAGGGCGCCACCCAGCAGCGCGAGCGCGGCCACGCCGATCCAGAGCTTCGGCGAACGGTAGCGGGGCTCGCCCCCGCGGGGACCGCGGGAGGTCGGCCGCCCACTCGCCCGACGTGCCGGCGGTGCGCTCGCCGGCGTCGGGCGGGCGGGGGATTTGGAGGCTTCCTTCCTGTGGCGGGGCTTCTTCGGGGTCATCGGTCGTCCTCTCCGGGCGAATCGACCAAAGCGGGGTCGGGTCGCGCGCTCGTCACGCGCTGGGGTTCCGTGGGGCCGCGCGACCGCGTGGCGCCGGCGCGGCGGCGCGCGAGACCCGATGCCAGCGCCAGGCCGAGCCACGATACGGGAAGGATCCAGTCCCCCCAGCGCACGTAGGGCGTGACTCCTCCGGCGAGGGGGAGGTCGGCCACGAGATAGGCCGGCTCGAAGATATCGGTTGCCGCGATCACGTCTCCCCTGGGCGATACGAACCCGGAGATGCCGGTGTTCGCAGCACGAGCGATCGCCATGCGGCTCTCGATCGCGCGGAGCCGCAGCTGCGAGGCGTGCTGGTAGGGCGCTGGCGTTCGGCCGAACCAGGCGTCGTTCGTGATCGTCACGATCAGCCGCGCGCCGCGGCGCCTGAACTCGCGGATCGCATGCGCGAAGATGATCTCGTAGCAGATGGGCACGCCGACCCGCACCGACCCTGCCTCGCCCGGCGCGTCGGCGCGGAACTCGAGCGGCGTGAACGACCCCCCGGCGCTGAAGCTGCCGGACCACACGTCCGGCTTGAGGAAGCCGAGCAGCCCCGAATAGGGCACCTGCTCGGTCATCGGCACCAGCAGCGCCTTGCGGTACACGCCGGCGATCTCGCCCGCCTCGTCGACGAGGAAGGCGGCGTTGAAGATCCTCTGCCCGGCGGTGCCGGGCTCCAGCGCATCGAGCGCACCCACGAGGAAGGGCGCCGTGGCGCCACTGCCGCAGCACAGCGCCACGAGCTCGGCCAGGTAGGCGGGGTCGTAGCGCAGCCACGACGCGGCCGTCTCGGGCCAGACCACGAGGTCGGGATCGAGCTGCAGCGCGCGCCGCGAGAGCTCGAGGAGTCGGCTCCTCTCGTAGCCTTCGTTCTCGCGCTGGTCGCGGACCGCCTGGGGAATATCGGGCTGGATCACCGCCACGCGTACCGACCCCGGCGCCGGCGGCGGCGCCGGCGCGGCCACGGCGGGAGCGATCAGCGGACCCAGGTCCTCGGCCGGGTCGCGCACGACGTTCCCCCCGGTCAGGCCGCCTCCCGGCCGTGCCGGCTCCGAGACCGCCCCGCCCGCCACCACCGCGCCGCCTCCCTCTCCGGGCCCGGGCAGAACGCTCCAGCGGGCCGCTCCGTAGGCCAGCACCGCCACGGAGAGCGCCACGAGGCCCAGCGCCGGGGCCCGCCGCCAGGGAGAGCGTTCGCTCGAGCGCCAGGCCGCGTACGCGAGGCCGTTCACGAGGACGATCAGGAACGAGATGCCCAGCGCGCCCCAGAGCTCCGCGGTCTGCAACAGCAGGGGGTAAGGCGTGAGGGTGTCGGCCAGGACACCCCACGTGAAGCGCAGGTCGCCATACTGCAGGAGCTTTTCGAGGCCGATCCAGGCGAACGGGAGCAGCAGGGCGGGCGAGCGCCCCGTGCGCGCCCGTACCCACTGCGCCGCGCCGACCGCGAGGCCCACGAGCGCTCCGAGATACAGCGAGCTGAGCAGCCACGTCGGTGCGATGAGCGGCGTGAACCGCACGAGGTCCCAGAGCCAGAAGAGGAGCAGCAGGTAGAAGGCGGAGCCGAAGAAGGCCCCACGCGTGAACCCCCGGCGGAACCCGGGTCGGGGGTCGGCGTCCAGCACCTGCAGCAGCGGGACGAGGGCCACCAGCGAGAGCAGCCCGAAGGGCAGGGGCGGAAACGCCAGCGCCAGGAGGACGCCGGCGAGCCCCAGCCGGGAGGTCTCGGAGCGCGTGAGCAGCGTCATGCCCGCGCCTGGCACGGGTGGGTGCGTGTCGCGGAGTGAGCCTCGCCGCGCGGGTCCCCGCGGGAGGAGCGCCGCGGCGCCTCAGATGTTCTCGCCAAGGAAGGGCAGCAGCGGGAGGAAGAGGCGGTTCAGATAGCCCGAGAGGATCGCGAGGTAGTTCGTGAAGATCAGGACACCGACGCCCACCAGCAGCGCCCCGCTCACCAGCGAGAGCGGCCGCAGCAGCCTGCGGAAGCGGCTGAAGAGCGTGAGGAACGTGCTGGTCCCCACGGCCGCCAGCAGGAACGGCACGCCCAGGCCGAGGGCGTAGACGCCGAGCAGCAGGACGCCGCTGCCGACGCGCTCGGCGGTGGCGGCCATGGTCAGGATCGCGCCCAGGGTCGGGCCGATGCAGGGGCTCCATCCCGCCGCGAAGGCGACGCCGACGAGCGCCGTCCCCAGATAGCCGACGGGCTTGTCCCGCAGGTGCAGCCGCGCGTCCAGGTGCAGGAACGGGAGGCGGAAGGCGCCGAGCAGATGCAGGCCCAACAGCACCACCAGGACGCCGCCGACCCTGCGGACCAGCGCCTGATTCTCTCGAAAGACCTGACCCGCGGCAGTCGCGGAGGCGCCGAGCAGGACGAAGACGAGCGAGAACCCCCCGATGAACAGCAGGGCGTGGAGGGCGGCCTTCGCGCGAACCTCCGGCCGCGACAGGCGCCGCTCGGAAGCATCGAGAGAGAGCCCCGTGATGAAGGTGACGTACGAGGGGACCAGCGGGAGGACGCAGGGAGAGAGGAAGGAGAGCACGCCGGCCGAGAAGGCCACGAGCAACGGCACCGACTCGACCATCACGCGAGGGACCCTACTGGATGAGGACCTTCGTGCCCACCTCGATCAGCTCGTAGACCTCGGCGATGTCGTCCTTGGCCATCCGCATGCAGCCGTGACTCACCGGCCGCCCGACCGAAGCCTGGTTCTTCGTTCCGTGGATCGCGAGCCCGTCGCCCAGATAGATCGCGTGAGCGCCCATGTCGCCGGGGAAGTAGCGCTTCGGGCTGTTCGGCGCCGGCGGACGCCGCCCCTTCTCGACGTAGAACCAGTCCGGGGCGTACCAGACCGGGTCCGTCTCCTTGCGGCCGACGGTGTAGACGCCCACGGGCGTGTCGAACTTCCAGCCGCCGCCCTGGCTCAGGTTGTACTCGAGGAAACTGCCCTTTCCGGTGGCGACGGGATAGCGCTCGATGAGCTGCTTGCCACGCATCAGATAGATCGAGTTCTCGGCGACCACGACGCGCAGGTAATACTCGTCGGTGCCGGGAAGCGTGTACTCGTTGCCCGGCACACTGCCCAGCACGTCGAGGAACACCTCCTCGCCCGCGGCGACGAGGCTCTGCGCCGCTGCGGGCGTGGGGAGTACGGCCAGGAGCAGGAGCCAGGCGAACTGGAGGCGGCAGTGGCTCGACCGACGTCGCATCTCTGAACCCCGCCAGCGGCGAGACGAAAGGATCCCCTTCCCGACCTCGTTCCCGGAGGACGAATGTAGCCTCGAGGCCGGGCGTGGGAAAGGGATCGACGCGCTCACGGAGATTCGTCCGCCACCGGGTGGGGCTCTTCGCCCAGCCGCAGGCCCACGCGCTGGCGCGGGGCGACGGCCTCTGCGGTGCGCCAGAGGATCTCCTCGCCGCGCACGTTCACCTCGACCTCCCAGAAGCCGGCGCGGAAGGAGGCGGCGTCCACCTCGAGGATCTGCTCGCCGCGGCTCACCTCCACGTCGTCCAGCCGGATGCTTCCCCCGCTGAGCGGCTCCAGTCCGGCGATCGCGCGCAGGAGCGTGCTCTTGCCGCAGCCCGAGGGGCCCAGCAGCACCACGAACTGCCCGGCCTCGATGCGCAGGTTCACGTGGTCGAGCGCGCGCAGCGCCCCGTACTCCTTCACCGCGTCGAGGACCTGGATGTCGCTCACGGGGTGCGGGGTGCCTCCGCCGGCGACGGGAGTGCCGTGGCTTCGAAGGCCGCTTTGCGGGCGCGGGCGAGGAGTCGTGCCAAGGCTGCGCCGAGAAGCAGGGTGAAGGCCGCCGCGGACGCGGCGACGAGTCCCAGCGCGGCCGCCGCCTGGGAGGAACGGGCCGCCGACTCGGCACCCAGAGCGGCCAGCGTGGGCAGGCCGGGCGAGAGCACCGTGCCGAGGCCGCCGTCGCGGAAGGCGAGGAGCAGCGCGGCGCCCCACGCGCCGGCGGCGAACTCCGCGTTGAGCGGCAGGATCAGGTGGCGCACGCGCGAGGACCACGATGCGCCAGCGAGCGTGCCGGCCTCCTCCGCGCGGGCGCCGAGCTGGCGCAGGGCGACGCGTTCCATGCGGTAGGGGACCACGGCGACGTGCACTCCCAGGCCCGCCACGATCGCGAGGCCGGAGGCGCGGAACTCCTCGAGCGGGATCATGCGCAGGAGACCCAAGGCCAGCACCGCGCCGGGAATCGCGAAGAGCACCACGAGCGAGAGGTCCACGGCCTGCCTCCAGCGCAGCCGCCCGCGCTCGGCCGCGTACGCCAGCGGCAGACCGATCAACGCCGCCAGGGAGCCGCCGCCGAGGGCCAGCACGAGCGAGCGCGCGAAGGCCGGCACTCCCGCGCTCCACGCCCGCGACACCGCCGCCGACCCCGACTCCGCGCCGCCCGAGAGTGCCCCCACGACCCAACCCGCCAGGGGCGCCCCCAGCGCTGCGCAGGCCAGAGTCACGAGGAGTGCGAAGACCGCCCGCCGCCAACGGCCGAGCGGCAGCTCGAGCGACCGGAGCTCGAGCGCCCGCCCGAGGAACGCCACGCCCCGCTCGCCGAAGAGGCGCGCCTCGGCCGCCGCCGCGAGCGCAGCCGCCAGGAGGAGTGGCAGGGAAGCGGCGCCGGCGGCGCGCCAGCCCTCCACGGC
>JBHENL010000003.1:0-12565 GCA_046262075.1 Gemmatimonadota bacterium
CGTACCCACGCTCACAGCGGCGCGCCCACGGGCTCCAGCGCGCGGCGCTTCGGCCGGGCGGGTGCCGCCTGCACCTCTGGCTCGCGGGAGCTCCGCACCAGGTAGTGCGAGCCGGCGATGATTCCGCCGAAGATGAAGAAGAGGTAATGGATGTTCTCCGAGCGGATCGCGAACTCGGCGTAGAGCTGCAGGTACAGGGAGGCCAGTCCGGCCGCCACTCCCATGTTCACGATGCGCAGCAGCGAGCGCGGCGGCGCCCGCCAGACGTTCCGCAGCGCGTTCAGGAAGAAGGCCGCGAACAGCAGGATGAGCGCGGACAAGCCCACGACGCCGAGCTCCGCCAGGTACAGCACGTAGGTGTTGTGGACGTTCGCCGTGTTCTCCTGGTGCGCGTAGTTGTTCACTCCAACGCCGACGACCGGGCTGGTCCGCCAGATCTCGAATCCGCGGTCGGTGAGCGCCTGCCGCCCGCGGCTCGACGCCTTGGCGTTGGCCGATTCCATGCGCTCGAAGAGCAGCGGGCTCCACTTGACTCCCACCGGGACCAGGAAGAGGATCAACATGACGAGCTTCAGCGGCTTGTTGCCCGTCCGCGAGAAGAGCAGCCAGAGGCCAGTCGCCACGCCATACCCGAAGGCCAGCGCCGCCACGCCGCCGCGGCTGACCGTGAACATCACGGACGCGGCCCCGACGAGGCAGATGCCGAAGAGCGCGATCCGCAGCGTCCAGCGCTGGACGGTGAGTCCCAGCACGAGACAGAGCGGCAGCAGCATGTTCAGGTACATCGACAGTAGGTTCGGGTGGACCGTCGTCCCCGTCACACGCGAGATGTAGGGCTGCCCCAGCAGGAACTGAAAGTGCTGCTTGAACCCGACCGCCGCCGGGATGGCTGCCGCGAGCACGAGCAGAACGGTCGCGAACCGGAGGTCGTTCTCCGTTCGAATGAAGTTCGCGACGGCGGCGAACACGATGAACCCGAGGAGCACGTTGTTCAGCTCGTAGAGGCCATAGATGACCTCGTTCGCGGCAGTGAGGGACACCACCTCGGCGGCGAAGAGCAGCCAGATCGCGAGCGAGCCACGTGGGAACCAGCGGAAGCCGTCGGGCCGCACCAGCGATCCGACGAACAGCCCCAGGTAGAGCGGGATCGCCATCATGTCGTTGAACGTGAAGCGGAAGCCCCACACCGTTCCGCGCTGGCGGCCGATGAAGTCCTGATCGTACCCCAGCTGGATGTCGGCGATGTGCCTCATCGTCGTGAGCAGCAGCAGGGCGAAGAGCACCCGCTGGATCTTCGTGCTCATCCCCGCGGCGATGCCCCCGAAGAAGGCGAGCAGCAGGAACAACGGGAACAGCAGGTCTCTCAGCTCGCCCATGTCGGGAGCCTCCGTGCGGCTTCGGCGTGGTTCCCCCTGCGCTGCGGGAGGCTCCAGACCTCCACGCCCGTCGCCGGGTCGACGAACTCGACGCGCGCGCCCTCGACGCTGAGGGCGTGCGACGAGATGGGGAATCCGCGCGTCCTCGTGAACGCGTCGCGCACCACCCACACGTGGCGCTCGGCGGGACGCTCGCGGATCAGCGGCCAGCCGGCCTCCGGCGGCAGCACGGGCCGCTCGGTGCGGATGAACGCATCTTCAGGATAGCGCGTCACGAACACCGTGCGCTCGGGGGCCCGGGCGTCGGCCCAGGCCAGGCCGCGGTAGTATCCCCGCCACTCGTCCTGCAGCGCCCGGCCCTCCTCCGCGGGCTCGAGCGTCCAGCGCACGTACGGGAGCAGCAGCAGCAGCAGGAGCAGCGGCGACAGGGCGGCGCGCTCGGGCCGGCGGAAGACCCCGAGGCCGAGCCCAACCAGCTCCACGAGCTTGCGCACACCGAACGCGGCGAAGGCGAGGACCAGCCACAGGACCGGCACGAGATAGCGCAGCTCGTGGTGCGGCCAGGCGAGCAGGCCCGCCAGGTAGGTCAAGCACGCCCCCGCGGCGAGGCCGCGGTCGCGGCCGGCGCCGAGCGCCAGACCCGTGGCGACGACCCCCCAGAGCGCCACCAGCAGCAGGCCTTCCACCAGCGGATCCTGGAGAAGGTCGGTCGGGAACGCGATCTCCACCAGCGAGCGCGGGTAGAAGCCCAGGTTCTCGACGACGGTTTGCGACCAGGGTCGCCCGTCCAATGCATGCTGGAACTGCTCCGCGAGGGTGGCGGTGCTGGGTGCCTCCAGCAGGGCGACGGCCGCCTGCCTGGCCGGCCAGAGCAGCGTGGCGCTGGTGAGCGCGACGATCGCCCGCCGGTGCGCCGGAAAGGCGCCCCACGCGACCCACGCCAGCACGAGCACCAGCAGCGCGCCCGAGAGCCGCACGTAGGCGGCCGCCAGCGCCAGCGCGAAGGCCCACCACAGCCGCGCCGGGTCGCGCCGGCGCAGGGCCGACTCGCCGGCCCAGAGCGCACCGGCGAACAGCAGCGTGAAGGGCACCTCGGCCGTCGGGTTGCGCGCGAAGGGAACCACGACCGGGTGCACGGCCAGCAGCAGGGTCACGACCGCCGCCGTGGCGCCCCCGGCACGCTGCTCCAGGAACAGGAACAGGATCACCAGGAAAGCCAGGAACAGCGCGAGCGTGAGCCCCTGGGCCACGGGGACGAAGTCCTCCATGGAATCGGTGGGCGAGACCGCGAGGGCCACGCCGAGTGCCGCGGGCCAGAGCGGCGGCACCGAGATCTCGGACTCCCGCGTCGGCGAGCTGATCAGCTTGTAGCTCCCGCGCGTCAGGGATTCCGCCAGCACCAGGTAGCGCGCGCCCTGCGCCGCGAGGCGCGGCTGGTGCACGGGCGTGGCGAGGCTCGTCACGGCGGCGAGCGCGCAGATGGCGGCGATCAGCAGGACCCGCGCCGGGCGAAACGAGAGCGGAGGCAGCGCGTTCACGCGTCCCCCACCGGCACGTGGGTCAGGGACTCCTCGCGCTCCTCCGCGTTCCGTGGGCGCGGTTCACCTGCACGGCCGCGCCGCAAGGTCCCGACCCACGCGCCCGCGCGCCGGCGCTCCTCCGCGTCCGGAACTCCCAGGAGCGCCAGCACCACCAGGTACAGCGCCACCGCCAGCAACGCGCGCAACGCCGGCTCCAGTCCCGGCAGCAGCACGGCCGGCAGCGCGGCCGCGGCGGCCAGGAGCGCCTTGCCGAGCGTCGCCAGGCCCGGCACGCGGCCGTAGTCGCGCCGCAGGACGGCCGCGAACAGCGCGACGATCAGGAGCTCGGAGAGCAGGGTGGCGGCCGCGGCCCCGACGAAGCCCCAGCGCGGGATCACCACCAGGTTCACCGCGACGTTCAGGGCCAGACCCGCCAGCGCGATCCCGAAGGCGCGGTTCTGACGGTCGATCGAGATCAGGACCACGTTGAAGAAGATCGAGGCCGAGACCGCCAGCAACCCGGCGCCAAGGATCGCCAGGGGCAACGCCGCCGGAGCGTACTCGGCGCCGTAGGCGAGATGCACCCAGCTCGGGGCGCCCACGGCGGCGAGCAGCGCCAGCCCCACGCCCGCGGGCCAGGCGAAGCGGGCCACGCTCGCGGCGAGCGCCTGGTGCGCGCGCGGACTCTCGGTGGTGAAGAGCCGTGCCAGACGCGGCGCGAAGACCCCGAGCAGCGTCGCCGGCAGCATCGCCGCGCCGAGATAGATCCGGTACGCCGCCGAGTACCAGCCGATCTCCTCGTACGGACGCCAGAACTCGAGCATGATGGCGTCCACGTAGGTGGCCGCTCCGATCACGACCTGGAAGCCGCCGATCGCCAGCGCCTGGCGCTGCAGGCTCATCAGGAACGGCCACTCCAGCCGCGGTCGTCCGAGACGGACCAGCGGCCGCAGCAGAACGAGGTTCACCCCCGCGAGCACCAGCCGCACGGCCACGAAGGTCCACGCCAGCGCCTCCGGGCTGCGCGTGACCACGACGACCGTACCCCCCGCGAGCAGCAGCAGGAGCCGGTCGAGGGTCAGGACGGCCGCGTCCAGGTCCCAGCGCTCGAACGCGCGGAAGAAGCAGCGCCCGGTCAGCAGGAGCGGCCGCAGCACGAATCCCAGCCCCAGGATCGCGACGAGCCGGACCGCGCGCGGGTCGTCGTTCACGACGTGGATCGCGAGCAGGATCGCGCCGTAGACGGCCAGCCCCAGCAGCGTGCGGTAGCCCAGCAGGTTCGCGAGGTAGCGCGGCGCCTCGCGCGGCGCGCGGGCGAGCTCGCGGATCACGATGTCGCTGACGCCGAAGTCGGCCAGGTAGTCGAACAGGAACACGAAGGCCAGCGCATACGAGAAGAGCCCGAACGTGGCGTCCCCCAGCTCGCGCGCCGCCAGGACGAAGAGCCCGAAGAGGAGCAGCGACGAGAGCGCTCCGGCCCCGGAGTAGGCGAGGTTGCGAACGACGCCGAGCCTCATGCGCCTCCCGCGCGCGCCCCGCGGGCCGCGAAGCCGCGCAGGAGCCCGGCCAGGGGCGCGAGGTCGCCGCGCCGTGCCTGCCGCACGAGCCCGCGCGCCACGGCACCCGGGACTCCGAGCAGCGCGAAGAGCGTCCAGTCGCGCAGCGTGGCGTGCCGGCGCATCAGGCGCATGAGGTTCCTTCCCTTCACGCGCGTGTACTCCGGGACGTAGTCGCCGCCGCCGAAGGTGTGGCTGCCCTTGTGGTAGACGACGCTGCCGGGCACGAAGCGGATGCGGAGCCCGCGCGCCCGCGCGCGGAGCGCGAGGTCGGTGTCCTCATACATGAACGGGCTGAAGCCCTCGTCGTAGCCGCCCAGCGCCGCGAACGTCGAGCGCCGGAGTGCGACGATCCCTGGTGCGACGCCCATGTCGCGGGGGGCGTCGTATTGCCCGTGATCGATCTGACCCTGGCCGAGCGGCTCGATGCGCACGCCGCGCCAGAGCGTCAGGCCGCGGTAGCCGGCTGCGTCGAGCAGCTCCGGCCGCTCCAGGTAGCGGATCTTCGGGACGGCCAGCCCAACGCCGGGATCGGCGAGTGCCTCGAGCAGCGGCTCGACGCACCCGGGGTCGAGCTCGGTGTCGTTGTCGTTGAAGAAGAACGCGTCGACCTCGCCCTCGTCGCACGCCGCACGCGCGCCCGCGTTGCGCCCGCTCGCGACCCCGGCGTTGCGCTCGAGGCGGACGACCCGCACGCGGGGAAAGGCCTCGGCGACGGCCTCGGCCGTGCCGTCGGTGGAGCCGTTGTCCACGAGCACGACACGCGTCCCGGCATGAGTGAGCCGCTCGGCGCTGCGCAGGCAGCGCAGCGTCATCTCACGCTGGTTCATCGTGAGGATGACGACCGCCGTCCGCAGGGCTGCGTGCGGCTGCGGGTGGGTCATGACGGCTCTCCAGCGGATGGCCGGCCGCGGGCCCGCTTGCGCGGGCCCGCACCGGAAGAGCAGACGACGCCGGAGACCGGAAACGGGGCCACGAGGTCCCCTTTTCGGAATGGCCTCCGAGCGCCGCCTGTGATCAGTCGTGGCGCGGCGATCTCGCCGGCGCCCAGCCGCGACCTCGGTGCTCCACCGATTCGCGCCTCACCACACGTTCGGCCGAGCGCGCGCAGACCTCCTCGACGGCCGCCACGAAGCCGCGCGCGTGCTCCCACCAGCTGAACCGGCGGGCACGCTCGAGCCCGCGGCGGGCGAGCGTGGCCCGCAGCTCGGGATCCCCCTCCAGCCGCGCCATGGCGGCGGCGAGCTCCGCCGGCGAGCGCGGGTCGACGAGCAGCGCGGCCTCGCCCGCCACCTCGGGCAGGGCACCCGTGCCCGCCGCGATCACCGGGCAGCCGCAGCGCATGGCCTCCACGAGCGGGATCCCGAACTCCTCGTAGATCGAGGGGAAGACCAGCCCCTCCGCGAGCGTGTAGAGCGCCGGCAGGTCCGCCTGCGGCACATAGCCCGGGAAGACGACCTCGCCCGCGATGCCCAGGCCCTCGAAGTCGCACTCGCGCGCGTAGGTCTCGGAGCCCTCGCCCACCGCCACCAGCGGCAGGCGCGGCCGCGGCAGTCGCGCAAGGGCGGCGAAGAGCGCGGGCAGGTTCTTGCGCGGGTCCCGCCGCGAGACGGTGAGCCAGAAGCGCGGCGGCAGAGCGTAGCGGCGGCGCGCCTCCTGCAGGACTGCCGTGTCCTCCACGGGTGCGAATTCCTCCGCGGCCGCGAGCGGGAGCACCCGGATCTTGCCGGCGGTCTCCCGCGGATAGGCGCGCAGGTGATCGCGCGCGGTGAGCTCGGAGTTGGCCACGAGCAGGGAGGCCGCCGCCAGGTAGCGCGGCATGAAGGCCCGCAGGTACAGCGTGTCCAGCCGGCTGCCGCAGAGCTCCGGATGGACGAAGTACATCGAGCCGTGCAGGCACATCCCGGTCGGGCAGGGCGCGACGAGCGGAAGCGTGAACTTCGTGTTGAACAGGAAGTCCACTCGCTCGCGACGCGCGGCGCGGGGGGCCGCCGCCTGGTCCCACAGGGCCTTGCTCGGCGCGCCCACCACGACGGGCCGGAGCTTCCCCCCCTCCGGCAGGCGCCCGCCCGCCGGCGCGCGGAGGAACACCACGACCTCGTGCTCCGACCCCAGCCCCGCCAGGGCGCGCAGGAAGTTCTCGGCATAGACCCCCACGCCGTAGCGCTGCGAGAGCGTGCGCGCGAGCACGCCGATCCGGAGCGGCCTCACGCGGCGCCCCCCTCGCCGGCAGAACCCACTCCGCGGACGTCGAGGAGGCGCTGGATGTCACCGACGGTGGTCAGCTTCTCGATCTCCTCCGTCTCGAGCTGGATCCCGAAGCGCTCCTCCAGCTCGAGCACGAGCGCGAAGTGCTGGAGCGAGTCCCAGGCCGGGATCGTCTCGGGCGAATCGGCCGGGCCCACCGCATCGGGATCGACCCGGAAGACGTCGGCCACGAGCTGCCGCAGGGCGGGCATCACCGGAGCACCTCGATCCAGGGCGGCGCCGGCGCCGGGCCGGCAGCGAGGTCGCAGCTCCAGAGCTCGATTCCCTCCCCGGCTTCCCCGCCCGGTCCTTCGGCGCCCGCCGGGCCTCCGTTGTCGCGAGCGCCGCGCCCGTCCCCGCCGGGCGCGCCGAGCGGCGCGAACCCGCTGCGCATCAGGAACTCGCGCGCGGGCGCGTTGCGCGGGCCGGGCCGGAACTCCGCGACGAGCCGCGCCGCCCCGAGAGAGCGCGCGCGGCCGGCCATCTCGGCGAGGAACGCCTGCTCCACGCCGCGGCCCAGCACGCGGCAGCTCACGAGGAAGCTCTCCAGCCGCCAGGCGGGCTGGCCCGGCTCCAGGATCGCCACCGCGGAAAGCCCGCTGTCGCCGAAACGATCCTCGACCTCCAGGCCCCAGACCTCACAGCCGCGCGCGCGGAGCGCCTCCAGCTCGCGCTCGCCGTGGCGCCGCAGCGCCAGGTTGAACTGGTTCGTCTTCTTCAGGAGCTGCGCGACCCGGGCCCGGCTCTCGGGCGACTCCGCCCGCAGGCGCACGCGGGTCCCGAGCGAGGCGTAATAGCTCTCCAGGTCCTCCGCGCGCGCCTCCAGCTCGCGCCGCAGGCGGCGTGCCGCGTACTCCCGGCCGCGCCGCCGGTCCTCGCTCGTGATCGCGAGCACGTCGAAGTCCGTGAGCCGCGCGAGCCGCGCGGGCAGGGTCCCGAGATCCGGCGCTACCTCGAGCGTGAGCACCTCCGGCAGGACGTCGCGCATGAGCGCGCGCTCGCGCGGGTCGTCGTCGAGGAACGCCAGGTGCTCGAGACCCAGGCCGAGCTCGGAGGCCAGGCGGCGCATGTTGACGGCCTTGGCGTCCCAGTTCACCTGCCAGGCGGCGATGTGCTCCGGCCGCAGCAGCGCGTGCGGGTGGCGCTCGAAGACCTCCAGCGCATCCGCCGGGTTGTTGCGGCTGTTCACCGCCAGCACGATCCCCCGCTCGAAGAGTGCCAGCGCCTCGCGCTGGATCGCGAGGTGCACCGCCCCGGGATAGGTGGGTCCGAGCGCGATCCCCTCCAGCCCGACCTCCCCGACGACGCCGCCCCACAAGAGGTTGTCGCAGTCCAGCACCAGGCACTTGCGCGACCGCCCCAGCCACGCCCGGAGGGGCCCCAGCCACGCCTCGGCGAGCTCCGGCAGCAGGTCGTAGCGCAGCGGGATCCTGCCGAGGTGCCAGAGCCGCTCGTCGCGCATCCGGCCCTTTCCCCAGCGGTCGGCGAGCGCGTCCACGTCCACGATCGCGACGTCCGGCACGGGCGCGAGCTCGCGGGTCAGCTCCCGGTTGGCGCCGCGCAGGACCTCGCAGACCTGGCCGCCGGCGCGCGGCAGCGGCACGACGAAGTTGTGGACGAGCAGCAGGGCACCCGAGCGCTCGCGCAGGGCGCGACAGAGCTCCACCTGCAGGCGCACGGCGGCCGCCGCGCGCTGCTCGACCTCGGCGGGGTCGCCGTCCTCCCAGACGCCGAAGTCGCCGTGCGGCGGCCCGGCGAGCACGATCGCGTCGGCGGCGAAGGGGTGCAGCTCGCCGTCGGGGTCGAGGATCGGCTCCGCCAGCTGCCCCTGCGGACCGAACCAGGCGTGGGCCGCCAGGCCGGACCGGAACGCGCGCACCTGGAGGAACGGCCGGATCGGCTGCAGGGTGTCCCGGGCGAGCACCGCGACGCGGATCGGCCGCGCGCGCTCGGCCACCGCGGGAGCCCTCACGATCGAGGCGAGCCGCTCGTACTCGGCGGGCGTGGGCTCGCCCTCGAGCGCCTCGAGCACCCGCCTGTGGGCCGCGTCGGGCAAGAGAGCCGTGGCGGCGGCCGGCGCAGCGAGCTCCAGCTGGGAGGCGCTCACGCGCGCGCTCCGGTGCGGCGCAGTACCCGGGCCGGCACCCCCATCGCCAGCGTCCCGGCGGGGATCTCCTGCGAAACGACGGAGCCGGCGCCGACCACCGCTCCCTCGCCGATGCGGCTGCCGTCGGTGACCGTCACGTTCGCCCCGAGCAGCGCGCCGCGGCCGATGCGCGTCTCGCCGCGCGAGGCGAGACCGTCTTGCAGCGCCGCCGCCAGGGGCGCGTCCAGGTCGTAGGCGCCGCCGCTGATCAGATAGCTGCCCCCGCCGACCTGCACGCCCGGCTCCAGCACGAGGCGGTTGGAGGAGTTCAGCACGACTCCGACCCCCAGCACCGCGCCCTCGCCCACCTCGATCCGCCCGCCCTTGCAGTACAGGGAGGAGTTCCGCCCCACGAACACGCCGTCGCCCACGAAGAGCCCGCCCTCGCCTTCGCCCTTGCCGTCCAGCAGGCAGTTGTCGTCGATCACCACGCGCTCGCCCAGCGAGATCCGCCGCGGGTGGCGCAGGACGACGTTGCGCCCGATCACGGCCCCCCGCCCCAGCCGTCGCAGCCGGAACGGGTACAGCGCTCGCCGTGCGACGATCCCCAGCGCACCCGGCAGGGGCTCCAGCGCCAGCGCGGAGAGCTCGTGCACGAGCAGCGCGCCGACGCCGCGGCCACCGACGACGCGGTCGCGGTACACGTCCGCGGCGCTCCGGCCGGCCGCCGTGATCTCGCGAGCCCTCACCACCGCTCGCCTCCGCCCACGTGCGGCCGACCCAGCTCCACGTCTGCTCCGCCGCCGACCGGTGGCCCCCCGACGGCCCGCACGACGCTGTCCTCGCCCGCCGCCACGATCCGGGGCGGGGGGTTCTCGACGTAGAGATCGTGCCAGACCGCGAGGTTCACGAGCGACCACAGCAGGTGGTTGTGGTTGTGTCGCATCTCGAGGTGCTCCTGCACCAGGCGGTCGAGCACGGCGCGGTCGCACAGCTCCGCCAGGATCCGCGAGCCCGCGAGGGTCTCCTCCAGGAACGGCCGCAGCGGCCCGCGCAGCCAGTTCTTGCTGGGGAAGCTGTAGCCCTGCTTGCCGCGCGTGAGCACCCGCTCGGGGAGCAGGTGGTGGCGCGCCGCGGCGCTGCGCAGGATCGCCTTCGTGCGCGAGCCGTCGAGCTTCCACGACGGCGGGAAGGGCACCGTGAGCTCCACGACGTTGTGGTCGAGGAACGGCACCCGCACCTCGAGGCCGTGCGCCATGCTCATCTTGTCGGCCTTCACGAGCAGGCTGTCGGGGAGCAGGAGCTTCAGGTCGACGTAGCTCTCGCGGTTCAGGTTGCGGTGGTGCTCCGACGCCTCCCAGTGGCGGCGCACGGGCGCGAAGCGGTCGTGCCTGTCGAGGCCCCAGCGCTGCGGCTCGCGCACGAGCTTCTCGTGCTCGGGCGGGAAGAAGTACTGCCACCGCACGTGACGGCCCTCCCGCGCGAGCCGCGCGCCCTGGGCGAAGCGCTTCAGCTTCGCGCGGAGGCTCTTCTTCTCCTCCCCGTCGGGCAGCCGGTCGGCCATGTAGTCGAGGAGCCCGCGACCCAGCGTGGCCGGCAGGAGCCGCAGCCGGCCGTCGAGCCGGCTCGCGCGGAAGCGGTCGTAGCCGCACAGGAGCTCGTCGCCGCCCTCGCCCGAGAGCGCGACCTTCACTCGACGACGGGCTTCCCGGCTGATCAGGTAGAACGGGATCGCGGAGAGGTCGGTCATCGGCTCGTCGAGCGACCAGGCCGTCTCGCGCACGTCGTCCGGCGAGATGCCCTCGATCAGGAGCTCGTGGTGCTCGGTGCCGAAGTGCTCCGCGATGCGGCGCGCCTCCTCCAGCTCCGAGTAGGAGCTCTCGGCGTAGCCCAGGGCGAAGGTCTGGGGCAGCGCCGTCCCGAGTGCCGCGGAAAGGGAGAGGATCAGGCTCGAGTCGAGGCCTCCCGAGAGGAAGAGCCCCACCGGCACGTCGGCGCGCAGCCGCAAGCGCACCGACTCCTCCAACGTCGAGATGAGCTGGTCCTCGGCCTCGCGCCGCGTCGCGTTGCCGCGGTAGAGCGGCACGTCCCACCACGCCTCGTCGGCCAGCCGCCCGTCCTCCAGGACCAGCCGGTGGCCCGGCTCCAGCTTCGCCACGCCGGCGAACATCGTGAGCGGCGCCGGCGTGAACTCGTAGCCCAGGTAATAGAGCAGCGCGTCGGGCTCGAGCGTGCGGTCGAGCGCGTCCCACTCGAGCAGCGCCTTGATCTCGGAGGCGAAGATCAGCCGCCCGCCCCGCCAGGCGTAATAGAGCGGCTTGATGCCCAGACGGTCCCGCGCCAGGAACAGCCGCCGCCGCCGTGAGTCCCAGATCGCGAGCGCGAACTCGCCGTTCAGCCGCCGCAGGCAGTCGGTGCCCCACTCCTCGTAGGCGTGGACGACCACCTCGGTGTCGCTGGCACCGGCGAAGCGGTGGCCGCGGCCCTCGAGCCGGCGGCGCAGGTCGCGGTGGTTGTAGATCTCCCCGTTGAAGACGATCCAGACGCTGCGATCCTCGTTCGGGAGCGGCTGGTTGCCGCGCGCCGAGAGGTCGATGATGGCGAGGCGGCGCGACCCGAGCGACACCTCCGGCGCCACGTAGCTGCCGCCCGAATCGGGCCCGCGGTGCGTGATGCGCCCGAGCATGCGCGCGACCAGCTCCTCGTCGCCCCAGTTGAAGCCGGCGATTCCGCACATCTCAGGAGGTCTCCGCGCCGGCGTTGGCGGGCAGCATCCCTTCGGCGCGGTACCACTCGGCGGTGCGCCGCAGACCCTCCGCCAGCCCCACGCGCGGGCGGTAGCCCAGCCGCTCGCGCGCCTTCGAGATGTCGAACGCCCGGTTCTGGCGGAACCAGTCGACGCGCCGGCGGAAGATCGGCGGGTCGAAGGGGAGCGGCTTGAACGCGACCTCGAGCGCCGCCGCGGTGCCGTAGACGGGCCAGAACGGCAGTCGCAGCAGGCGCACCTCGCGCCCGAGTGCCGCCGCGACCGCGCGGACGAGCTCCTCGATCGGCACGTAGCGCTCGTCGCCGATCACGAACGCCTCGCCCACCGCACCCGGCCGCTCGGCGGCCAGGAGGAAGGCGTCGTTCAGGTTCTCCACGTACACCGGGTGGTAGTGCACCCGGCCGGCGCCGAAGAGCGGGAACCAGCCCTTCTGCACCTGGCGGAAGAGCAGGAAGAACCGGCCCGGGTCCCCGGGGCCGTAGATCGCCGTGGGACGCACGATCGTGAGCTCCATCCCGCCCGCGGCCTCGCGCGCGGCGAGCTCGCCCTCGTACTTGGTCTGCTGATAGAAGTCCTCGGGGCGGATCGGAGACGTCTCGTCCCCCGGGCTGGGGTCCACGTGGCCATGGACGCCCTGCGTGCTGCAGTAGACGAAGCGGCGCACGCCGGCTCGGCGGGCGGCGTCCACCAGCCACCCCGTCGCCGCGGCGTTCACCTCGCGGTAGACCGACTTGGGCAGGTTGATCTTGCGGAAGGCCGCGGCGAGGTGGAAGACGACCTCCTGTCCGCGCACCAGCTCCGAGAGCAGCGAGCCGTCGGTGACGGTCCCGTAGCGCACGTCGCCGCCCTTCGCGCGGATCCGCTCGTCGAAGAGCCCCGGCACCACGTCGAGGATCGTGACCTGGTGTCCCTCGTCGAGCAGCCGGAGCGCGAGCTGGCTCCCGGCGAATCCCGTTCCGCCGGTGACCAGCGCCCTCACCCTGCTCCGCCGCCCCGCTGCCGGGCGGCCTCCC
>JBHENL010000004.1:0-14870 GCA_046262075.1 Gemmatimonadota bacterium
GGCGACATCACCGCGCCGGGCAGCTCGGCCAACGCCTTCGCGGTCGGAGCCGTGACCGACCAGGGGCAGATCGCCGGGTTCAGCGGGCGCGGCCCGTCGCTCTGCGAGGGGCCGGACACGGACCGGCTGAAGCCCAACGTCGTCGCACCCGGCATCGGCGTGCGCACGCTGAACAACGACGGCGGCGAGCAGGTGCTGTCGGGCACGTCGTTCTCGGCCCCGATCGCCGCGGGCATCGCCGCCCTGATCCGGCAGAAGGACCCGCTCCTCCCGCCGGTGGAGGTCACGCGCATCCTGCTCGAGACCGCGCGCGACCTCGGTCCCGCGGGCCCCGACAACACGTTCGGCAGGGGCCTCGTGGACGCGCTCGCGGCAGTCACGGCCGCACCCGCCTCGGGGCCCGTCCTGCGCCTGACGGGCTTCACGAGTGCGGGGATCGCGGCACTCGCCTCGAAGCCGGGGCTGCAGGGGGGAACCGGCGAGGACGGTTTCTTCGTGGTGCCGGGAGAGAACCCGTTCTTCGCGCGCGTGACGAACCCGACGACGGCCGCCTCGCCGGCCGGCACCGCCGTGCTCACCAGCCGCTCCGCACGCGTCCAGGTGCTGGACGCACAGGCCGCCGTCCCCGCGCTGCAGCCGGGGGAGAGCGCCGAGCTCCGGCTGCGTGTGCTCGTGAGCCCCGACACGCCGGCGGGGGCCGACCTGGGCCTCGCGCTCGCGCTGCCCGGCGGCGGTCCCCCCGTGCCCTTCACGCTCGTCGCGGGCGCACCGGCGGAGGGCGCCTTCGCGACGCACGAGGCGAACGAGATCCGCGCGACGTTCACGAACTTCGGAGCCGCGGGGTTCTGGCTGGGGGTCCTCGACGCGCGGCAGCGGACGAACGCACTGCTCGGGGAGGGATTCCACTTTCCCGCCGAGGACGAGACGAACTACCTCTTCCACGGCTCGTTCATGGTCGGCCGTGCGCCGGGCCAGGTGTCGGATGACATCCCCTACGGGAACGTCGCGCAGTCCGTGAACGACTTCCACGCGCTGCCCGGCGTCCCGCTCTCGTTCCTCGAGCCGGGGCCCCTGGCGGCGGAGGAGATCGTCGGCGCGTACGACGACTCGTACAACTTCGACGGCGCGCTCGGGGTCGCCGTGCGGCAGCACAGCTACGCCTTCGGGGAGACGGGCCGCCGGGACTTCGTGATCGTCACCTACTTCGTCACGAACCGCACGTCCGCGCCGCTCACGAACGTGCACGCCGGCTTCTTCGCCGATTGGGACTTCCTCGACGACGAGGGGGTGCAGACCGAGACCATGGACTTCGAGCCGTCCCTGCGCCTGGGGGTCGTGGAGGGGCCGCCCGGGACCCCGTCCCTGGGGATCGCCGCGCTGGGCCCCGTGTCGTCGGGAGAGCTCTCCTACCGCATCGTCGAGCTCGCCGAGTTCCAGGTGTCCGCCGGGACGATCGAGATCCGCGAGGAGGACAAGTTCGACTTCCTCTCCGACGGTGTCCCCGACCCGAGCGAGGACGACCCGCAGGACCTCGCGCACGTGCTCGGCGTCGGGCCGCGCACGATCGCGCCGGGCGACTCGCTGCGTTTCGCGTTCGCGTTTGTGGCGGGCGAGGACCGCGCCGCGCTCCGCGACGCAGCGGCGCGCGCCCGCACGACCTACGAGACCGTGATCCTGGGCGGCGCGCCCCCGCCCCCTCCAGGCGTGCCCGAGCGGCTGGTCCTCGAACCGCCCTTCCCGAATCCGCTGCGGAGCGAGACCGGAGAGGCGACGCTGCGCTTCGGCCTGCCCGCGGGGGAGCTGGGGGTCTTCGCGGCACGGCGGGTGGAGCTCCGCGTCCTGGACGTCCGCGGCCGGCCGGTGCGCAGCCTGGTCGACGGCGAGCTGGCGCCCGGCACGCACGAGCGGACGTGGGATGGCCGCGACGAGGAGGGCCGGGTCGTTCCCTCCGGGGTCTACGTGGTCGTGCTCGACGCCGCCGGCGCGCGCGAGCTGCGCAAGCTCGTCCTGCTGCGGTGAGAGCCGCCGAGGTCGCCTCCACCGCGGAGGATCGGTTCGCGGGCGCGAGTCACGCCGCGCTCAGCCTGGGCTCGAACCTGGGCCAGCGCGAGGCGTCCCTCGCCGCGGCGCGGGAAGCGCTCGCGGCGCTGCCGCACTCGCGCCTGCTCGCGGCGAGTGCCGTCCGCGAGACCGTCCCGCAGGGGGTGGAGGAGCAGCCGCTCTTCCTGAACCAGGTCCTACTCGTGAGGACCCTGCTCTCGCCCTGGGAGCTGCTGGAGGCCTGCCTCGCGGTGGAGCGCGAGCTGGGGCGCGTGCGCGGCCGGTTGCGCTGGGGGCCCCGAACGATCGACGTGGACGTGCTCGCCTACGACGGACTGGAGATCCGCGACGAGCGGCTGGGCATACCGCACCCGGCCCTGCCCCTGCGCCCGTTCTTCCTGGACATGCTGCACGAGCTCGGCGCCCAGGGCCTGCTGCCTTGAGGACCCGCCCCTGAGCGCTCCGCCGAGACCCGCCGCGCCGGCGGACTTCCGCGCCCTGAAGGCGCGCGGCGAGAAGAGCGCTTGGCTGACGGCCTACGACGCGACCTTCGCCCGCCTGCTCGCCCGCTCGGGCGTGGACGGGCTGCTGGTGGGCGACAGCGTCGGCCAGGTCGTAGCCGGGTTCGAGACCACGCTTCCCGTGACGCTGGAGCAGATGATCTACCACGCCCGGGCGGTCCGGCGCGGAGCGCCCGACGTGTTCGTGATCGTGGATCTCCCCTTCCTCTCGTACCAGGCCTCGCCGCGCGATGCCGTCCGCAGCGCCGGTCGCGTCCTGAAGGAGACGGAGGCCGGCGGCGTGAAGGTCGAGGGCGGGCGCGACGTGGTGGCGGCGGTACGGCGGATGGTGCGCGCCGGGATCCCGGTCATGGGCCACGTCGGGCTCCTCCCGCAGTCCGTGCGCGCCCTGGGCGGCTACCCGCTGCGTGCCGTGGAGGACGGCGCCGCGCGCGAGCTCGTCGAGGACGCGCGGCGGCTGCAGGACGCCGGCTGCTTCGCGGTCGTCCTCGAGAAGGTTCCGGCCGAGGTGGGCCGCACCGCGAGCGAGGCGCTCGAGATCCCGACGATCGGCATCGGCGCCGGCTCGGGCTGCGACGGCCAGGTGCTGGTGCTCTACGACCTGCTCGGCATGGACGAGCGGTTCCGCCCGCGCTTCGTGCGGCGCTACGCGGACGTGGGGGGGGAGTGCGAGCGTGCCGTACGCGAGTTCGTGCACGACGTCAAGGCCGGCCGCTTCCCCTCCGCGGACGAGAGCTACGGCGGCTCGTGAAGCGCGCGGAGACGGTGGCCGCCGTGCGCGCGGCCGTCGCCGACCTCCGCCGGGACGGCCGGTGCGTGGCGCTGGTTCCGACCATGGGCGCCCTGCACGCGGGGCACGAGAGCCTCGTGCGCCGGGGAGGCGCCGCGGGGGCCGCCGTGGTCCTCTCCACGTTCGTGAACCCGCTGCAGTTCGGGCCGGGCGAGGACTTCGAGTCGTATCCGCGCGAGCCGGCCCGCGACGCCGCGCTCGCCGCAGCGTGGGGAGTGGAGGCGCTCTTCGCGCCGGCCGTCTCCGAGCTGCTGCCGCAGGGGCGCCAGGTGACGGTGGACCCCGGCCCGCTCGGCGATCGGCTGGAGGGCCGCGCGCGGCCCGGGCATTTCCGGGGCGTGCTCACGATCGTGGCCAAGCTGCTGAACGCGGTGACTCCCGACCTCGCGATCCTGGGCCAGAAGGACCTGCAGCAGGCGGTGCTGGTGCGCGCGATGGTGCGCGACCTGGATCTGCCCGTGCGCATCGACGTGGCTCCCGTCGTGCGCGAGGCGGACGGGCTGGCCCTCTCGTCCCGGAACGCCTACCTCTCTCCGGCGGAGCGCTCGGCCGCTCCGGGTCTGCACCGCGCGCTCCGCGCGGGCGAGGCCGCGGTCCGGACCGGAGAGGGGCGTCCCGCGGCGGTGCGGGAGGCCGCGCTGCGGGAGCTCGCCGGCGCGCCGACGCTCGTGGCCGACTACCTCGAAGTGCTGCGTGCCGACGACCTCTCCGAGATCGACGAGGTGCGCGGGCCCGTGGCGCTGGTCGCGGCGGCGCGGCTCGGGCGCACTCGACTGCTCGACAACGTCCTCGTGAACGCCGGAGGGGGCACGTGACGCGCCAGGCGGATTCCGGAGACGATTCCGCCCGTCCGATGGTCGCGGTGGTGCTCGCCGCCGGCGAGTCCAAGCGCATGAAGTCCCGGCTGGCGAAGGTCCTGCACCCGCTCGCCGGCAAGCCGGTGATCGCGCACGTGCTGGCCCCGCTCCGCGCGCTCCGCGTGAGCCGCACGCTGGTGGTCGTGGGGCACCAGCGCGAGCTGGTCCAGGAGGCGCTCGAGAGCGCTGCCGTGGAGTTCGTCGTGCAGGAGTCGCCGCAGGGCACCGGCCATGCGCTGCTCCAGTGCCGGCCGCTGCTGCGTGGCTTCGAGGGCGACCTGCTCGTGACGGCGGGCGACACGCCGCTGCTGCGCGAGGAGACGCTGCGCGGGCTGCTGGACCATCACCGCGCGAGCGGAGCGGCCGCGACCGTGCTCACCGCCGTCCTGGACCGGCCGACCGGCTACGGACGCATCCTGCGCGAGGGGACCGCGGTGCTCGGCATCGTCGAGGACCGCGACGCCACGCCCGATCAGCTGCGCATCCGCGAGGTCAACACGGCGATCTATTGCTTCCGCGCCGCGGACGCGCTTCCGGAGCTGGACCGGATCGGGCGCGAGAACCGCCAGGGGGAGTACTACCTGACGGACCTGCCCACGCTGCTGCGCGCGGCGCCGGGCGGCGTCCAGGCGGTCGCCATCGAGGATCCGCAAGAGGTGCTGGGGATCAACGACCGTGAGCAGCTCGCCTGCGCCGAGGCGGTGCTGCGCGAGCGGATCCGCGCCCGCATCTTCGCCGGCGGGGTGACGATGCTGCAGCCCGAGACGATCCTCATCGATGCCGAGGTCTCGATCGGCCCCGACACCGTCCTCTATCCCGGCGTCATCGTGGAGGGCCCCTCGGTGATCGGGGCCGAGTGCGTGGTCGGGCCCTACTCGCGGATCGTGGCCAGCCACATCGGCACCGGCGTCGAGCTGAAGGGGTGGAACTTCGTGGCCCGCACCTCCATCGCGACGGGTGCGATCCTCCAGCCGTATGTCCGCAAGGGCTACGACTGAGTCTTCCCGCGCGGCGCGCGCTGCGGCCCGACTCGAGCGGACGGCCCCGCTGCGCGCGCGGCTCTCCGAGCGCCGGTGGCGCCACACGCTCTCCGTCGCCGAGACGGCCTACGCCCTCGCGGAAGCCCTGGGCTGGACCGCACGCGACCGCGGGCGTGCGGTCACCGCCGCGCTCCTCCACGACGTGGCGAAGGACCTGCCGCAAGAGGAGCAGCTGCGACGCGCGGGCGGGCCCGACCCGCAGGACGCCGGCTTCCCGGGGCTGGTGCATGCCCGTGCCGGCGCCGCGGTGGCACGCGAGGAGTTCGGGATCGCCGACGCCGAGCTGCTGCGGGCGGTTGCGCTGCATCCCACCTCGAGCGCGGACGCCACCCCGCTGGGCTGGGTGCTGTTCGCGGCCGACGCGCTGGAGCCGACCCGGCGGCACCTGGAGTCTGCCGACCGCGACCTGCTCCGGCGGGCGCTGGCGGGCGAGCTGACGCTCGCCGAGCTCTCCCACGCCGTCCTGGCGCGCAAGCTCACCTGGGTGCTCGCCCGCGGCCTGCCGGTGCACCCGCGCAGCGTCGAGGCCTGGAACGCGCTCTGCCGGGGCCGTGCCTAGCCGCCGGCCGGACGTCCGGGCGCGGAGCGATCGCTGGCTCACCCTCGTGATCGTGGTCCTGGCGCTCGCGGTGGGCGCCTTCCTCTCCTCCCTGGTGTACCGCTGGACCGGGAGCCCTCCGGGACCGGCGGGGAACGGCCCCTCGGGGGCCGGGCCGCGCACGGCCGAGAGGCCGGGGCCCGACCGATCGCGCATCCGCGTCGAGGTGCTCAACGGCACTCGAGTCCCGGGACTGGCGGATCGGGTCACGGAGCTCCTGCGGCGAGAGGGCTTCGACGTGGTGAACTACGGGAACGCCTCGCGCCGGCCCCAGCCCTCGACCTCGATCCTCGCCCGCGTGGGGGACGGGGCCTTCGCGCGCGAGGTCGCGCTGGCGCTCCCCGGCACGCCGATCCGGCGCGAGCTCGCGCCCGACGGCTTCGTGGACGTCACGGTGCTCGTGGGCGGCGACTATCCACGCTTCTTCGCCGAAGCGCACCGGGACCGAGCGCCCGCGGGCTTGCTCTCGCGAATCGCCACGTGGCTGCGCGCCCGCTTCGACGGAGGAAGGGAAGCAGCGCCGCCGGAGGGCGCGCGCCGTGAGGGGGCTGAGCGCGGGTTGCCCGGGTGGCACGGCGCGGCTATCATTAGCCCCTTTTTCGACCCCCGGGTGCACACCGCGCCCCGAACCCTGCACGCGAGGACGCGCATGGCATCGAAGAAGAGCTCGAAGAGCGGGGGGTCGCGGGACACGCCGGCGGGCCGGCGCGCCTCCGGGAAGGCGCGCCAGGGCGCCCGCAAACCCGCGGCTTCCAAGGCGCGCTCCGGGAGCTCCGGGTCCTCCGCGAAGCCGGCGAAGACGAAGTCCGCGAAGGCGCGCACCCCGGCGAAGCGCGACGCCGGCGCCAAGGCCGCCAAGCCGGCGCGGCGCGCGGCCGCAGACGGGAGCGCCGCCAGGACCGGTGACCGCAGGGCGCGTGGTGGCGCGCCGTCGCGCCGTGGCGGCGAGACGGCGAAGGCCGGGGCAGCTCGCGGCGCGCCATCGCCCAGGCCGGCGCGCAGGAGCGGGGGCGACGACGCCGCTTCCTCCCGGAGCGGCCCGGCGCGGGCGGCCGGCCGCAAGGGGCTCACCGCGACCGAGGAGCGCCACTACCGCGGCAAGCTGCTCGCGACCCGCGAGGCGATCCTGAAGAACCTGGAGGAGCTGCGCGAGGAGCTGCGCGGCCTGCAGGAGCCGTCGCACGAGCTCGAGGAGTGGGCACAGGAGGAGAAGGAGCGCGACATCCTCATCCTCCAGGAACAGCGACAGGAAGAGGAGCTCTCGCGGGTGCAGGTCGGGCTGCAGCGAATCGAGCAGGGCTCCTACGGCCAGTGCGCCCGCTGTGGCCGGCGCATCAGCAAGGAACGTCTCGAAGAGGTGCCCACGGCGGTGTTCTGCCGCCACTGCCAGCCCTGATCGGCGGCGGCGCGGCGCGCTCCGGCGCGCCCCGTCCCCGCGCCCTGGTCCCGATCCCCGGTGACAAGTCCATCAGCCACCGCGCGCTGCTCCTCGGCGCGCTCGGTGGCGGCGAGAGCCGGTTCACGAACGTGAACGCGGGCGGCGACGTGGCGGCGACGGCCGCCGCGCTGGCGGCCTGTGGGCTCGCCTGCGAGGTCTCCGGCACCGAGGCGGTGGTGCGCGGAGGCCCGCTGCGCGCTCCCGCCGCGGATCTCGACCTCGGCAACTCCGGGACCGGCGTGCGCCTGCTGGCCGGGCTGCTGGCCGGCTCCGGCGTGCCGGCGCGCCTCACGGGGGACGCCTCGCTGCGCTCGCGACCGATGGACCGCATCGTGGAGCCCCTGCGCCGCATGGGTGCCGACGTTCGGGCGGAGGGCGGCGGCGGCAGGCTGCTGCCGCTGGAGATCCGTCGCTCCAGACTTCGCGAGCTGGAGCACGATCTGCCCGTCGCGAGCGCGCAGGTGAAGTCCTGCCTGCTCCTGGCGGGGGCCGCCGCGGGCGTGGCGGTGGTGCTGCGCGAGCCGGCCGCGACGCGCGACCACACCGAGCGCATGCTGCTCGCCATGGGCGCCGGCCTGCGCGTGTCCGGGCTGGAGGTGGCGCTCGGGCCGGGCACGCGGTTGCGACCGCTCGACATGCGCATCCCGGGCGACCTCTCGAGCGCGGCGTTCCTGCTGGGACTCGCCGCACTCGTGCCGGGCGTCGAGCTGGAGCTGGCCGGCGTGGGCGTCAACCCGGGACGGACCGGGGTGCTCGACCTGCTCTCCCGGATGGGGGCGGATCTGAGCGTGATCGAGCGCGAGCCCGTGGGGGGCGAGCCGGTGGCGGACCTGCGGATCCGCCACGCCGGGCGCTTGCGGGCGGTCGACGTCGGGGCGGACCTGGCGCCGCGGCTGCTGGACGAGGTCCCTCTGCTCGCAGCTCTCGCCGCGACGGCGGAGGGCGTGACGCGCATCCGGGGCGTGGGGGAGCTGCGCGTGAAGGAGAGCGACCGACTGCGGGGGCTGGTCGAAGGTCTCGCGGCGCTGGGGGTACGCGCGCGCGAGCTCGAGGACGGACTGGAGGTGGAGGGGACGGACGGCGCGCTGCGGGGGGCCGTGGACACCCGAGGGGACCATCGGCTCGCGATGGCCTTCGCGGTGCTGGGGCGCCGCCCGGGTGCCCGCGTCGTGCTGTCCGAGACGGATTCCGTCGCCACGTCGTTCCCCGAGTTCCCGGCTCTGCTGCTGCGGCTCGCGCCATGAGCGCGCAGCCCGGCGTGCGCATCGCCATCGACGGCCCCGCCGGATCGGGCAAGTCGAGCACGGCGGTGCGGGTGGCGCGGCGGCTGGGGTTCGCCTACGTGGACTCGGGCGCGCTCTACCGCGCGGCCACGCTGCTCGCCTCGCGCGAGGCGTCCGCAGGCCGGGTCCTCGACGGCGGCGCGCTGGCCCGGCGGCTCGAGCGGACCCGTGTGGAGCAGCGCCTCGAGCCGGAGACGAATCGCACGTTGCTCGACGGCGAGGACGTGACCGAGCGGCTCCGTGAGGCGGAGGTCGCGCGCGCGGTGGGCCGCGTCGCCGCGCAGCCCGAGGTGCGGCGCGTGGTCACGACCAAGCTGCGCGAGATGGCGTCCCGCGCTCCCACCGTCATGGACGGGCGCGACATCGGGACGGTGGTCGCGCCCGAGGCGCCGCTGAAGGTGTTCCTCGACGCGTCGGTGCAGGAGCGCGCCCGGCGCCGATCGGCCGCCGACCGGCGGACGGTCGACGCCGAGGCGCTGGCGCGGCGCGACGCCCAGGATCGCGGCCGCGCCACCGCTCCGCTGGCGCCGGCCGCCGACGCCGTCGTGCTCCTGACCGACGACCTCACGCTGGAGCAGCAGGTCGAGCGCATCCTGGAGCTGCACCACGCCCGAACCGTCTGACGCCGCGGTCGTTCGCCGCGCGCGTACGCCCGGCCCGGCGCGCGGGTGATCGTCGCGCGCAGCCCGCGCAGGCTTGACGAGGTCGCCGGGCGGAAGATAGGTTCAGAAGCTTCAAGACGTTCGCCCGCGTTTCGCGTGAAGAACCTCGACCGTCGTGCCGCTTCGCGGCTCGACGCCCAGGGAGATCCCGGGCCCATGCCCACGAACGACGTCCAGAGCGCCACCCCCACCGCCGACGCTCCGACGCGCGCCGGCGCCGCCGACTCCGCGACCGCGGTCGCGCCCGCCGAAGAGCGCCGCGAAGGCCTGCCGATGCGCGAGCGCGAGCGCCCGCGCCGCCAGAAGGAGACGGCCGCCGAGTCCATCCAGTCGCGCCCCGATCTCTTCGACGACGAGGAGTACTCGCCGGAGGAGTACGAGGAGCTGCTGGACCTGTACGAGGAATCGATCTCGAACATCCACGAGGGCGAGATCGTGCCGGGTCGGGTGCTGCGGGTGGACGAGAACTTCGTGATCCTCGACGTCGGCTTCAAGAGCGAAGGCGCGGTCCCGATCGACGAGTTCAAGGACCCGCACCTGCTGCAGCCCGGGGACGAGGTCGAGGTCTACCTGGACAACCTGGAGGACCAGGAGGGGACCGTCGTCCTCTCCAAGAAGAAGGCCGACTTCTTCCGCGTCTGGGACCGCATCCGCCACGCCTACGAGAACGACCAGCCCGTCAAGGGTTCGCTCCAGCGAAAGATCAAGGGCGGCGTGATCGTGGACCTGCTCGGCGTCGACGCCTTCCTGCCCGGCTCGCAGATCGCGCTGCGACGCGTGCCGAACATCGACGAGCTGATCGGCCAGGAGATGGAGTTCAAGATCATCAAGCTGAACAAGCGCCGGCGGAACATCGTCGTGTCGCGCCGCGTGATCCTGGAGCGGGTGCGGGAGAAGAAGCGCGAGAGCCTCCTCAAGGAGATCGCGATCGGGCAGGTGCGCAGGGGCGTGGTGAAGAACATCACGGACTTCGGCGCCTTCATCGATCTGGGCGGCGCCGACGGCCTGCTGCACATCACGGACATGTCGTGGGGCCGCGTAAGCCATCCCTCCGAGATGCTGAAGATCGGGGACGAGGCCGAGGTGAAGATCCTCGACATGGACCTGAACAACAATCGCATCTCGCTGGGCCTGAAGCAGCTCCAGCCCTACCCCTGGGAGAACGTCGCCGACAAGTACAAGGTCGGCCAGCGCGTGAAGGGCAAGGTGGTCTCGATCACGAACTACGGCGCCTTCGTGGAGCTCGAGAAGGGCGTCGAGGGTCTCGTGCACATCTCCGAGATGTCCTGGACGCGCCACATCAAGCATCCCTCGAAGGTGGTCTCGATCGGCGACGTCATCGAGTGCGTGGTGCTGAACGTGAACACCCAGGAGGAGAAGATCTCGCTGGGCATGAAGCAGATCGAGGCCGACCCGTGGGCGAGCCTGGCGGAGAAGTACCCGCCCGGCACGCAGCTGCGGGGCAAGGTGCGCAACCTCACCTCCTTCGGCGCCTTCGTGGAGATCGAGGAAGGGATCGACGGGCTCGTGCACATCTCCGACATGTCGTGGACGCGTCGCGTGCACCATCCCAGCGAGGTCGTGAAGAAGGGCGACGTCGTGGACGTGCAGATCCTGAACATCGACGTCGAGAACAAGCGCATCTCGCTGGGCATGAAGCAGCTGGTCGAGGACCCGTGGTCGCGCCTGGGCGAGAAGTACGAGACCGGGATCGGAGTCATCGGGCAGGTGGTCCGGATCCTCGACAAGGGCCTCGTGGTCGACCTGGAGGGTGAGGTCGAGGGTTTCGTGCCCGTCTCGCAGCTGGGAGTGAAGAACGCCGGCCACCCGGGCGAGTACGTGCAGGAGGGCGACAGGCTCCAGATGCGCGTGATCGAGTCGGACCCGCAGAACCGCCGCATCGTGCTCTCCGTGACGGAGCCGCTGAGGGCACGGCCGCGGGCGCAACCCGAGACGGAGGAGGAGCCGCAGCCGGCGCCGGCGGGCGCCGAGGACGTGACGGCCTCCGGCGGCTGAGCGCGGCAGCTCGCCGGCCGCGTCGATGACCGCAGCCTTCCCGAAGAGGTGTGGAGCGATCCACACCTCTTCTTTCGTCCTGCTCGGCTTCTGCGCCGCAGCGGCGCTCTCCGGCTGCCTCGGGAGCGCGGGTCTGCCGCCGCCCCTCGCCGGCGGCGAGCTCGCCCCCGATTCGGAGCGCGCGGCGCGTGCCCTCTACGAGCTGGGCGTCCGCGAGGTGGGGGAGCGGCGCTACGCCGAGGCGCACGCCGCTTTCGACTCCGTCGTCGGCGTATACCCGGCGAGCCGCTGGTCGACCTTGAGCCTGCGCGAGCGGGGGCTCGCGGCCTATCGCCTCGGGCGCCACGCCGAAGCAGTGGCGGACCTGCGCCGCCTGCTGCAGGCCGCGCCCGGCTACGAGACCACGGACACCGTCATCGTGCTCGCCTCGGCGCTCCAGCGTCAGGGCCAGGGACGCGAGGCGCTGCGCACGCTCACCCGCGAGTTGCCCGAGCGCGAGGCCGGCCGGGAGGCGGCCCGGATCGTGGGGGAGGCGGCCGTGCGCGGGCTCGAGGCAGGCGAGGCGGAGCGGCTGCTGCAGGAGCTGCCGGAGCGCCCGTTCCTGGCTCCGCTCTACGCCCGCGCCGCACGCGAGGTGCGCCCGCGGGACCCGGAGCGGGCGGCCACGTTGGCGCGCACGGCAGCACGGCTCGGCGACGGCACCGTCGGCGGGGCGGGCGACGGCGGCGGCGATCCCGTGACGCCGCGCGAGGCTGGGAGCCGGCTGGGCACGATCCTGCCCGCGGCGGGACGCCTGGCGGCCGTGGCGCGCGACATCGAGGACGGCGCGCGCCTCGCCCTGGAGGAGGTCGCGGCGAGGGGTGGCGCGACGTACGGCGTGGAGGCGCTGCCCGAGGGGGGTGCCCTCAACCCTGCCGCCGCGGTGGACCGGCTGGCGGACGCGGGCGTGCGCGTCGTGATCGGGCCGCTCGAGAGCGAGGCCGCGGTCCCCGCGGCGCGCGCGGCGCTCGAGCGCGGCGTGCTGCTGGTGTCCCCGACGGCGACCGACCCGGCGCTCCGGGACCTCGGCCCCGGGGTCGTCGCGCCGAACGCCACCTACGGGCTGCTCGGCCGCGCGATGGGCAGGTTCGCCGCCGGGCGGCTCGGCCTGCTGCGCGTGGCCGTGATCGGCGCCGACGACGAGGAGGGCCGCGCAGACGCCGCGGCCTTCCGCGCGGCCTTCGAGGCGGCGGGCGGCCGGGTCGTGCTCGAGGAGCTCTTCGCTCGCGGTGCTGCGAGCTTCGGCGCGCCGCTGCGTGCCGCGAGGCTGCGCGGGGCCGAGGCGCTGTTCCTGCCCACCCGCAGCGCGGGCCAGGTGCTCACGATCCTTTCGCAGGTGAGCTACTACAGCGGCGGCACCTTCCGGATGCTGGGGATCTCGGTCTGGCGCGACGAGGACTTCCTGCGCCGCGCGGGGAGCTTCGCCGAGGGAGCCTACTTCGCCGACACCTTCGCCCCCGACGCGCGGGTGACGCGCTACTGGGATTTTCGCGCCGCGTACTTCAAGCGCTACGGGCGCTCCCTGGCGAGCAACTTTCCGGCCTGGGGCTACGACGCGGTCGTGCTGGCGCTGCGGTACCTCACGGGGCCCGGCGGGGGATCGGGCGCGGGCGGATCGGAGGCGACCTACGTGGGTGCCGCGGCCACCTACCACATCGAGAACGGCGAGGTCTGGAAGGTCCCGGTGGTCTCGCGCATCGAGGGCGGAGCCCCTGTCCTCCACTGGGTCGGAGGCGATGCGGGCTGACCTCCAAGAGCTCGAGCGGCGGCAGGAGCTGGCGCTGCAGGGTGGGGGCGAGGACCGCCTGCGGGCCCAGCGCGCTCGCGGCAAGCTGACGGCGCGCGAGCGTCTCGATCTGCTGCTCGACCCGGGCAGCTTCGTCGAGCTCGACATGTTCGTGACGCACCGCGCGACGGACTTCGGGCTCGCCGACCAGAGGGTGCCCGGCGACGGCGTCGTCACGGGATGGGGCGAGGTGCGCGGGCGGCCGGTCTACGTCTTCAGTCAGGACTTCTCGGTCTTCGGCGGCTCGCTCTCCGAGGCGCATGCCGAGAAGATCTGCAAGGTCATGGACCTCGCGCTGAAGAACGGCGCGCCGGTCGTGGGGCTCAACGACTCGGGTGGCGCGCGCATCCAGGAGGGTGTCGTGAGCCTCGGCGGGTATGCCGAGATCTTCCTGCGCAACACGCTGCTCTCAGGCGTCGTTCCGCAGATCTCCGCCGTCCTCGGTCCCTGCGCGGGCGGAGCGGTCTACTCCCCGGCGATCACGGACTTCGTGTTCATGGCTCGCGGCACGAGCCACATGTTCGTGACCGGCCCCAGCGTCGTGAAGACGGTGACGCACGAGGAGGTCTCGCTCGACGAGCTGGGAGGGGCCGACACGCACGCGTCGCGGAGCGGCGTGGCCCACGTCGTGGCCGACGGCGAAGCCGAGCTGCTGGCCCGGGTCCGGGAGCTCCTGGGCTACCTGCCGCAGAACAACCGCGAGGATCCTCCCGTGGCGGAGGCGGCGGACCCGGTCGAGCGCCGGGACGAGGAGCTGCGGGAGGTGGTGCCCGCGAGCCCGGCGCGACCCTACGACATGAAGCGCGTGATCGGCGCCGTCGTGGACGGCGGCGAGCTCTTCGAGGTCCACGAGCGCTTCGCCGCGAACCTGGTCGTCGGCTTCGCGCGGCTCGCCGGCGCGCCCGTGGGCGTCGTGGCGAACCAGCCGGCGGTGCTGGCCGGCGTGCTCGACATCGACGCCTCGGTGAAGGGCGCCCGCTTCATCCGCTTCTGCGACGCCTTCAATCTCCCGCTGGTGACCTTCGTCGACGTCCCCGGCTTCCTGCCGGGCACCGCACAGGAGTTCGGGGGCATCATCCGCCACGGCGCGAAGCTGCTCTACGCCTACTGCGAAGCCACCGTCCCCAAGCTCACCGTGATCACGCGCAAGGCGTACGGCGGAGCCTACGACGTGATGTCCTCGAAGCACGTGCGCGGGGATCTGAACTTCGCCTGGCCTTCGGCCGAGATCGCGGTCATGGGCCCGGAGGCGGCGGTGGAGATCGTCTATCGGCGCGAGATCGCGCAACGCCCCGAGGCCGAGCGCGAGGCGTGGACCCGCGCCCGCGCGGAGGAGTACCGGAGCCGGTTCGCGAATCCCTGGGTCGCCGCCGAGCGGGGCTACGTGGACGCCGTGATCGACCCCGCCGACACCCGCTCGCGGCTCGTCCGCGGCCTGCGGGCGCTGGCGAACAAGCGCGACGCGAACCCGCCCAAGAAGCACGGGAACATCCCGCTGTGAGAGACCGCCGGGAACGGAACCGCAGGCCAGGCGCGTCACGGGGAGCCCGGCCCGCGAGCGAGCAGGCCTTTTATCGCTCGCGGGCCGGGCTCCCCGCGTCGCGCTCGACGGGCATGCCCCAGATCCTGCGCCAGCCTGTCCGTTTCGCTCCGGCGCTCCGCGTGCGGCGCGCGAGCGCGGACGATGCGGCGGCCATCTCCGAGGTGCATCGACGCTCGATCCGTGGCCTCTGCGCGGGCGACTACTCGCCCGCGGAGATCGCTGCCTGGACGGCGGGGATCCGGCCCGCGCTCTACCGC
>JBHENL010000005.1:0-5263 GCA_046262075.1 Gemmatimonadota bacterium
CGAGACGAAGATCCTCGTCAAGGAGGACGCCCCGGAGCTGCTGCGGCGCGAGCTCTCCTCGTCGCGGTGGACCCCGCAGGTGCTCGGCCTCTCGGGTGTGACGGACCCCTATCAGCCGATCGAGCGGCGGCTGCGCCTGACTCGCCGCTGCCTCGAGGTGCTGGTCGAGTTCAGGAACCCCGTCGCCGTGATCACCAAGAACCATGGCGTCACCCGCGACGCGGACCTGCTCGCCGATCTGGCGCAGGTCGAGGCGGCGGCGGCGAACCTCTCGATCACCACACTGCGGCCGGAGCTGGCGCGGGTGATGGAGCCGCGAACGTCCACGCCCGCGCGCCGGCTCGCGGCCATCGAGCGGCTGGCGCGGGCGGGCGTGCCCATCGGCGTGCTCGTGGCCCCCGTCATCCCCGGGCTCACCGATCACGAGCTGCCCGCGATCCTGCGGGCGTCGGCGGACGCGGGCGCGAGCTTCGCGGGCTACGTGATGCTGCGGCTGCCCCACGCGGTCGCTCCGCTCTTCGATAGCTGGCTCGCGCAGCACTTCCCCGGGCAGCGGGAGAAGGTGCTGGGCAGGATCCGCCAGGTGCGCGGCGGCCGGCTCTACGATGCCCGCTTCGGCGTGAGGCTCAGCGGAGAGGGGGTCTACGCAGAGGGGACCGCGGCCCTTTTCGCGGCCGCCTGCCGCAAGGCGGGCCTCTCCCCGACGGGTCCCGCTCTCTCCACCGCGGCTTTCCGGCGCCCCGAGACTCCGGGCGCAAGCCCGCAGCAGGAGCTGGCGCTCTCCACCTGAGGGCGCGCCGGATCCTGGACGCGGGCCGCCGCCGGCCCAATTACATTCCCCTCCGGAGCGCCGCGCTCGCGGCGCCGCGGGCCCCTGGCCGTTCCCCCCTCATTGCATCGGAGCTGGACATGAGCACCGTCGACATCCGCGGGAGCATCCTCTCGGAGGAGAACCGCGCGAAGCGCGAGGAGCTGATCGAGCTCCTGAAGAAGGCCTACTGGATGGAGATCGAGACCGTGATGAGCTACATCGCCAACTCCGTGAACCCCGACGGCGTGCGCGCCCAGGAGATCATCGAGAGCCTGAAGGCCGACGTCCAGGAGGAGCTGGGCCACGCCCAGCAGTTCGCCGATCGCATCAAGGAGCTCTACGGGGTCGTGCCCGGCTCGCTCGAGTTCCAGGCCGAGCAGAGCTTCCTGCAGCCGCCGGAGCAGCAGACCGACATCGTGCACGTGATCAAGGGCGTCATCCAGGCCGAGAAGGGTGCGATCGAGCACTACAGCCGGATGATCGAGTTCTGCGACGACGTGGACCTGGTCACGCAGGACATGGTGATCGCGATCCTGCGCGACGAGCAGGGTCACCTGCGGCTCTTCGAGGGTTTCCTGCGGGAATACCAGGCCGAGGGGCTGGCGTAGCGCCCGTCCTCCGCTGGCCGCGCCGCCCGACCGGGCGCTCCTCTACGCCGCCGCATTCCTGCGCGCGCTCGCCACCGGGATGGCGGGCGTGCTGCTGGGCCTCTACGTGGCCGGGCTGGGCTTCGACCCCGCCGCGCTCGGGCTGGTCGTGGGTGCGGGCCTCGCGGGCGTGGCTGCGGCGGCCCTCGCCGTCACCGTCGCCGGAGACCGGCTGGGGCGGAAGCGGGCGCTGCTCGCGCTGACCGCGCTCGGCGGCGGCGGCGGGCTGGCTGCCGCGGCCGTCTCGGACGTGGCGCTCCTCGCCGCCGCGTGCTTCGTCGGGATGGTCAACGGAATGGGCCGCGACCGCGGCGCGGCGCTGATCCTCGAGCAGGCGGTCCTTCCCGCGACCGCCTCCGACCGCGAGCGCACGCGTGTCTTCGCGCGTTACAACGTCCTGCAGGACGCGGGTGGGGCGCTGGGGAGCCTCCTCGCGGCACTCCCAGCGTTGCTGCGCGACGTGGCCGGCCTCGACGAGCTCGGCGCGCTGCGCGCTGCCTTCGGGATCTACGCGCTGCTCTCGCTGGTCCCCGCGCTCCTCTACCTCCGCCTCTCTCCGGCGGTCGAAGCCGCGCCGGCCGTGGGGCGGTCCCGCGTCTCTGCCGAGACGCGGCGCGTCCTCTGGAAGATCTGTCCGCTCTTCGCACTCGACAGCCTCGGCGGCGGCTTCCTCACGACGGCGCTCCTGGCCTTCTTCTTCCACGAGCGCTTCGGCGCCGGCGCGGCGGTCGTCGGGTTGCTCTTCTTCGGTGCGCGCGTCGCCAACGCGTTCTCGCACCTCGGCGCCGCATGGCTGGCCGGACGAATCGGCCTGGTGAACACGATGGTCTTCACCCACGCTCCGTCGAGCCTGCTCCTCGTGACGGTCCCCTTCGCGCCGAGCTTCGCCGTGGCCGCGGTCCTGTTCCTCGTGCGCGAGGGACTCGTCGAGATGGACGTGCCGACGCGGCAGTCGTACGTGATGGCGGTGGTGCGTCCGGAGGAGCGGACGTTCGCCGGCGGCGTCACGGCGCTCGTGCGCATGGTCGCGTGGGCCGTCTCGCCGGTGGTGGCGGGGCTCTTCATGCGCGGGCTCTCGCTCGCGACGCCGCTCTACGTGGGTGCCGGGATGAAGGTGCTCTACGACGCGCTGCTCTACGTCGCCTTCCGCCGCCTGCGGCCCCCCGAGGAGGAGGCGGCGCTGCCGTGAGCGCGCCATTCCTTCCTCCGGCGGCCGGGACGCCGCCTCCGGTGCCAGCCGCGCTGGCCGTCCTCGCGGGCCTCGCGACTCTCGGGGTCGCCACGCTGGGGATGCTCGCCGGAAGGGAGCCCTTCGCCACCTGGTACTACCCCTTCGCGTGGTTCTCGACGCTGCTCGCCGGCGAGGGCGTGGGGGCGCTGCGCACCGGGCGGTTTCGTCTGCTGGACCGGCCGGCGCACCTGGGGACGATGCTCCTGTGGTCGGTCGTGCTGTGGCTCGTCTTCGAGATCCTGAACCTGCGGCTCTCGAACTGGTACTACGTGTTCGTGCCGGCGGACGCGGTGGTCCGCAGGGCGGGCACGCTACTCTCCTTTGCGACCGTTCTACCGGCCGTCTTCCTCTCGGAGGCGCTGCTCGCCGCGATCGGCGTGGGGGAGCGGATGCGCTGGCGGCCGCTGGAGCTGCGGCCACGCGAGACTCGGGCGATGACTCGGCTGGGGCTCGTGCTCCTGTTCCTGCCGCTCGTGTGGCCGAGCGCCTTCTTCCCCCTCGTCTGGATCGCCCCGACGCTGCTCCTCGACCCCTGGAACCACGCCCGCGAGCCCGCGCGGTCGCTGCTGGGAGATCTCGAGCGCGGAAGACCGGGCCGGTTGCTCAGTCTCCTTCTCGGAGGTGCGGCGATCGGGCTGCTGTGGGAGCTGTTCAACGCGGGGGCGCGCGCGAAGTGGAACTACACCGTGCCCGGTTTCGAGGAGCTGAAACTGTTCGAGATGCCGCTCGCGGGCTTCCTCGGCTTTCCGCCCTTCGCGCTCGTCTGCTTCGCCGCCTGGCAGTCGCTGGTCCTGGCGGGCCTCGCCGTCCCGCGCGATGGCGCGGCGCGGCCCACGTCCGCCGGTGCGCGCCTCGCCGCGGCGGGGCTGGCGACGCTGCTCTCGGCGGCGGCCGTGGTCGGGATGGAGCGGTACACCGTATCCTCCGTCTCGCCGAGCCTGAAGGACGTGCCCGGCGCCCCCGCCTCCGCGCTGCGCGCGCGCGGGCACGACGTGTGGTCGCTCGCCGAGGCGTCGCCGGAGGCCCTCGCGGCGCAGCTCGGGACCGAAGGGCGTGTGGTCGCCGCCTGGGTCGAGCGGGCGCGGCTCGTCACGCTGCGCGGAATCGGCGGCGAGAACGCGCGGCGGCTCGTCACGGCCGGGGTGCGCTCCGTCCAGGACCTGGCCCGCGCGGGCCCCGAGCCCTTGGCGGATCGGCTCCAGGGGGGTAGCGCTGAGCCGGTTCCCGTGGCTCGCTTGCGCGTCTGGGTGCGCGCGGCGCGACGGGCCACGCCCGATCCACCCCTGCTTCCGGAGAGACTTCCATGACGATCATCGCCGCGCTCGCGCTCACGCTGCTCCTCGGCTTCGCCGGCTCCCGGCAGCCGCCGGACTCTTCCGGCCCGCTGCTGGTCGTGCTGAACAAGTCCGACCACGAGGCCGCTCTCGTCGACCCCTCCTCCTACGAGGTTCTCGCGCGCCTGCCCACCGGGACCGGACCGCACGAGGCGGCGGTTTCGCCCGACGGTCGCTTCGCGTTCGCGACGAATTACGGCGCCCAGACGCCCGGCAACTCGGTCACCGTACTCGACCTGGAGGAGCGCGCCGTTGCGCGGACCTTCGACCTCGGGGACCGCACCCGCCCGCACGGCATCGCGGTCGGCCGCGACGCGGAGCGGCTGTGGGTGACGAGCGAGACCACCGGCTCGGTGCTGGAGCTGGACGCCGGCTCGGGCCGCGTGCTGCAGGTGTGGGAGACCGGGCAGGAGGGGAGCCACATGCTCGTCCCCACCCCGGACGAGCGGAAGCTGTACGTCGCGAACGTCGGCTCGGGCACGGTGAGTGCCATCGAGCGCGAGAGCGGGCGGGTGATCACGGTCCGCACCGGGGCGGGCAGCGAGGGGCTGGCCGTATCGCCCGACGGCGGGGAGCTCTGGGTGGGCTCCAACGGCGAGCACACGCTGGCGGTCGTGGACGTGGAGCGCGACAGCGTGGTGGCGGTGCTGCCGAGCGGGGGGCGCGTGCCGATCCGCGTGGCGTTCACGCCGAACGGGGAGCAGGTCTGGGTCTCCAATGCCGAGACCGCCACGGTCACCGTGTTCGACGCACGCACGCGCGGGCTCCTGGGCTCGATCGAGTCGGCGCGGTGCCCGTCGGGATCCTCATGAGCCCGGACGGATCGCGGGCGTTCGTGGCGGCCACCGAGGCGGACCGCGTGACGGTGGTGGACGTCGCCGCCCGGCGCGTGGTGGGGGGCTTCAGGCCCGGGAACGAACCCGACGGGATGGCCTGGCGCCCGTGAGCCGGCGGCGGCCCGTTTCGCCGCGCCGGGTCCGGCGGTAGTCTTCCCTCATGATCGCCCTCCCGCCCCCGCTCCGCTCCGCACCGGAGCCCGTCCTGGACGTTCACGGACGTCCGCTCGCGAGCCTGCGCATCTCGGTCACCGACCGCTGCAACCTGCGCTGCAGCTACTGCATGCCCGAGGAGGACTATGTCTGGCTCGGGCGCGAGGAGATCCTGAGCTTCGAGGAGCTCGCGGCGCTGGCGGGCGTCTTCACCGAGCTGGGCGTCACGAAGCTGCGGCTCACCGGCGGCG
>JBHENL010000006.1:0-10957 GCA_046262075.1 Gemmatimonadota bacterium
CTGCTGGCCACCGCCGGACCCGCCACCCTGCTGCCCACCGCCTTGCTGACCCTGACGGCCGCCGCCACCACCCTGCTGGCCGCCACCCTGCTGTCCGCCACCAGAACCGCCGCCCTGCTGGCCCCCACCACCCTGCTGGCCACCCGAGCCGCCTCCCGGCGAAGAGCGATTCGTGAATTCGTCGCTGCGATCCTCCATCGTGGACCCCCTGTACGTGGTGCGTCGCGGAACCCGCACGGGTTCCCCGTCGGGCCAGGATGCAAGGAGGAGACCGATAGGGACGGACTCGCCGCGGCGACGATGTAGCCCGATACGAGGCTTGAACTTCCTCTCTTCGAACGCACACGCGCGTCCACGTCGATCCGGCGGCTGCTTCCCTTGATGCAGCCCGCGACAGGGAAAGTCCTACTCACCGGCGCCGACCTGGATCCGCCGGCTCACCCCCAGCGCTCCATCTCCCGCGCCAGCCGAACCCATTCCCCGTTGGGCGCCAGCTCTCGGTAGGACCGCCAGTGCGGCCGCGCCTCGCGCGAGCGACCCAGCTTCTCGAGCGCCACCGCCAGGTACAGGTGCGTGTCCGCGTACTCGGGCTCGAGCTCGAGCGCGCACGCATAGAGCCGCCGCGCCTCCGTGAAGTCTTCCTGATCGAGGGCGATGTTGCCGAGGTTGAACGGGATCTGGAAGTAGGCGCCGCCCCCCAGCTCCGCGGCCCGGCGGTAGAGCGCGCGGGCGCCGGTCGGGTCGTCTCGCAGGTAGTGCAGGTTGGCGAGGTTGATCAGCGCCGGCACGAGCCTGCAGTCCAGGCGGAGCGCCTCGGCGTAGGCAGCCTCGGCCTCCGCCTCTCGTCCGGGCTCCGCCTCCAGCGCGTAGCCGCGGCGGAAGAGCGCCTCCGCTCCGGCTTCCGCGGAGGGGATCGGGAACGGGATCACGGTGGCGCCGCGAGTGCGGGGCCGCAGGTCCAGCGTGAGCTGACCGCTACCCTCGACGCGCAGCTCGCGCACGACGGCGCGGAACGACGCGCCCGCTTCCAGCCGCGCATGGACCGACGCGAGGCGCGCCAGCGCGTCGAAGGCGTAGTAGCGCTCGGCGCGCGTGACCTCCGCGGGGTGCACCAGCCCCAGCCGTTCGAGGTACCGCAGGCGGTCTTCGCGCAGCTGGGGATAGCGGGCGCGGATCTCGCTCGCGGCGTGGTAGCGCGAACGCAGCTCCTCCGCGGAGCGAATCCCCGCAAGCCGGCAGAACTCGGGCTCGCTCAACGTCCGCTCGCCCGGGAGCTCTCCGCCCGCCGGCTGCGGCGCGGCCGGCTCGGCCTCACGGCCGCCACCGAGCACGCGCACGGTCGGGCGCGCCGCAGCCGTGCGCACCACCCGCCCTCCCAATCGCCGGACCAGCGCGGCGGCCTCGCTGCGGCTGAGGCACTCCAGCAGCCCCTCGAAGAGGACCCGCTCGCCGGCCAGCGGTCCCGCGGCCCCCGAGGGGAGTGGCTGCGGCCGGAGCGTCGTGGGCACGGAGCTGCTCAGCGGCTGCGCGCGGCGCGCTTCTTCGGCGGCGCTTCCTTCACCGCCTTCCGAGCCGGTGCGAGCTCGGCGCGGGCGGGCTTCTTCTTCTGCTTGCCGGCCTTGTCGAGGCTCGCCTTCAGGGCCTCCATCAGATCGATCACCTGCGGCGCCTCGGCGGTGTACGTGGGCGTCACCTCCTGGCCCTCGACCTTCTGCTGGATCACCTGCATCAGCGCCGTCCGGTACTCGTCGGTGTACGAGGAGAGGTCGAACTCGCCCGAGACGCTGTCCACCAGTTGGCGCGCCAGCTTCAGCTCGCCCTCCGCGACGTCGCTCGGAATCGCGTCGAACCCGGGAACCTCCTCCAGTCCGCGCACCTCCTCGTGGTAGTAGAGGGCGTACAGCACGAGTGCTCTTCCGAAGGGCTGCACGGCGACGATGCGCTCCCGCCCGTTCATCACCAGCTTGCCCAGCGCCACCTTCCCCTTCATCGCTTCACGCAGCACGGCGTACGCCTCGGCTGCGACCCGACCGTCCGGCGCCAGGTAGTGCCCGCGCTCCACGTACAGGGCGGGCAGGTCCTCTGCGTCGACGAACTGCATCAGCCGGATCGCGTCGCTCGTCTCCAGGCGCACGTTGTCGAAGTCCGCGTCGTCCATCGTGACCCACCGGTTCTTCGCGAATTCGTAGCCCTTGACGATGTGCTCCCAGGGCACCTCCTCCTCGCAATGCTGGCACCAGCGCTTCATGCTGATTCGCTGACCGCAGGCGTCGTGCAGCTGGTTGAAGCTGACGGTGGAGGAGCTGGAGGTCGCCGAGTACAGCCGGACGGGGACGTTCACCAGGCTGAGCCGGAGAAAACCTTTCCACGAGGGGCGGGCTGCCACGACTTCCTCCTGAGCGGGGTGGGCGAAGGATGTAAGGTGAAGCCGTGCTTGCCCTTCCTATAGAGCACCTCACCTCGAAACGCAAGCTTGGGCGCGGGCCGGCGGTCAGCGGCGCCCGACCGGCCGCGGCGAGCGGCGCGGTCGTACCCGCTGCAACTCTCGGGCGCGGGAGGAGCCCCGGGGCTGTAAGATGGAGCCGCCGTACACGCCACCTCGGCGACGAGGACGCCGATCCGGAGCCGACCATGCCGAAGCGCAACTCTAAGGGAGGCACGCGGCCGCGCTCGCCCGCCTCCCCCGCCACGGGGAAGAAGGACCGCTCGCGGTCCGGCGGTGAGGTCTTCCGAGCCAGTTCCGGGCCGGGACCTGGGCCAGCCGAGCGCCGCCTCCGCGAGTACCGGCGCAAGCGCGACCCGCGAAAGACGGAGGAGCCTTTCCATCCCGGCGCCGGAGAGGGCTTCTTCGTCGTCCAGAAGCACGCGGCCTCCCGGCTGCACTACGACTTCCGCCTCGCCATGGGCGGCGTGCTGGTGTCGTGGGCCGTGCCGAAAGGCCCGTCGTACGACACGCGAGAGCGCCGCCTGGCGGTGCACGTCGAGGACCACCCGCTCTCCTACCGAGACTTCGAGGGCACGATCCCCAAGGGTGAGTATGGCGGCGGATCGGTGATCGTCTGGGACACGGGTCGCTCCCGAGTGCGCGAGGGCAGCGTGGGCTCCGGCAGCCTGAAGCTCGACCTCGAGGGCAAGAAGCTCGTGGGCGGCTGGGCGCTGGTCCGCATGAAGGGCGAGAAGGACGAGTGGCTGCTGATCAAGGAGAAGGACGAGCACGCCGACCCCGAGCGTGAGGTCACGGAGGAGGAGCCGCAGTCGGTGCTCAGCGGGCTCACGATCGAGGAGATCGGGGAGCAGCGCGGGGTCCGGCAGTGGAACAGCGGCGTGCTCCGGGCCCTCGAGGCGCTGCCGGAGGGCGCGGCGCGCGAGGGCGTTCCCCCGGAGCAGCCGGAGTTCATGAAGGCCCGGCTCGAGCAGGAGCTCCCCACCGGCGGCGACTGGGTCTACGAGATCAAGCTCGACGGCGTCCGCGCGCAGGCGCTCCGGGAGGATGGCCGCGTGCGCCTGGTGACGCGCAACCTGAAGGAGGTGGCCTTTCGCTATCCGGAGATCGCGGGCGCGCTCGAGGAGCTCGCGGGGGGCGACTTCGTGATGGATGGCGAGATCGTTGCCTTCGACTCCGAGGGGCGCTCTCGCTTCGAGCTGCTGCAGGGCCGCATCCACCTCGCCGGCACATCCGACATCGCGGCGGCCGCCGAGGCGGAGCCGGCCTTCTACTACGCCTTCGACCTGCTGTACGCGGAGGGACGGCGCCTCGAGGACGCCCCGCTGGTCGAGCGCAAGCGCGTCCTCGCAGGCTGGCTCGAGCGCGCTCCTCGTCGCGTCCGCTACAGCGACCACGTCGCGGGCCGCGGGCGCGACTTCCTGCGCCTGGCGTGCGAGCGTGGCCTCGAGGGAGTGATCGCCAAGCGCGCGGATGCGCCGTACCGCGGCACGCGATCCGGCGAGTGGGTGAAGGTCAAGTGCCTGAACCAGCAGGAGTTCGTGATCGGCGGGTTCACGCCACCCAAGGGCGGCCGCAGCCACTTCGGCTCGCTGCTCCTGGGCTTCTACGAGGACGGCGGACTGCGCTACGCGGGCAAGGTGGGGACCGGCTTCACGGAGGCGGCGCTCACGGACCTCCACCGCAGGCTGGGGCGCCTGGGGCGCGACACCGCTCCCTTCCTCGACCCCCCGCGGGAGCGCGGCGTGCGCTGGGTGGATCCCAGCCTCGTGGCGGAGGTTCGATACACGGAGTGGACCTCGGACGGCAAGCTGCGCCACCCGGCATTTCTCGCCTTGCGCGAGGACAAACAGGCGCGTGAGGTCCTGCGCGAGGCGCCCGGGCGCGCCGCGGGCGAGGTGAAGCGCGACGCCGCGGCGGAGGCCGCCAAGGCCCAGCCGCCGAGTGCTGGGAGGCCGAAGGCCAGGCCGGCGGCGAAGGGTGGGAAGCGGGGGCTCCCGGCGAAGCGCGGCAAGACGGAGCCGCAGGGGAGGCGCGGGAACGCCGCGCCTCCGGCGACGCGCCGAAAAGTGGAGCCTCCGAAACAGGGTAGGAAGGCGGACCCCCGAAGAAGGGGCGCGAAGACGGAGCGTCCGCGGAAGCGTGCGGCGAGCGGGCGTCGGGCGCCGGAGGTGACGGTCTCCCACCCCGAGAAGGTGTACTTCCCGCGTGCGGGCGTCACGAAGGGCGAGGTCGTCGAGTACTACCGGGCGGTGGCGAAGACCATCCTCCCCTGGCTGCGGGAGCGTCCCCTCACGCTGGTCCGATACCCCAACGGCATCGCCCAGGCCTCGTTCTTCCAGAAGGACCAGCCCGAGTGGCTTCCCGAGTGGATCCCGACGGTCGCAGTAGCGTCCCCGGGAGTGAAGCGGACGGTCGACTACCTGGTCTGTAACGACGAGCCCACGCTGGTCTACGTCGCCAACATGGGGACGCTGGACCTGCACCCCTGGGCCTCGCGGCGCGAGACGCTCGAGCTACCCGACTACGTCGTGTGGGACCTGGACCCGCCCGAGGGCGGCTTCGCCAAGGCGGCCGCGCTCGCGCCGCGCGTGCGCGAGGTCCTCGAGGGCGCCGGCCTCGAGTCCTTCCTGAAGACCTCCGGCGGCAAGGGACTGCATCTCTACGTGCCACTGGTGCCCGAGCACGACCACGACGCGGTCCGCGACTTCGCGCAGCTGATCGCCGCGATCGTGACGGATCGGCAGCCGCGCAACGCCACCCTCGAGCGATCGAAGGCCGCGCGGTCCGGAAAGGTCTACGTCGATTTCCTGCAGAACGGGCGCGGCAAGACCGTGGTGGCCCCTTATTCGGTGCGCGCGAAGGAGCCCGCGACGGTGTCCATGCCGATCACGTGGGAGGAGCTCGAGGCGGGGGCGGCACCCCAGGACTTCACGATTCGGACGGTGCCGGAGATCCTCGCCCGGCGCGGCGACGCGTGGCAGAGCTTCCGCCGCGCGCCGGCGCGCCTCGGGCGAGCGCTGCGGCGCCTGGGCGGCTGAGGCCCGTCGGTGAGGCGGTGCTGCGGACCCTCTTCTCCTTCACCCCTTCCGGAGGCGGCCATGCCTCGAGCCTGGACCAAGAAGCGCGAGCGGCAGTACGAGCACATCAAGGAGAGCTTGATCGAGAGGGGGAAGCCACAGGACACCGCGGAGGAGATCGCGGCGCGCACGGTGAACAAGGTCCGCGCGCAGGAGGGCGAGTCCCGGGAAGCCTCGCGCACCTCCGTCGAGGACCTCTCGCCCTACACTCGGGGCGGCCAGCGCTCTCACCGCGGCGCCGAGGGTCGCACGCGCGCGCAGCTCTATGGCGAGGCGCGGCAGATGAACATCCCGGGGCGGTCGGACATGACCAAGGCGGAGCTCCAGCGAGCCGTCGACCGCAAGAAGGCGAAGCGGTAGCGCCAGGCGCGCACACCGCTCAGCGGATGAGGATCAGCTCCTCCTGCGGCGGCACGAGGTACTCCGCGCCCTCGTCCGTGACGACGACCATCTCCTCCACGGATATCGTCTTCGTGGCATCCGCCGGCTCGCCGTCCCAGGGCCAGCTGTGGAAGCCGTCGAAGGCGAAGACCTGACCGGGACGAAGCAGACGCACGGCGTCGCCCGCGGGCGGCCCCTCGCGCTGGGCACCCCCGAGCGAGGGGCCGACGTCGTGCGCCCAGTAGCCGACGGGGTGGCCGGTGCTCCAGGGGACCGGCAGCGAGCCGCGCTCGCGCATGTGCCGCCGCTGCGCCGCGTCGACGTCATAGCCGCGCAGGCCCGGGCGCATCGCCCGGAACGCCGTGCGTCCCCCGTCGCGCGCGCTCTCCCAGGCGCGGGCGATCTCCGGCGGCGGCTGCGACTCTCCCGGCCGCAGCACGTAGGCGAAGCGCTGGATGTCGGTGACCCAGACTCCGTAGACGCGGATCCCGAAGTCGGTCTGGATCACGTCGCCGGGTTGGATCACCCGCTCCGTCGCATGCGCATGCCCGCGGTCGGGCCCCGAGTTGACGTTCGGGTTCTGCGCCGGCGCCCACGCATCCTCGACGCCGAGCTCCTCCATGCGGCGCTTCAGCAGCCGTGCCACGTCGCCGTCGGTCGTCTCACCGGGCACCACGTGGGCGTAGGCCTCGACCTCCATGCGTGCCGTGAGCTCGGCGGCGCGCCGCAGGATCTCCACCTCCTCGGGCAGCTTCACCGACAGCCACTCGACGACGAGATCCTCCGACGAGACGAGCCGCTCGCGCAGCTCCGGCCCGAGCGCTTCCTCCAGCTGCAGCCGCTGCGTGTGAGACAGGCCGTCCGCCGCCGCGCGGGACGAGACGTTCACCGCGATCCGGCGTGGATCGGCCCGGCGCAGCTCGGCGGCGGCTCGCTCCCACACGCTCTCTCCGAGATCCAGCGCGATCACGCTGTCGTGCAGCGCCACCTCTCCCAGCGCCACCGCCTCCCCGCGGGGAGAGAGCGCGAGGGATCGCAGCGCGTCGCCGGGGCCGGCCAGGAACAGGAAGGCCGCCGTGCCACCGGCGTTCTCCCCACCGACGTGCGCGGCCAGCGGGTCGTTGTCGTTCTCGCGCGCGATCACGACCCACGCGTCGACGCCGGCGCGCCGCATCGCGTCCGGCAGGAGCTCCCGCACGCGCCGCTCGCGAAGCCGGGGCCACGGGTTCTCCGCAGGGTCGAATGGGGGCGGCTCGGGGGCTGGACGCATCCCCGGCGCCGATCTCACCGAGGACGGGGGTGCTCCCGGCGCCTGCGCGACGGGCTGCGCGCAACCCGCGAGCGCGGTCGCCAGGAGTGCCGTTGCCCGGAGCGAACGCCGCCTCACGCGCGGGCCGCGCCGTCTGGCACGAGCTCCTCGGCCGCCTGGCTGGCGTCGGCCCAGGCGGCGATGGCCGCTTCGAGCTGGGAGCGTGTGGCCTCTAGTTCCGCGCCCAGGGCGGTGGCCCGGTGCACGCCGTCGGGCTCGGCATAGAGGGACGGGTCGGCGAGCTCCGCCTGCAGCCGCCCGATGCGGGCTTCCAGCTCCGCCACCTCCGCCTCGGCCTCCGTCAGCGCCCGGCGCGCCGCGCGAAGCCTCCCCGACGAGCCAGGCGGCTCGGCGCGACGCACCTGGCGCCGCTCGGCCACGCGCCGCAGCGCCTCCTCCTCCTCGGCTACCACCCGTGCTGCGTGCGCCCGCTCCTCGCTCGCGACCTCCCACTCCGCGAAGCTGCCGGGATAGTCGGTGATGCGGGCGCCGTGCAGCACCCACACCCGGGTCGCCAGGGAGCGCAGGAGCGCACGGTCGTGGCTCACCAGCAGGACGGTCCCGTCGTAGCCCTGCACGGCGTCCTCTACGGCCTCGATGGATTCCACATCCAGGTGGTTCGTCGGCTCGTCCAGGAGCAGGAAGTTGGCCCCGGAGAGGACGATCATCGCCAGCGCGAGCCGCGCCCGCTCACCCCCCGAGAGCGTGTCGGTCGTGCGCCGCGCCTCCTCGCCCGAGAAGCCGAAACGCCCGAGGTGTGCCTGGACCTGACCGCGGTTCCACGGTGGCCGCAGGCCGTGGACCACGTCGTAGAGGGAGCGCCCGGTCGGCACCTGTGCCAGGTCCTGCCGGTAGTGGGCGACGCGGATGGACGCGCCGACCCGGAGCTCGCCGCCGTCCGTCTCGCGCTCCCCGGCCACGGCGCGCAGCAGGGTGGACTTGCCCGCTCCGTTCGGGCCGACGAAGCCCACGACCTCGCCGCGCGCGACTCGCGCCCGGAACCCCTCGACGAGCACGCGCCCACCCGCGGCGAGCCGCACGTCGTCGGCCACCAGGACCTGATCGCCGCCGCGCTCCTCCGCCTCGAGGCGCAGCGCCATGGCGCCGTCCTCCCCCGGCGGCGGACTCAGTCGCGGCAGCCGCTCCAGGCGGCGGCGCCGACCCTTGGCCTGCCGGCTCTTCTGCCCCGCGATGTTGCGCCGGATGACCTCCTCCTCCGCCGCGATCGAACCGCGCTGCCGCTCGTAGGCCCGCTGCTGCGTCAGTCTACGCTCGGCGCGCTGCCGCACGAAGCCGGAGTAGCTGCCGCCGTACGCCGTCGCTGCCGAGCCCTCGAGGTGGAGCACGTGGTCGACGACGCCGTCCAGGAAGGCCCGGTCGTGGCTGACGAGGATCAGCGTCGCCGCAAGGTCGCGGAGGTGCTCCTCCAACCAGCGGGTGGTCTCGAGATCGAGGTGGTTGGTCGGCTCGTCCAGGAGCAGCACGTCGGCGGCAGCCACGAGCTGGCGCGCGAGCCCCACCCGTCCGCGCTCACCGCCCGAGAGCTCCGACAGCGGCCGGGTCCTGGCGGCGTCGGGATCGAACCCGAGCCCGTGCAGCACGGCGTCCACGCGCGGAGCGAAGGTATAGCCGCCCTCCCGCTCGAAGCGCTCGAGGTCACGTGCGTAGCCCGACAGCACCGCGGGGCTCGCGGCTTCCCCCGCCTCGCCGAGCGCCACGGCCTGTCTCGCGAGCGAGCACTCGAGCTCCAGCAGGGCCGCGAAGGGCCCCGCGGCGGCCTCCCACACGCTGGCCGCGGCGCCGAAGTCGCGGTCCTGCTCGAGGTAGGCCACGCGCAGGCCGGAGGCGCGCGTCACCGTCCCGCGCGCCGGCTCGAGCTCCCCGGTGACGAGCCGCAGCAGGCTGGTCTTGCCCGTCCCGTTCCTGCCCACGACGCCCCAGCGGTCGCCGCGGCTCACGGTCCAGGTGACGTCGCTCAGCAGGGTCGTGGCGCCGAACGCCACGCGCACGCCGCTCATCGTGATCTGGCTCACCGGACCTCGCGCTACGGCGACGTGCGCACGAGGACGATGCGATCCGCACTCGACTCCGGCGCCCACACCTCGCCTGGACGGCCGTGGATCTGGCGCACGGCAGCGTTCGGCGTGGGCAGAGGAAAGCTCTCGAACCGCTCCGTCTCGGGGGTGAAGCGCACCAGGGCGTTGGCGCCGAAGTCGCTGAGCCACACACCGTCGTCCTCGTCCACGTAGACCGCGTACGCCTGAGGGCCCTCACCGGGCAGCCGCCACTCGCGCCAGCTGCCGTCCTCCGGATCGTAGACGGCGACCTGACCCGCGTTCCACTCGCTCACCCAGATGCGTCCGCGCGAATCCGACCAGACCCGCCGGGCCCCCTGCTCCGGCGTGGGAGGCTGGATAGGGGTCGCGGCGCCGGTCTCGAGGTCCACGCGGGCGATGTGACTGCCGGCGAGCGAGGCGTAGTAGACCTGACCGTCCGGCGTGGTCGTGATGCCGTAGGGACCGCGACCGCCGGGCGCGTCCCAGACGTCCATCCGTCCCGTCTCCGGGTCGAGCCGGCCGTACACGCCGGCTTGCCCGGTGAACCACACGCGCCCGCGCCCGTCGAACGTGAGCGTGTTGAGGTTCGAGCGCTCGCGTCCCTCCGGCAGCGGGAAGCTGCGGACCTCGCGCGTGCCGGCATCCACCCGCACGATCGCGTTCAGTCCGCCGTCGGTGACCCACGCCGCGCCGTCCTCCCCCACCATGACTCCGTGGGGAGCGGAGCCCTCGCCCAGCTTCACGTGGTGCGTCTCGCCGGTCTCGGGATCCAGCCATCCCAGCTCCCCCGAACCTTGCGCGGTGTACCACACGCCCCCGTCAGCGGCGGGCGCGACGTCGTGCGGACGGCTGCCGCTGGGGACCGCGTACTCGCGCAAATCGGGGGCTTCCGCGCGGGCGGCGGCGTTCGTGGACGCCTCGCCGGGGCTCGATGCGGGACGCGCGGCGCGGGCTTCCGCTTCGCCCGCCAGCCGGCCGCTGGCCGGTGTGCCGTCGCAGCCCGAGCCGGTGAAGAGAACCGCAGCCAGCAGCCAGGCACGCCCAGCGGCAGCCGATCTGCCAGTCCCCACGTACTGCAGGCAGCGAGGCGCTACAGAGATACGGACGTGCATGCGGGATGCTCTCCTTTCGCGAAGCCTTCGGGGATCGGCGGGCATGAGCGGGTGCACTCGATTCGCGGGCGCGGGGCGGAGACTCGTACCGCGGCCTCCGCGAGGGGTTCCGCGCCCCGCTGGCCATGAGGCGGTGGTCCCGAGCGCATTCCTCGCCATGAAGCGCACACGGTTTCCGCTACCCCGCCATTCCGGACTTGCCGGTGAGGAGCAACGACTGACGTTCCAGGTAGAAGCTCGTCTCCCCCGGCGGGCGGAGATTCCTTGGTGCCGGGGCGGCGGCCCTTTCGCCGGCCTTGCGTCGACATCGGTGTCGCGGGAGTCCCGCAAGCAGCAAGCCCCTGCCGCCAGTCTGAGGCGCGACAAGGGCTTGTCTTGGTCGGGGCGGCCGGATTTGAACCGGCGACCCCCTAGTCCCGAACCAGGTGCTCTACCGGGCTGAGCCACGCCCCGACACAGACGGGCAAGATAGATCGCGCCGGGAGCGAGATCAAATCCACAGCGGGTCCGCCCGCGCAGGCGTTACCAGATCTTCACCTTCACGACGTCGTCGCCGCTCCTGACGTAGACCAGAT
>JBHENL010000007.1:0-4283 GCA_046262075.1 Gemmatimonadota bacterium
CGCCTCCCCCGCCGAGCTCGGCCACGGAGACGCGGCGCGCGATCTCGGGGACACGGTCGCGGATGCCGACGACGAGCCGCAGCAAGGCCCGAGCGTCGCCGTCGACGAGGCGGCCGCCGTGCAGCGCCGATCCTCCTCGGCCCTCCATCAGGATCGGGAGGTCCCAGCCGTAATGCGCCGGGTCGAGCGGCAGCACACGACCCTCCACGTCGAGGGGCCAGAGAGCGCCCTCCGACCAGTAGGCGGCGGGCCGCCGCTCCTCGACCTCCACGATCAAGCGGTTCGGGAATGCGCGGCGCACGCGCGCGGCCCGCACGAGCGGATCCCGCAACAGACGCTCCGGCACGAACGAGAGATCGTCGAAGATCGAGAGCGGCCGCGTCAGGCCCGCCTCGGCCACGAGCACCGCGGGACGTGCGTGAACCAGCCCACGGAAGCTGATCTCGCGCACGCGGAAGAGCGGCCCTTCCACGGCGGCGCGCGCGGCGAGGAACACGAGCGCCGCGCCGAGCGGCACCGCGAGCGCGAGGGCCGCCCGGCGACCGCGCCGGCCACCGCGGACCGCGTGCCGCCGGTTCGCCGGCGCCCGCCGCGATCCGGCCGGGCGAAACGGTGCGGCACGCCGGCGGCCGCGGGAGATCACGCTCCCGTCTCGCGCAGAGGTAGGAGGTCCTCGGGCGAGAAGCCCGCCAGCCGGACCTCGGGCTCGAGCCAGACGCCGAAGCGCTCCGCGACCGTGCGGCGCGCGAGTACCATCAGGTCCAGCACGTCACGCGATCGTGCGCGTCCGAGGTTCACGACGAAGTTCGCGTGCATCTCGGAGAGCTGGGCGTCGCCGCGCCGTGCGCCTTTCAGCCCCGCGCGCTCCAGCAGCGCTCCGGCGGCGGAGGCTCCCCAGCCTACGTCGGCCGGCGCCCCGGGGGCGTCCCCGTTCCCCGGCCGCGGGCCGGGATTGACGAACGTGGAGCCGAAGGACGGAAACTGCAGCGGCTGCTTCGCGCGCCGCTGCTCCTTCAGCTCCCGAGCCGCGGCGGCCATCGCTCGGGGATCCCCCGCGCCACGGGCGAGCACGACCTCGGTCACGACCACGCCCTCCGGAACGTTCCCCTGGCGGTAGCCGGGGCGCAGCTCCGCGGGGGTGAAGCGGACGTCGGCGCCGCGCTCGTCCACGCCGCGCACCTCCTGCACCAGATCGAAGATCTCGAAGGACGGAATGCCGGCGTTCATCGCCACGGCACCGCCCAGCGTGCCGGGGATCCCGGCCAGTCGCTCGACCCCGCCCCACCCCGCGCGAACGCCCTCGCGCACGAGGCGCGAGAGGTACACGCCGGCCTGCGCCACGATGCGCCCCGGCTCCTCGCGCAGCGCCCCGAGCTCACGTTCCAGCTTGATCACGAGCGGGTAGGTCCGCTCGTCGTTCACGAGCAGGTTCGCGCCTCCGCCCAGGACGAGGCACTCGGGGATCTCGCGCTCGCGCCGCCACGCGAGCGCCTGACGCAGGTCCTCGAGCGAGCGCACCTCCCAGAACGCCTCCGCGCGGCCGCCGATCCGGATGTAGGTGTACGGCGCGAGCTCCACGTCGCTCCTCAGCACGGCAGGCCTCGGCCCGCACCCGCCGCAGCGGGCGCGGCGAGCGCGGCGGCGACCTCGTCGGCGACCCGGCCCACGTCACCCGCGCCCATCGTCAGCACGAGGTCGCCCGGACGCGCGAGCTCGAGCACTCGCGCCGCCAGGTCCTCCTTGTCGGGGACGTGGAGCACCTCGGATCCGCCCGCCGCGCGTACCGCTGCGGCCACCAGGGCGCCGTCGACTCCGGGCAGCGGCGCCTCGCGGGCGGCGTAGACGTCGGTGACGAGCACGACGTCGGCCAACGCCAGGGCCGCCCCGAACTCGCGGGCGAGGTCACGCGTGCGCGAGTAGAGGTGGGGCTGGAAGACCGCCACGACGCGCCGGTCCCAACCCTCGCGCGCCGCGCGCACGGTGGCGCGCACCTCCGCCGGATGGTGCGCGTAATCGTCGACCACCAGGACGTCGCCGCCCGCCGGCTTCAGCTCGAAGCGGCGGCCCACGCCGCGGTACTCCGCGAGGCCGTCCCGGATCGCCCCGGGATCCACGCCGAGCTCCAGCGCGAGCGCCGCCGCGCCGAGCGCGTTCTGCACGTTCAGTCGCCCGGGCACCTGGAGCGCGAGCCGCGCGAGCTCCTCTCCCCCGCGCACGAGCCGGAACTCCGTCTCGAGTCCGCGGGGCCGCACCCTCGTGGCGCGCACGCGCGCCCGCGCGGAGAGGCCGTAGGAAGTGAGCGGTGCGCGGCAACGGCGCACGAGCCGCGCCAGGCGGGGATGGTCGGCGCACCAGACGGCGCGGCCGTGGAACGGCACGCGGTCGAGGAACTCCAGGAAGGCCGCGCCCATCGCGCGCACGGTCCCGTAGGTGTCGAGATGGTCGGCGTCGAGGCTCGTCACCAGCGCGTAGACCGGCTGCAGCGTGAGGAAGGAGCGATCGTACTCGTCGGCCTCGACGACGAACGCCTCACCGCGTCCCCAGCGAACGTTCCCGCCCATGCCGCGCAGCGCGCCGCCGACCACGACCGTCGGATCCAGCCCGGCAGCCGCCAGCACCTGACCGGTCATCGCCGTGGTCGTGCTCTTTCCGTGCGTGCCGGCGATCGCCACCTGCAACCGGCCGCGCGCCAGCTCGGCTAGCATCTCCGCCCGGCGCACGACCGGGATCCCCGTCTCCTGCGCGGCCCGCAGCTCGGGATGGCCGGCCGGCACGGCGGAGCTCACCACGAGCGCCTGCGTCCCCGCCACGTGCGCGGTGCCGTGGCCGGCCTCCACCCGTACCCCGCGTGCGCGCAGCGAGTCCGCGAAGGCGCCCGGGGCGGCATCGCAGCCGGTGACCTCGTAGCCCTCCGCCAGGAGCAGCTCGGCGAGCGCGCTCATGCCGGCGCCGCCGATGCCCATCAGGTGGAAGCGCTGGTAGCCGCGGAGCCTCATGGTCCGTCCTCCTCGGGGGCGGCCGCCCCGACGCCGGCGGCGCGCTGGGTGGCGGCTCCCCGCCGGGCGGGCGGCCGAGCCGCCAGACGCTCGATCCGATCGGCGATCTCGCGCGCCGCCTCGCGCCGGCCGCGACGCCGCGCGCGCTCGGCGATGCTCTCCCGGATCCCGTGGTCCTCCATGAGCAGCTCCACCTTCTCGCCGAGCGTCTCCACGGTCAGCTCGGACTCGGGCAGCCAGACGGCGGCCTGGTCCTCGGCCATGGCGCGCGCGTTCCGCTCCTGGTGCCGGTCGGTCGCGTGCGGATAGGGCACGAGCACGGCGGGGATCCCCCAGCACGTGAGCTCCGAGAGCGTCATCGCTCCGGCGCGGCTCACGATCAGGTCCAGCAGCGGATACACTTCCTTCATCGGCGTGAAGAAGGGCTGCACGAGCACACCCCGCGGCGGGGTTCCACCCAGACCGCGCAGCACCTCGGCGTGGTGCTCGCGGCCGGTCTGGAAGAACAGGTTGTAGGGGAAGCCCGGGCCGTGGCGGCGCAGCAGCTCGACGACCACTTCGTTCAGCCGGCGCGCGCCCTGGCTGCCGCCCATCACCATCCACGTCCCCCGCCCCTCGTCGATCCCCCACCGCGCCCGCAGCGCCTGCCGGTCGGGCGGACGGCCGTTGATCGTGATCGGATTGCCGGTGACCAGGACGCGCGCGCGCTCCGGGAAGAAGGCGCGGCTCTCCGGGAAGTTCAGGTACACCTCGTCCGCGATCCGCCCGAGCCAGCGGTTGGTGATCCCCGGGGCGGCGTTCTGCTCCTGGAGGGCTACGGGAATCCCCGCCAGCCGGGCCGCCACCAGCACCGGCGCGCTGACGTAGCCACCCGTCCCCACCGCCACGTGCGGGCGGAACTCGGTCACGATGCGCCGGGCTTCGCCGAGCGCGCGCCCGAAGCGGAACGGCACGGTGGCGTTGCGCCAGGGGCTCACACGGTAGAGGAACGGTGCCTCGAGGAACCGGTGCGGAAAGCCCGAGTCGGGCAGGAGGCGCCGGTCCACCGCCCGGCCGGTCCCCACGAGCAGCACCTCGACGGCGGGGTCGCGCCGGCGCAGCTCCTCGGCGATCGCCAGCGCCGGCGTCAGGTGGCCGCCGGTGCCGCCGCCGGCGAAGAGCACGCGCAGGCTCACCGCGCCCTCCCGCCACTCGGCGCCCGGAGCGAGCGGGCTCCTGCGCGTCGCGGGTCCACCCGCGCGGCACCGCCGCCCGGGACGCGGGCTGCCGCTCGCCGCTCTCCAGAGC
>JBHENL010000008.1:0-19876 GCA_046262075.1 Gemmatimonadota bacterium
CCTCCCTCGCGCACCACGATCGCGCCCGCCGAGAAGGGCACGAAGAGCCACTTGTGCGGGTCCACCGTGACCGAGTCCGCGAGCTCGACGCCCGCGCAGAGCGGCGCCAGCTGCGGAGAGAGCGCCGCGGGCCCGCCATAGGCGGCGTCGACGTGGAACCAGAGCCGCTCCTCGCGAGCCACTCGAGCCAGCTCGGGCAGGGGGTCCACGGCCCCCGTGCTGGTCGTCCCCAGGATCCCCACCAGGAAGAACGGCCGCAGCCCCGCGGCCCGGTCGGCGGCGATCCGCTCGCGCAGCTCCGCCACGCGTATGCGGCAGCTCTCGTCGGAGTCGATGGCACGCAGCGACGAGCGCCCCAGTCCCAGCAGGTCGAAGGAGCGGTCCAGCGAGAAGTGCCCCTCGCGCGAGACGTAGCCGACGAGCGGGGCGCCGCGAGCCCCGAGCTCGCGGATCGTGGGGTCGGCGCGGTGGCGGGCGCAGGCCGCCGCCGTGAGGTTCGCCTCGGTTCCCCCGCTCGTGAACGTGCCGCTCGCCGCGGGTGGAAACCCGTAGAGGTCGACGAGCCAGCGGATCACGCGCTCCTCGACGGCGACGCCGATCGTCCCGTGGCGCCAGGCGCCCAGATTCGGGTTCACCGCCGCGGCCAGGGCTTCGGCCCACACGCTCACGGGCGTGGGTGCGGGGTTCAGCAGGCCGTAGTAGCGCGGGCTGGGGATCGCCGTCGCGTAGGGGAGCAGGCGCTCGAACTCCGCCAGCACCTGCTCGGCGGCGGCCCCGCGCTCGGGCAGGGGCTCGTCCACGAGGGCCGCCAGCTCGGCGGGATCGTGCGCGGGGCAGACGGGCCGGTCCGCCAGCTCCTGGAACCAGCGCGCGATCAGCGCCCCCGAGTCCTCCGCGAGCCGGGCGAGCTCGTCCCGCCGCACCTCCATCTACGCGTCCGTCCCTTCCTGTCCCGGTCCCCGCGCGGGGGGTTTGCCGCCGCGCGCGGACTCCCGGCGCAGCAGCCGCCGGGCGAGCTCCGCCGAGCGCCAGCCGTAGCGGACCTTCAACGGGAACGACCACGCGTCGTCCGAGGAGGACACCTCGCAGCGGGGCACTTGCAGCGGGTGCGTGTGGAGCCTCGCGAAGCCGGACTTGACGGTGAACGCCAGCTCGTAGCCCGCCGCGCCAGCGGCGGCGACGACGCGCTCGTCGCGATGGCCGTACGGATACGCGAGCCCGCAGCAGGGCTCCCCCAGCCGGTCCTCCACCGTTTCGCGCGAGCCGCGCAGCTCCAGCTGCATCGCCTCGGGCTCGAGCCGGGTGAGCCACGGGTGCGTGCTCGTGTGCGAGCCCACGCCGAAGCCCGCCTGCCGCAGGTCCCGCAGGTGCTCCCAGGTCATCAGCGCGGCGTCTCCCAGGAGCGGGTCCCAGTCCGCCGTGCGCCCCACGCGCTCGGTCACCACGAAGAACGTGGCGGGACAGGAGTGTGCCTCCAGCACGGGCACGCCAAGCTCCAGATTGTCGAGATAGCCGTCGTCGAAGGTGACGCACGCCGCGGACCCGCCGAGGTCCTCGCCGAGGATCACGCGCCGCAGCCCGTTCAGGTCCAGGAACCGAAAGCCCCGCTCGCGCAGCTGCCGCAGCTGGGAATCGAGCCGGCCGGGGCTCACCATGTAGCGCGCCAGCGGGCTCGACGGCGGCTCACCCACGCGATGGTAGCAGAGGACGAGGACCGAGGTGCTGGCGGACGGCCAGCGGCGGTCGAGCCGCCGGATCGGGCGCTCGGGCGTCACGACGAGGCTCTCCCTCCTCCCGCCGCGCCGGAGCTCGGAGCCCTGTCGACGGACGCGCAGGACGGCTGGGCGATCGCGCCCCGGCCATCGCCCTCGCCGGCGCCTTGCCGCGCGCGGGCGGCCTCGAGGGCCGTGAGGAGGGCCTGGTGGCGCGCCTCCGCGTCGTCCCGGTCGAGCTCCTCGGGCAGCGCGTCGCGGGCGCCGCGGATCAGCATGTCCGCATGTCGCCGCAGCGCTTCCCGCTGCTCTTCGGTCCGAGTCTCGCGGGCGACGTCCGCCAGCGCCTCGAGGAGCCGGATCGTGACGGCGGCGCTCGTGCGCGCGTACTGGCGGATCTGGTGGAAGGCCGCGTCGGTCAGGCCGGAGAACGTCGGGATCTCGACCACGAGCCGCAGCCGGCCGTCTTCGTCCAGAAGGTGACGCGAGGGCGCGCCTCGTGCGGCGAGGCGGCAGAGCGCCGCGCCGAGGCGATCGACGCAGGCCACCGCCGTGAAGGGGTCGTTCACTCCTGGCGACAGGGCGCGAACGGCCACCTCCACGAGCTGGAGGATGGCGAATTCCGGATCTTCCGTGATCGTGCGCTGCGTGCCCAGCAGGAAGCCGGCCCGGATGCGATCGGCCGCCTCTCCGTCCAGACGATCCACGGGTCCGGCCGAGGCGAGCACCGCCCCCGGCGTCACGAAGGCGCCGGGCCGAAGCCGGAGATGCAGCACCAGGTCGCGCTCGGCCGCGAACTCCACCAGGCCCTCCGTGTCCACGGCCTGCAGGTAGTCGCTGTCGCGCGCCCGGACGGCGGCCGCATCCGGCGGGAGCTCCTGTGGCGGCACGCCCTCGTCCGCGGCGGCGTCCCTCGGGAACTGCCGCTCGATGGCCCCGTCGAGGTCGCGGGCCACCACGGCGATGACGTTCTCCGCTTGGATCGAGGACGCCACGTGATGGATGAAGTAGATCAGCACGCCCATGCTCCCCACCGCAAGCACCACCCCGGCCGTGACGGCGAGATGCGGCACGAACGCCGAGTCATCCTCGCCGTGAATCGTCCGCAGGACGAGCAGGCAGTACAGGAACGTCGCGATGAAGAGCCCGAGGACCGCCTGATTTCCACGGTCGCGCATGAAGTTCCGCAGCAGCCGCGGGCCGAACTGCGAGGAGGCGAGCGTGAGCGCGACGATCGTGATCGAGAACACGACGCCGGCGACCGTCACCATCGAGCCGGCCACGGTGGAGAGCAGCGCCCGCGCCCCCTCGGGTCGGTTCACGTACATCCAGCCGAGGGAGCCGAGCCATTCGTCTCCGACCCGCTCGTCCAGCTCGATGGATGCGAAGGAGAGCGCCACCGCCGCCGCCGCCATGAGGGACGGCAGGAACCAGAACGACGCGCGCAGCGCTTCCCAGAGCTGGCTGACCCGGGTCCTCACCGGTCTCCGAGCGCCTCACGCAGCCGCTCGCGGAAGGGGCGCGAGGATCCCGCGACCCGGACGTCCTTGCGCAGCAGGTCCAGCTTGCGCGCGAATGCCTCGTCCACGGCGCCTCCAAGTCCCGCTTGCGCGCCCGCTCGCGCGGGGGTTAGGTCGTGCGTCGGCCTCGAAGATAGCGGCCCCGATACCGGGCCGCCCACCGAACCTGCATCCCGGATGCGCGCGTGGACGCGATCGTGCTCCTGAACGCCGGCGCGGGCTCGGTGGACGAGACCCGCACCGAGAGCGAGTCCACCCGCGTGAAGGCGGCGTTCGAGGACGCGGGGGTGCGGGCGAGAGTGGAGGCGGTGGCCGCCGAGCGTATCATGGATGCGGCCCGCGCTGCGGCGGCGGACGCCGACGTGGTGGTGGTGGGTGGCGGCGACGGTACGCTGAGTGCGGCGGCGTGCGCGCTGGTGGGCGGCGAGACCCCGCTGGCGGTCCTGCCGCTCGGCACGCTGAACCACTTCGCCAAGGACCTCGGCATGCCGACGGACCTGGAGGAAGCCGTGACCGCGATCGTCGGCGGGCACGTGCGCTCCGTCGACGTGGGAGAGCTGAACGGCCGGCCGTTCCTGAACAACTCCTCGATCGGGCTCTACCCGCGGGCGGTCGAGGAGCGGGAAGCCAAGCGCGAGCGCTCCGGGTGGGCCAAGTGGCCGGCCATGCTCCACGGGGCGCTTGTCGTGGTCCGCCGTTTCCGCCTGCTGCGCGTGCGCCTGCGGACGGAGGACCGGGCGCTCCTGCTGCGGACGCCCTTCGTGTTCGTCGGCAACAACCGCTACGAGATGAGCCTCTTCTCCCCCGGCAAGCGCTCGCGCCTCGACGGAGGCGAGCTGAGCCTCTACGTCGCACGCGTGCACGGGCCGCTCGGCCTGCTGCCGATCGTGGGACACGCCATCACCGGAACGCTCGACCAGGCGCGCGACTTCGAGTCGCTCTGGCCCCGCGAGGTCGAGATCCACGCAGGGCGTCGCGCGCTGCGGGTCGCGCTCGACGGGGAGGTGCTCCGCATGCGCGCGCCGTTGCGCTATCGAATCCGGCCGGCGGCCCTCCGGGTCGTCGCACCGGCCGCGCCTTGAGGATCGTCGCTCACGCATCCGATCTGCACTTCGGACGCGACGATCCGCTGCTCGCCGAAGCGCTGCTGGACGAGCTCGGGGACCTGCGTCCCGCGCTCGTGATCGTGAGCGGCGACCTGACGCAGCGCGCGCGGCGTGCGGAGTTCCGGGCCACGGCGGCCTTCCTCCGGCGGCTGCCGGCGCCCTGGCTGGCGGTCCCCGGCAACCACGACGTCCCGCTCTGGGACGTCGCGCGCCGCTTCCTCTCTCCGCTGGGCCGCTACCGGCGCTGGGTGGCCGCGGAGGTGGATCCCTTCTTCCAGGACCGGGAGCTCGCCGTGCAGGGCCTGAACACGGCGCGCTCGGCAACCTGGAAGGAGGGTCGGATATCGCGCGAGCAGATCCGCGCGTTGCGCGGGCGGCTCGCGCCGCTGCCTCAGGGACTCTGCAAGATCCTCGTGACGCACCACCCGTTCATTCCCCCGCCCGCCGACCCGGGCGCGGCCATCGTCGGCCGCGGGCAGGAGGCCCTGCGCGCGGCCGAGGCCAGCGGAGTGGACCTGCTGCTCGCCGGCCACCTGCACCTGGGCTACAGCGCGGACGTGCGGGCGCACCACACCGTGATCCAGCGCTCCATGCTGTCGATCCAGGCCGGCACCGCGATCTCGACCCGGGTGCGGGAGCACCCCAACGGCTACAACGTGCTCACCGTGGAGCTGCCGCGGCTGACGCTGGAGGTTCGCTCCTGGGACGGCGGGGGCTTCGCCGCCCGCACGGAGCGGCGCTACCGGAAGATCGGGGGGGAGTGGACCCGGGAGGAGGCGCCGGTGGGCAGCGGCGGCCCGGCACCCGCGGATGGCTGACGGATCCTCAGCGCGGCTCGGCGAGGCGCTCGGCCAGGAAGCGGGCCCGCGCCCGCGCGCGGGCGAGGTGCTCCTCGCGACTCGGTCCGGAGCCGAGCAGGTGGTTCACCTGGGCCTGGACTGCGGAGCGCCCGTCGTCGTGGCCGTCCAGGTAGAAGAGGAAGCTGCCGGAGGCGTCCACCACCGCGCCGGTCACCACCGGGAGGATCCGGTAGCCCTTCTTCGCGAGCTGCGGGTCATCGAAGCTCTCCGGCCCCTCCGCGCCCGCTGCGCTCTTCGCCTGCTTCGCCATGCGCCCTCCCTGTTGGAGCCCGGGATCAGAACTCGCCGCTCTTGATGCGGGCCGTGAGGCGGGCCGCCATCGGCACACCGCGTTCGCGGATCGCCCGCAGCGCCCGCTCGCGATCGTAGCCGACGCGCCGCCAGGTGGCGGCGATCGGTCCGCCCGGGTCGCCCTCGAGCACGAGGTAGCACGCCCGCGTGTCCCCATCGTACGGAAAGCCCACGCTGCCGGTGTTGAGCACGCGCAGCTCGCCGGCCGTGCGCTCGCCGGGGAGGTGCGTGTGACTGACGACGCAGGTGGGCGTGGCCGCCGCGTCGAAGAGCGCGGGGATCTCGCCGGCCGGCGTGTCGGGCCAGACGCCCTGCTCGTCGCCCGCCGCCGAGGCGTGGTAGAGGTGCGCCGCGAGGGGGTGCGCCGCGAGCGCGAAGGGCAGATCGGTGAGCGGCCGCAGGTCGCCGGGCCCGAGCTGCTCGATCGTCCAGCGCAGGCTCCCGTGCAGCTCCTCGGGGATCGAGGCGGAAGGCCGCTCGTGAGCCACCTCGTCGAGCCAGCGGTCGGTGTTGCCGCGCGTCGAGGGGACGTCGAGGCCGCGGAGCAGCGTCACGGTCTCGACGGGCTCGGGTCCGAACGCCAGCAGGTCGCCGTTCAGCAGGATCCGGTCCGGCCGAAGGGCGGCCAAGTCCTCGAGCACCGCGTCGAGGGCGGCGGCGTTGCCGTGCACGTCTGCAAGGACCGCGATCCGCACGGCGGATCAGGCGACCAGGAGTCCGCGGCCGACCAGGTCGGCGCGCAGCTCGGGAGCGTGACGGAAGAGGTGCACGGCCATCCCCAGCTCGCGCGCGGGCCCGAGGTTGCGCTCCTTGTCGTCCACGAAGAGCGCCTCGGCGGGCGCGACGCCGAGCGCGTCCAGCACCTCGACGTAGGCATCGGGGTGGGGCTTGACGTGCCCGGTCTCGTTCGAGAAGAACAGCTTGTCGAAGTACGCTCCGATGCTCTTGCGCGCGATCCCGGCGGTGACCGGGTAGTTGTTCGAGAGCAGCGCCAGGACGGCGCGTGAGCGCAGCGGCCGCAGCAGGTCGATGACACCGGGTTCGGGGACCACCGCGCCGCGCAGCAGCCAGGCGAACTCCTCCACGCCGCCGCGCAGATCGAACCCCGCGACGAGCTCCTCCCAGGCCTCTTCCGGCGAGGCGTCCCCGCGCTCGAGCGCCAGCCGCTTGCCCGCCCGCCACGCGCGATACAGGTCCTCCTCGGGATGGCCGCTGCGCTCGGCTAGCAGGCGCGCGACGTGCCGGTCGTACTCGCCCGCCGTGAGCACGCCGCCCCAGTCGAAGACGACGAGCCGGATCATGCGCGACGCCGCGCCCTTGCACCTCGCGCATGCGCGGGGCGAACGTAGGGCCGCCCTTGCGGGAGGCGGAGCGGAGGGAGGCGGCCGACAGACGTGGGGACGGAGGACGCCGGCCTGGACGGACTCTTCAGCATCGAGGCGATGCGCCGACGGGAGGCGCGAGGGCTGCGACGGTCCGAGGATCCGCGGGCGGAGGCGAGCCGCCGGGTGCTCGTGCTCTTCCTCGTCGTCGTGCTGGGTGTCTTCACCAAATGGTTCTGGGAGGCCCTCTGGATCTTCGTGGCGGATCCGGCGGGCGGCCTGCCGATCGGTAGCCCGGCGGTGCTGGCGGCGCGGCTCGCGATCAGCTTCATCGTCGCCGCGCTCACGTTCGTGGCAATCTACAACAAGATCGACCAGAGCTCCGGCGAGAGCTGGGCGCCGTATCTGCTGGCGTTCCAGAACGGCTTCTTCTGGCAGGCGACGTTCGACGCGGTCGCGCGGCTCCAGGGCTGATGCGTCACGTCGCCCCCCGCCTCTAGCCGGCCCGGTGCCCTTCACGTTCCCCTGCCACCCGGGACTGGTCCTTCCGCTGTGGGTCGGGCGCCCGGACGTGTTCGATGCCCTGGCACTCACGGTGGCGGCGGTCCTCCCCGATCTGCTGGACCTGGCGATAGAGCTGCCCACGGGCGACCGCGACCAGAACTTCGCCCACTCGCTGCTCGGGCTCGTGACGGCCGTGATCCCGCTGAGCTTCGGGCTCGTCTACCTCTACGATCTGTTCGGCTCCCGAAGGCTCCGCCGGTTTCGCGACGCCGTCGCCGTCAGCGGCCTGGGCGCTCCGGGGTCGCCCACGCGGCGGCGCGCGCTTTGGCTGCGAAGGCTGACGGTGCTGCGCTTCCGGTGGGGCAGGGTCCTGGTGTCGGTGGCGATCGGCGGGTTCTCCCACCTCGTGTTCGACGCCATCACCCATCCCCGCTTCGACTGGCTCCTGCCCTGGGCGCGGCCGAAGATCAGGCCCGAGAGCGTGGAGGGGCACTGGCTCGAGGTCTGGATCCGCGGGATCGATCTGAGCTTCGGCGTGGGACTCTTCGGTCTGATGTGGCTGGCGTGGTCCGCCCTCGGCGCGCTGCTCTTCGTGTGGTCGCTCTGGGCGGCGAGATCGCGCGCCAGCTGGCGATGAGGCGAGACGCCCCTAGGGCACGAACCGCCGCAGGTGCTCCTTCCAGTAGGGCCAGTCGTGCCCGAACTGGCCCTGCCAGACCTCCCCGTACGCGGGAATCCCCTTGCGGCCGAGCAGGTGCAGCATGTCGCGCGTGGCGCCGACCAGGTGGTCGTGCTCGCCGGTGGCGATCACGAACTGGACCCCCGCAAGGCGCCGCACCCAGTCACCGTCGAGGTTCGGCAGGTACGCCGTGGGGCAGTGGAAGTAGCAGAGATCGTCCCAGTACCCGTCCAGGAACTGGTGCACGTCGTACATGCCGGAGAAGGCGACGACCTTGCGCACGTGCTCGGGGTAGCGGCAGGCGAGGTTCACCGCCTGGTAGGCTCCGAACGAGGCGCCGTAGGTGACCAGGTCGTCGCGCCGCGCTCGCGCGGCGGCGTAGGGGATGACCTCGTGGCGGAGGTAGCGGTCGTAAGCGTCGTGGCGGCGGACGCGGTCCGCCGGGTGCGCGCCGCGGTTGTACCACGACTCGTCGTTCACGCTGTCGACGCAGCAGAGCTGGATCTCGCCGCCCTCGATCTTGTCGGTGAGGGCGCCCACGAGGCCGAAGTCCTCGAGCTCGTAGAAGCGGGCGGCGGAGGTCGGAAAGGCCAGCACGGGACGTCCCCAGTGGCCGAACCACAGGAGCTCCATGCCGCGCCCCAGGCTGGGGCTGAACCACCCTACGTGGTCGCGATGCACCGCTTCTCCTTTCCGGGAACCGGTTTACAGCCGCGAAAAGGGCGTGTAGTATAGCCTTCCGCCGGCCCCCGCGCGCGAGCAGGACGTCCGCCGCGACCGGCTCAAGTCCTCGCTTCCCAACTCCCGGCCGCCACATGACCCCCGCGCGCATCGGCATCCTGCACGGCATCGAGCGGCAGTTCCCGCCCGCGCTCGCGGAGCGCATCAACGTGCTCGGCGCCGGGCGCGTCGTCGCCACGCCGGTCCAGATCGGGCTCGTGCGCCAGGACGAGCTGCCGCGCTACGACCTGATCCTGGACCGCATCAGTCACGAGGTGCCGTTCTACCGGACGTGGCTGAAGGCTGCGGCCGTGCGCGGTACGCACGTCGTCAACAACCCCTTCTGGTGGAGCGCCGACGACAAGTTCGTGGGCAACCTGATCGCGCTCGACGCCGGCGTGGCCGTCCCCAGGACCGTGCTCGTCCCGCACAAGCACCACCCGCCGAACACGCGCTCCGACTCGTTCGTCAACCTCGAAGCGCCGCTCGACTGGGAGGCCATGTTCGCCTACCTCGGCTTCCCCATCTTCCTCAAGCCCGCCTACGGCGGCGGCTGGCGCGACGTCCACCGCTGCGACTTCCCGGGCGCCTTCTTCGAAGCCTACGACCAGACGCGCGACCTCCTGATGATCGCCCAGGAGGGGATCGCGTTCAGCGACTACTATCGCTGCTACGGTCTCGGCCGCGAGCGCGTGCGGCTCATGCCGTACGACCCCTCCCAGCCCTTCGAGCGACGCTACGTGCGCGACGGCCGGGAGATCCCGCCGGAGCGGCGCGAGCGGCTGGAGCGCGACTGCCTGGCCCTCTGCCGGGCGCTCGGCTACGACTTCAACACGCTCGAGTTCGCGGTCCGCGAGGACGTCCCCTACGCGATCGATTTCATGAACCCGGCCCCCGACTGCGATCGCTTCTCGGTGGGCGACGACCACTTCGAGTGGGTGCTCTCGAACGCGGCGGATCTCCTGATCGAGCGGGCGCTGAATCCGCGTCCGCTCGAGCTCACCGGGAGCTGGCCCGAGCGCGCCGAGCGGCCGCCGACGGTGACGGAGAGCGCTCCGCGATCCGAGATCGCCGGGCCGCGCTCGCGCGCCGCTCCCGAGGCTGGCGCCGAGCCGGCTCCAGCGGCCGCCGAAAAGCCTGCGACGCCGGCCTCGCGCCGCCCGCGGGCCGAGCCATCCGCCGGAAAGCCACCGGCAGCCAAGCCCCGCCGCCGGTGAGCCGCCCCTCCTTCACGCTTGGCATCGAGGAGGAGCTGCAGGTCGTCGACCCCGAGACCCGGGCGCTCCGCTCGCACATCAGCGAGGTCTTCGCCGAGGGCCGGCTGCTCCTGAAGGAGCAGGTGCGACCCGAGCTCCACCAACCCGTGCTGGAGCTCGGCTCCGGCGTCTGCCGCGACATCGGCGAGGCCCGCCGCGACGTCACGCGCACGCGCCGGCTGGTCTGCGAGCTCGCCCGCCAGCACGGGCTGAGGATCGCCGCCGCCGGCACGCATCCCTTCACGCACTGGGCCGACGTCGAGATCACGGTCGGGAACGAGCGCTACGAGAAGCTGATCTACGACCTGCAGATGGTCGCCCGCGCAAACCTGATCTTCGGGCTGCACGTGCACGTGGGAGTCGAGGATCGGGAGGCCGCGATCCACCTGATGAACGGCGCCCGCTATTTCCTGCCGCACATTCACGCGCTGTCGGTGAACTCGCCCTTCTGGCTGGGGCGGGACACGGGCTGGAAGAGCTACCGCACGAAGGTGTTCGACCGCTTCCCGCGCACGGGGATCCCCGGCCACTTCAACTCGTGGGGGGAGTTCGAGAGCTTCGTGAGGCTCCTGCAGCGCACGAAGTGCATCCTGGACGGGAAGCAGATCTGGTGGGACATCCGGCCGCACCCGAACTTCCCGACGCTGGAGTACCGGATCTGCGACGTGCCGATGCGGGTGGACGAGACACTCGCGATCGCCGCGCTGATCCAGGCCATCACCGCCAAGCTGTGGAAGCTCTACAGCCAGAACCTGGGCTTCCGCCTGTACCGCCCGGCGCTCATCCTCGAGAACAAGCAGCGCGCCGCGCGCTGGGGGCTGGACGGCAAGCTCATCGACTTCGGCAAGAGCGAAGAGGTTCGCACGCGCGACCTGATGCTCGAGCTTCTCGAGTTCGTGGACGACGTCGTGGACGAGCTGGGCTGCCGGCAGGAGGTCGCGTACGTGCATCGGATCCTCGCCCACGGCACGGGCGCCGACCGGCAGCTGGCGGCGTTCGCGCGCACGGGGGAGCTCAGGGGCGTCGTGGATTACGTCTGCGACGAGACCGAGGTCGGCCTCGACATGCCGCGGGAGGCCCTCGAGGGTCTGACGGTGCGTGCGCGGCCCGCCGCGAACGGCGAGCACCCGCTGCTGGGGGAGTGGGCGCCGGGCATGGTGGGCGGGGGCGAGCTGGACGTCGCCGAGACGGTCACCGAGGGCGCTCTCCGGAGCCTGGAGGTCCGCGACAGGCCCGAAGCGGCCCGGCTCCCGTGAGCTCCACCGGCAACGGCACCCGCGCGGCCGCCGCCGACCTGGCGGGCCTGGCTTACGATCCCGCGCTCGAGGAAGGAGCCCGGAACGCCGTCTTCACCTGCCTCGCCGTCCGGCCCGACGAGCGCTGTGTGCTGATCACCGACGAGAGCCGCCTGGCCATCGGCGCGGCGCTGGCGGATCAGTTCGGCCGCGCCTCCGGTCACGTGACGGCCTTCGTGCTCGAGCGGCTCGCGTCGCGCCCGCTCCTCGCACTCCCCTCGCCGATCGCCGAGGCCATGGAGCGCGCGGACGTGACCTGCTACGCCGCATCGGCCTGGCGCGGCGAGCTGCCGGCCAGGATGGAGATGACCGCGATCGTCGACCGCCGGAGGATCCGCCACGCGCACATGGTCGAGATCACCCCCCGCATCATGTCCGAGGGCATGCGCGCCGACTTCCACGTCGTGGACGCGCTCTCGCGCTGGGCGCTCGAGCGGGCGTCCCGCGCTCGCGAGATCCGGGTCACGAGCCCCGCGGGCACCGACCTGCGTGCGACGTTCTCGCCCGGGCTCCGCTGGGTGAAGACCTCGGGGATCATCAGCCAGGAGGCCTGGGGCAACCTGCCGGGGGGCGAGATCTTCACGTGCCCGGCGGGGGTCGAGGGCGTATACGTCTGCGACGGCGTCGTCGGCGACTGGTTCGCCTCGCGCTACGGCGACATCTCGGCGACGCCGCTGACGATCACGATCCGGGGCTCTCGCATCGCGGGGCTCGCCTGCGAGCTGGGAGAGTTGCTGGGGGAGTTCCAGGCCTACACGTCGACCGACGAGAATTCGAATCGGGTGGGCGAGTTCGCGCTCGGCACGAACCTGGCCGTGACGAACGTCATCGGCCACATCCTGCAGGACGAGAAGATCCCCGGCGTCCACGTCGCCTTCGGCCATCCCTACCGGGAGCACACCGGCGCTGGCTGGAGCTCGATCACGCACGTGGACGTGGTCGGCCGCGAGTGCAACGTCTGGATCGACGGCGAGCCCGTGATCGAGCATGGGCGCTACCTCGTGGACCTGACGGACCTCCTCGCCGCCGACGCGCCGCGATCCTGAGTCGGAGTGGACCCCGCCTACCGGCCGCTCTTCAACGCCCACGACGTCGACGCCCTGCACCGCGAGCTGAGCCGCGAGATGGCGGGGCGGCTCTCCTCCAGCTTCGACTTCCGGCTCGCCGAGACGCCGGTCTTCCTGCCGCCCGATCTCCGCCGCCGCTGCGTCGGCGTAGCCGAGGAGATCGTCGGGATCCTGCGCGACCCGGCACTGATCGCCCGCTGCGAGCGCGCCGTGCCGCCCGAGTTCCTCGCCCCGCGCATGGACCGGCTGCCGAACTTCGTGGCCGTGGACCTGGCGATCACGCGCGACTCCGAGGGGGCGCTCGCGCCGCGGGTCATCGAGCTGCAGGGGTTCGCCTCCCTCTACGCCATGCAGGTCGTGCTGGCGGAGGCCTGGCGCGACGTGATGCGCCGCGTGCCCGGGCTGGACCGGGACTGGACGCCCTTCTTCTCGGGCCTGGACCGTGACGCGTACCTGGACCTGCTGCGCCGCGCGATCCTCGGGCCGCACGATCCCGAGAACGTGATCCTGCTCGACCTCCATCCCGAGCGGCAGAAGACCCGCCCCGACTTCAACGGCACGCGCCTGTTCTTCGGCGTACGCACCGTCGGCGCCCACGAGGTCGTGCGGCGGGGCAGCGAGCTCTTCGCCCCCCTCGACGGGTCCCTCGCGCCCGTGCGGCGCATCTACCACCGGATCGTCTTCGACGAGCTGCGCGAGCACGGCGTCCAGCTCCCGTTCGACTATCGCGAGGAGCTGGACGTCGAGTGGGTGGCGCACCCCAACTGGTACTGGATCTGGTCGAAGTACACGCTGCCGCTGATCGAGCATCCCGCCATGCCGTGGACGCGCGTGCTCGCTGACGTCCTCCTCGAGGGAGACCTGCCGCACGACCCCTCGCGCTACATCCTCAAGCCGCTCTTCTCCTTCGCCGGCCGCGGAGTGCGCATCGACTTCGGCCGCGCGGACCTGGACGCCATCCCCCTCGAGGAGCGCTCGTCCTGGCTGGTGCAGGAGAAGGTGGAGTACTCCCCCGCGCTGACGATGCCCGACGGGAACGGCGTGAAGGTCGAGATGCGGATGATGTTCATCCGTCCCCACGGCACCGAGGAGCTGACGCTGGCCACGAACCTCGTGCGGCTCTCGCGCGGCAAGATGCACGGCGTGGACTTCAACAAGGATCTGTCGTGGGTGGGGTCGAGCGTGGCGCTCTGGGAGGCGTGATGATCGCGGGGGACCTGCTTCCCGAGGACCGGCTCGTGGACGTGAGCCACACCCTCCACCACGGCATGATCACGTACAAGGGCCTGCCGGCCCCGATCATCTGCGACTTCCTGAGTCGGGAGGAGTCGCGCAACCGCTACGCGGCGGGCACGGAGTTCCACATCGGCCGCATCGACATGGTGGCGAACACGGGAACGTACGTGGACAGTCCCTTCCACCGCTTCGCGGACGGCAAGGACCTGAGCGAGCTGGGCCTCTCCTCGATCGCGAACCTGGACGGCGTGGTGGTGCGCCACCCCGCCGATCGGGGGCGGGCGATCTCGAGAGCGGCGTTCGCCGGGGTCGACGTGCGCGGCAAGGCGGTGCTCGTCCAGACCGACTGGGATCTGAAATGGCGGACCGAGGCGTACTTCGAGGGCCACCCGTTTCTCACGGGAGGCGCCGCGCGCCAGCTGGTGGATGGCGGCGCCGCGCTCGTCGGGATCGACTCCTTCAACATCGACGACACGTCCGACCGGACGCGGCCGGTCCACACGACGCTGCTCGGCGCCGGAATCCCGATCGTGGAGCACATGTGCGGGCTGCGCGAGCTGCCGGACCGCGGGTTCCGCTTCTTCGCGGTCCCGGTGAAGGTGAAAGCGTTCGGAACGTTTCCGGTGCGGGCCTTCGCGATCGTGGAGCCGGCGACGGCGGGTTGACCGCTTCGCGCCCGGTTTTTAGGGTTCGGGTCGGGCGGCAGAGAGCCGCCCTCCGCTCTCCCGGAGGTCCCCCCGTGCGCGTCTTCTTCGCCGTCCTCTGTCTCCTGCCGCTCTCCCTCTCCGCCGCCGGGGGGGCACCTCCGGCTCCTCTCCTCGAGGTCGCCATCGTCGACCTCACGATCGTCGACAACTCCTACGGCGGTGACAGCGACGAGCTCGCGGAGTGGTTGCGAGACCAGGAGATCGATCCGACCCGCCTGTTGCGCGAAGCCATCGTGCGAACGGAGACCTACGCCGCCTTCGACGATGCTCCCCTGGTCGAGTCGGTGCCCGAGCCCCGCGTCGCGGGGGCGCTCGCAGAGGCCGGGACATTCGCGGCCGCCTGCCACGTCGATTGCGCGTTGACGGTCGGCCGGACGCTGGGCGCCGACCGCGTGATCACCGGAGAGGTCACCAAGCTCAGCACGCTCATCTGGTTCGTCACGGCCCGGGTCGTGGACGTGAAATCGGGGAAGGTGCTGCGCCAGGACGAGCTCGAGGTGAAGGGCGTGATCCAGGACATGATGCCGCAGGTGATGGCGTCGCTCTCCCGGCGGATGGTCCTGGCAGGCTGAGGGCGCCCCCGCTCGGTTGCTCCCCATGGCAGAGCCGATCGACATTCGATTGTACGACTACTTCGCGGGCCAGACGCGGTTCGGCGTGCATTCCGCGTATCTCTTCGGGAGTCATGCCGAAGGCCGGGTGCATCGCGAGAGCGACATGGACGTCCTCTTCTCTCTTCAGATGGTATGCCAGCTCGTGATCGACATCGCCGGTGAGCTCTCGGCCCGCCGCGGCTGCGCTTCGCGGACTTACACCACTGCGATTCGGAACCTGCACGCGCTCGAGCGCTTCCCGCAGGCGGTCGTACAAGAGCTGGAGCGGTTACCCGGCTTCCGAAACGTGTTGGTTCACGCCTACGTCGATCTCGACCTCGACCGCGCCGTGCAAGCGGCATCGCGCGCGGGCTGATGCACGGACGCCCTCGCTCGCGGCGAGGCTCGTGGATCGTCAGGAGTGAGGATCTGCGCCCCACGGGATACGAGGACGCCGATCTGCACCCGGATCTGGTCCGATCCATTGAGGGAAAGGGAGTCCTCGATGACCCTCGCGAACTAGCCCACTGGCTGAGGACTCACTCCTGATGAGCGCCCAGGGAAGCCCTACCCCGCCGCGCAGCGGTTCGCGCCCGCCTCCAGATCGACCGGGTCGAAATCCGGCAGCTCGCCTGCCTCGTTCAGCTCCAGGATGCGCAGGTGGTTGGGCGGCGTCTGCGGGATGCGGGAGACGACGCGCTCCACGAACTCGTCCTCCGTGGAGCCCAGCGCCTCGACGCGCGGGCGAACCTCGTCGATCGTGGCGCTGACCGGCACGCCGTCGAACGCCACGGGCTGCGACGTGTGTGCGGCGAGCACCCGCGTCCCATCCGGCAGATCCAGGAGCCGTCGCACGGACGCGTAGAGGTCACGCGCCCGCTGGCGCGCCTCCTCGGGGCCGCCCTCGAGGTCGGGCCGGCCGACCGCGCCCGGGAAGAGCGTGTCTCCGGTGAACGCGGCCGCGCCTTCGAGCACGTAGGCCGTGCTCTCGTCGGTGTGGCCGGGGACGCGGAGAGCCGCGAGCGCGAGGTCGCCGATCAGGATCTCGTCCCCGTCGGATACGGTCTCGAAAGGGAATCTGACGCGCTGCTGACGCGGCAGTCGCAGCACTGCACCCGTGCGCCCTGCGAGGACCCGCGCTCGCGAGAGGTGATCTGCGTGCACGTGCGTCTCGAGCACCTGTCCGATCCTCCAGCCCGCGTCGCGCGCCAGGTCCTCGTAGACCTGCGGGTCCACGGAAGGATCGATCACCGCGCCCTCGCCCGCGGAGCCGATCAGGTACGAGAGGCACCCCTTGCCGGTCCGGCGGACCTGGAGGACGCGCACGGGCGCGCCCGCCCCCCGGGCGGGCAGCGCCACCTCGGCCACGTTCCAGGCCAGGCTCCAGGCCCGCATCCCGCCGGCGAGCGAGAACGCCGGCACGCCGCGCGAGCGCAGGTAGCGCGTGGCGATCTTGCTGGAGTTGCCGGCGTTGCACACCGCGACGACCGGTGCTCCCTCGCGGAGGGGGAGCCGGTCGAGCAGTTCCGAAGTTCCGCTCCTCAGCGCGTCCATGGCGTCGACGTGCAGGCTGCCGGGGACGGACCACTCGGCGCGCGCTGCGCTGGTGCGAACGTCGACGACCGTCACCGGCTCGCCTTGCTCGAGCCGCTCCCTCAGCTCCGACATGCTGAGAGTCGGAACCCCGTCGACCTCCGTCGGCATGCGCCCTCCCGCCTGCGAGTTGGTTTCCGTCGGAGAGCTAGAAGCGTGACGCGGCGAGCGTCACGTCGGCCCCCGACCACACGGTGTCGAACTGCTCGTCGGCCTCACGGGCCGCCTCGGTCTTCCCCTGCGCCTCCAGGCTGCGGGCGAGCCCGAAGAGAGACCAGCCGTTGTTCGGGAAGCGCTTCAGGTCCTCTCGATAGACCCGCTCGGCTTCGCCCGCCCGCCCCGCGCGCAGCAGCACGGCCCCCAGCGAATGCCGGATCGGATAGTACCAGCGTGGCGGCTCGATGTACTCGAGCGCGTCCTCGAGCTTCACCGCCGCGGCGAAGTGCATGGCGGCATCGTCCAGCTCGCCGCGCCGCGCTGCGATCTCGCCGCGGAGTGCGAGCTCCGCGATCGGCAGCACCGCTCCCGCGTCTCCCGCCGGCGGGCTCGCGGCGATCCGCGCGACGGAGTCGAGCTCGGCCTCCGCCTCGGCGAAGCGCTCGGTCGCGGCGAACGCCACGCCGCGCGCGTAGTGGACGAGCCCGTCGGTGATCGGCAAGCCCGGCGCGGGCGAGGGCGTGGCGAGGACTTCGTCCCAACGGCCGAACGTGACCTGCGTCAGGTGCAGGAACGCGAGCATCTGCTGCAGGTCGGGGATCCCCGCCGCGAGGTCGGCGGGAATGTTCTCGGCCACGAACCGCGCTGCGTCCAGCGCCTGATCACCACGTCCCAGCATCGTCGCGGCGAGCGAGAGGAAGTGCCAGTTGTGCGGGTAGTAGAGGGTCGGGTAGATGCCGCTCGGCGTCCGATCCGCGATGTAGCTCTGGTCGGCGTGGACGGCGTGCTCGTTGGCGGCGATCGCGTCCGCCCAGCGGCCCACGCGGATGTAGATGTGCCCCGGCATGTGGACGATGTGGCCCGCCCCCGGCATGAGCGCGGCGAGCCGCTCGGCGCAGGGCAGCGCCTTCTCGGGGTGCGCCGCCTCGACGGCGTGGATGTAGAAGTGGCAGGCCCCCGGATGGTCGGGGTTCCGCTGCAGCACGCCCTCCAGCCGCGTCAGGATCGCCGGAGTGTCGGGTCGCGGCTCGCCCTCGTGAGTCCAGTAGTACCAGGGACTCAGATTCATCAGCGCCTCGGCCGCGAGCGAGACGGCGTCGAGGTCATCCGGGAAGCGGGTGGCCACCTCCTGCATCGTCTTCGCATACGCGCTGTCACGCGCGGCGCGGTCCACGCCGGCATCCGGCCCGTATCTCACGGCGATGGCCTCGAGGTAGGCCCGTTCAGCGTCGCTGCCGTTCGCCTTCCGGGTCAGCGCCTCCTGAGCGGCCGCGTGCGCACGCGTCTCCTGGTCGCCTTCCATCGGCGCGTTGATGTTCGGCCCGAGTGCATTGGCGATGCCCCACCAAGGCATGGGGGCCGCGGGATCGAGTCGCGCCGCCTCCTCGAAGGCCGCGATGGCTTCGGCGTGATTGAACCCATAGGTCAGCCGCAGCCCCTGGTCGAAGTACTGCTGCGCGGCGGGCGACGAGGTCGTGATCGGATGCCCATGGCTCCCGAGGTCGTTGTAGAGCGGGATGCGGGATGTGCTGGCAGCGGATTCCTCGACCGCGGGCGGAGCGGCGTGCCCGGCGTGCTCCTGCGCCTGGACCGAGCCCGCGAAGGCGATCGAGATCATCAGGCCACCCGCTTGCCTCCAAGCCATGTCCCCTCCTGTGAATCGTCGGCAAATTGCGGTTCTGCGACTTCCGAGCTGCGAGAAAATAAACGCGGCGCCGGCGGATTTGGACTGTCGAGGCCCCTCCGCGTCGTTACTCGCCTTCGTGTTCGGCCGACCGTCTCAATGCCGGCGCGCCCTGCCCCAGAGCTCCTCGAGTGGAGGGGGAGTGGACCCGGGCACGACGCTGTAGCGCGCGAAGTCGCTCACCCCCAGGGAGCGCAGGAACGGCTCGTCCAGGAGCGCCCGGCCCGTGAGCTCGGCCGGCTCGTGGCGGACGATGGCGACGAGCGCGTCGGCGACGATCTCGGCCGTGCGCCACGTCGAGGGCTCCCCGAGGGCGTGGTTGATGCTCGCCTGGCTCTCGATGATCGTCACCGGCCAGAGTGCGTTGACGGCCACGCCCTCGCCGCGCAGCTCCTCGGCGAGGCCGAGCGCCAGCATCGTCATCCCGAGCTTCGAGATGCAGTAGGCGACGTGGCCGGGCAGCCAGCGCAGGTCCACCGGTGGGGACATCGTGACGATGTGGCCCCAGCCGCCGCGCCGCATGTGCGGGATCGCCTCCCGGCTGGCGAAGAAGGCGTGCTCCACGTTCACCTGCATCATCAGGTCGAAGCGCTTGGCCGGCGTCTCGAGCACGGGCCGCCACCACATCGCTCCGGCGTTGCACACCAGGATGTCGAGCCTGCCGAACCGCTCGACCGTGGCCGCGACCAGCGCCGCCACCTGCTCCCGGTCGCGCACGTCGCAGGCCACGGGCAGCGCGCGGGCGCCGAGGGATTCGATCTCGCGCGCCACGGAGAAGACCGTGCCTGGCAGGTTCGGACGCTCCTCGGTGGATTTGCCGGCGACCGCCACGTCCACGCCCTCGCGCGCCAGTGCCAGAGCGCAGGCCCGTCCGATGCCGCGGGTGGCGCCGGTGACGATCGCGGCGCGGCCGCGCAGATCGGCTGTCACGGGTCCTCAGGAATCGCGGACGGGAGGAGGACCGACCGGGGGCGGGCCGCCCTCAGCGGATCGGCTGCCCGATCCGATCCCAGCGGATGGCGGTCAGGAACGGGAGCCCTCCGGGGCTGCTCGGGTCGTACGAGTAGTAGATGAAGAGCGGCTCGCCCTTGATCAGCTCGCGGCGGACGAAGCCGTAGTAGCGCGAGTCGAACGACGCGTCCCGATTGTCGCCCATCATGAAGTAGTGCCCCGGCGGCACGACGACGGGGCCCCAGTCGTCGCGCGTCGGCCGGTAGCGCTCCGGGTCCACGCCCGCGACGAGGAACTGCCGCTGCCAGCGCATGCCGGGGTCGGAGCTGTTCCCCTCGGGGTTCACGTGCTGCACGTACGGCTCGCGCTGCGGCTCGCCGTTTCGAATCAGCTGGCCGTCGCGCATGGCCAGCGTATCGCCAGCCACGCCGATCACCCGCTTCACCAGGTTCAGCCCCGGCTCGATGGGCGACTCGAAAACGACCACTCCGTCCCGCGCGGGCTGGCTCAGGGACGGCAGGTGGACGTCCGTGAGCGGGATCTTCGGGCCGTAGATCGCCTTGTTCACGAAGAGCCAGTCGCCCACGAGCAGCGTGTCCTCCATCGAGCCGCTGGGGATGCGGA
>JBHENL010000009.1:0-17917 GCA_046262075.1 Gemmatimonadota bacterium
GACGAGCTGCTCGCGCTCAACGCCGCCGTCTTCGAGGAGCGTCGGCTGCGGGTGGAGCGCGCCGACGCGGCGCCGGAGCTCGAGTTCCGCCTGGATCCCGAGCAGATGCGCCAGGTGTTCCTGAACCTGCTGATCAACGCGGCCCAGGCCAGCGAGCCAGGCGGGGTCGTGCGGGTCGAGAGCGGGATCGAGGGGAAGGGCGAGCTGCACTGGGTGCTGCGCGTCATCAATGGCGGCCCCGGGATCCCCGACGACGCGCGCGAGCGGATCTTCGAGCTCTTCTTCACCACGAAGGAGAAGGGCAGCGGGATCGGCCTCGCCGTCTCGAAGAAGATCGTCGAGGCGCACAACGGCACGCTGGCCTTCGCGAGCCGGCCGGGCGAGACGGTGTTCACGGTCCGACTGCCCCTGGAGGAGTCATGAAGCCCACGATCCTGATCGTCGACGACGAGATCGCGATCCGGAAGAGCCTGAGCCACTTCTTCGCGCGCAAGGATTTCCACGTGGTGGAGGCGGGCACGCCCGACGACGCGTTCCGCCACGTCCAGGATTCCGCCCCCGACCTGGCATTGCTCGACCTGCGGCTGCCCGGCATGGACGGGCTCACGCTGCTCGAGGAGCTCAAGCGCATGGACGACTCGCTGGCGGTGATCATGATGACCGGCCACGGCGACATTCACACCGCGGTCGAGGCCATGCAGCGCGGGGCCGAGAACTTCCTCCCCAAGCCGGTCGACCTGAACCAGCTCTTCGTCACGGTCGAGAAGGGGCTCGAAAAGGTGGCGCTCCTGCGGCGGGCGCGCTTCTACCAGCAGAAGAGCGCCGCCGACGACTCCGGCGAGCTGCTGGGCGTCTCCGAGGCGATGAAGCGAGTCGAGGAGACGCTGTGGCTCATCGCCCGCAATCCGGACACGACCGTGCTGCTGATGGGCGAGAGCGGCACGGGCAAGGGCTTCGCCGCGGAGTGGATCCACCGTCACAGCCCGCGCGCGGACCAGCCATTCGTCGAGGTGAACGCCGCCGGGCTGTCCGCCACGTTCCTCGAGTCGGAGCTCTTCGGGCACGAGAAGGGCGCCTTCACCGACGCCCGCCAGATGAAGCGCGGACTGCTGGAGGTCGCCGACGGCGGGACCGCCTTCCTCGACGAGATCGGCGACCTGGACCCGTCGCTCCAGCCCAAGCTGCTCAAGGTGCTGGAGTCGAAGACCTTCCGCCGGCTGGGCGGGACGGACGTCATCAAGGTGGACGTGCGCCTCGTCTGTGCGACGAACACGGACCTCGCCCGGCAGATGCAGGAGGGCAAGTTCCGGCAGGACCTCTACTACCGGCTGAAGGTGATGCCGGTGACGATCCCGCCGCTCCGCCAGCGGCCCGAGGACGTCGTCGCGCTCGCGAACCGCTTCCTCGCCGACTTCTCGCAGAAGCTCCGGCGCGAGGTGCTGGAGTACGCGCCGGAGGCCCTGCGGCTGCTGCGCGACTACGAGTGGCCCGGCAACGTACGCGAGCTCCGCAACGTGATCGAGCGGGCCGTGATCCTCTGCGAGCGCAGCGAGATCACGCCCGTTCACCTGCCGCACGAGATCACGCGTGCGCGTGGCATGGACGGCGACGCCGTGGCGGCCGCGCTCTTCAGCGGCGATCCCGAGCCGCTCGAGGCGATGGAGAAGCGCTACATCAGCCGCGTCCTCGACTACTGCGAGGGGAACCGCAGCCAGGCCGCCCAGCTCCTCGAGATCGCCCGCTCGACCTTGATCAACAAGATCAAGAAGTACGAGCTGAACGGCGTGCACGCCGGCAACGGCGAGGGCGCCGAGGACGACGAGGAGAGCTAGCCGCCGATCGGAAGTCGACCCCGCCGCCCGCGCGTCGAGCGAAACCGCGACAGGCCCCGGCGGGAAGCTCCACCGGCGGTGCTTCGAGCCCTCCGTCAAACCACAGTCGCAAGACCCGCCTTCCCAGTGACTTAGCGGGGGCCTCCTCTCGGGCGCGCCGGCGGCACCTCGCCGCGGCACCTCCCTTGCCCACCCGCACGTCGACTCCACCCCGCGGCCTTCCCGCGAAGGTGCCCTCGTCCGTTCACCCGCCAGCCGGCACCGGCTCCGGCGGCGCCGATCCGGAGGCGAATGCAGAAGAAGATCCTGCTGGTGGACGACGAGGAGAGCGTCCGGCTGAGCCTCGGCTTCTGGCTGCGCCGCAACAACTTCAGCGTGACTCTCTGCGGCGCGGCAGACGACGCGCGCGCCGCGCTCGAGCGGGAGTCGTTCGACTTCGTGATCAGCGACTTCCGGCTGACGCCGCGAGGCGAGGAGGGTGTGGCCCTGCTGGCACAGGCCCGCACGTCGAACCCCGGCGCCAAGTGCATCCTGGTGACGGCCACCCCGCCCGACGAGCTCCCCGACACGCTGCGCTCCGGAGGACTCTACGGGCTGCACCAGAAGCCCGTGGACGTCTTCGAGCTGCTGCGGCTCCTCGGCGCCGCGCTGCCGGAGGCGACCACCTCCGGCTGATCCCGCCGAAGTGCAGGCGCGGCTGAGGGGGAGCGTGCCGCGCGAGCGGCGCTGCCCGCCGCGCGCCGGCGGATAGCCAGGCCGGCCGCGCTTGTCGCGCCCGCGGGCCGCGGCCATCTTGTCTCCCCCATGTCCCCCTTCCAGGCCAGGGTGCAGGCGCGCGAGGCGCGGATCGCCGTCGTGGGCCTCGGCTACGTCGGGCTCCCGCTCGCCGTGGAGTTCGCGCGCGAAGGCTTTCCCGTGGTCGGCGTCGACGTGGACGGCGCCAAGGTGGAGGAGCTGCGCGCCGGCCGCTCCTACATCCCGGACGTCCCCTCCTCGACGGTCGCCGAGCTCGTGGCTGCATCTCCCACCCCGGGGAGGATCGTCCCGGGGACGGACTTCGACGCGCTCGCCGAGGCGGACGCGATCTCGATCTGCGTACCCACGCCGCTGAACAAGGAGAAGTCCCCCGACGTCAGCTACATCCTGGCGGCCGCGCGGGAGGTCGCCTCACGACTGCGCCCGGGCCAGGTCGTCGTGCTCGAGTCCACGACCTACCCCGGCACGACCCAGGAGCTTCTGCGGCCGCTCCTCGAGGAGGGCGGGCTGCGCGCCGGGCGCGACTTCCATCTGGCGTTCAGCCCCGAGCGGGTCGACCCGGGCAACCCGACGTTCGGGATCCGGAACACCCCCAAGGTGCTGGGCGGCGCGACGGCGGTCTGCCTGGAGGCTGCCACGGCGCTCTACGCGACGATCCTCGAGCGGGTGGTCCCGGTCTCCTCGACGGCGGCGGCGGAGATGGTGAAGCTGCTCGAGAACACCTTTCGGGCGGTGAACATCGCGCTCGTGAACGAGGTCGCGATCATGTGCGACCGGCTCGGGCTGGACGTCTGGGAGGTGATCGGCGCCGCCTCCACGAAGCCCTACGGGTTCATGACCTTCTATCCGGGCCCCGGCCTGGGCGGCCACTGCATCCCCGTGGACCCGCACTACCTCTCCTGGAAGCTCAAGCTGCTGAACTACAACGCGCGGTTCATCGAGCTGGCGGGAGAGATCAACTCGGCGATGCCCGAGGTGGTCGTGGAGCGCGTCGCACGCGCGCTGAACGAGGCCAGGAAGCCCGTGAACGGCTCGCGCGTGCTGCTCCTGGGCGTGGCCTACAAGCGCGACGTCACCGACACCCGCGAATCGCCCGCCCTCGACATCTTCAAGCTCCTCGAGGGGCGCGGCGCCGAGGTCGCCTACCACGACCCGCTCGTGCCGCAGCTCGCCGTCGACGGGATCTCCGCCGAGTCGGTGGAGCCGACCCCGGAGCGTCTCGCCGCCACGGACTGCGTCGTGATCGTCACCGACCACGGCGCGGTGGACTACGCGGCCGTCCTGGTGGACGCGCCGCTCGTCCTCGACTGCCGGAACGCCACCGCCGGACTGGCGGGCCCGGCGCGGGTGGTGCGGCTGTGAAGCTCTCGGTCGTGATCCCGGTCTACAACGAGCGGCAGACGATCGAGGAGATCCTGCGCCGCGTGCAGGCCGTGGCCCTCGAGAAGGAGATCATCGTCGTCGACGATGCCTCCTCCGACGGAACGCGCGAGCTGCTCATGGAGCTGGCGAGCGCGGCCGAGGGAGACGGAGCCGTGCCGATCCTGGAGGGCTGCTACGAGCTTCCGACGCGGGACCTGAAGCTCTGCTTCCTGCCGGAGAACCGTGGCAAGGGGGCGGCGATCCGCCACGGGTTCGAGCAGGCCACCGGAGACGTCGTCGTCGTGCAGGACGCGGACCTCGAGTACGACCCGACGGAGTACGAGCGCCTGCTCGATCCGATCCGCGCCGGTCGCGCCGACGTGGTCTTCGGCTCCCGCTTCCTCGGCGGGCCCCACCGGGTGCTCTTCTTCTGGCACTACGTGGGCAACAAGCTGCTCACCCTGCTCTCGAACATGACGACGAACCTGAACCTCACGGACATGGAGACCTGCTACAAGATGTTCCGTCGCGAGGTGCTGGACGTCGTGCGGCTGGAGGAGGACCGCTTCGGGTTCGAGCCCGAGTTCACGGCCAAGATCGCGCGCGGGCGGCTGCGCGTCTTCGAGGTCCCGATCTCCTACTACGGCCGGACGTACGAGGAGGGGAAGAAGATCGGCTGGAGGGACGGGGTACGCGCGCTGTGGTGCATCACGAAGTACGGCCTGCTCGGCCGCTGAGAAGCGAGCGGATCGCGGCTTGTTGAAGCCGGGGGGGCGGTCTAATTTGGCACGCATACCCCCTTGCGGGCGCCCGTCCGGCGAGACCGAGCCCGCCGGCGACCTCCCGGAGGATGCATGCGCGCCTGGCCGCTTCGTCCGCTCGTCCCCCTCGTCCTGGCTCTGCTGGCCGCGGGCCTGGCCGGCTGCGACCAGTTCGAGGATCCCGACCTCGCGCAGATCCGGGATCTGGAGCCCGACTCGGGTGCGGTGGGCAGTCTGCTGACCATCGAGGCCGACAACCTGCTGGACGGCACGCGCGTGATCTTCGAGGACGAGGTGGAGAGCCCCGTGGCGGTGCTCACGCTCGAGTCCGTGGTCACGATCGTCCCCGAGGGCGCCGAGACGGGGGACATCGCCATCGAGACCGGCGGGGAGCGCAGCAGCTCGCGCGCGCCCTTCACCGTGATCCCTGCACCCCCCTCCACGCCGGTCTTCTTCGACCCCGACGTCGGCGCGCAGGTGACCAGCGTCTCGGGCGAGTGCCCCGGCCGCAGCCGGTCCGGCGACGACAGCTTCATCGCCGTCCCGCTGCCCTTCGACTTTCCCTTCTACGGTCGTGCCGAGACGCAGGCGTTCGTCTCCACGAACGGGCTCGTGACCTTCGGCGAGCCGCAGCCGTGCGACAACTCGGGGACGGCCGGCAGCTTCGGGAACGCCGACGAGATCGCGGTGCTGAACTTCGACCTCGAGCCCGGAATCGGCGGGCAGATCCTCGTAAACTCCAGTGACCCGGCGAAGGCGGTCGTCACGTTCCGCGAGGTGCCGATCTGCGGCCTGTCGGAGACCAGCAACACGTTCCAGCTGGTCCTGTTTCCCGACGGCCGGATCCGCATGAACTACGGGTACGTCTCCACGCAGGGCCTGAGCACGCAATGCGTCTCCAGCTCGATCTCGGGCAGCCTGGTCGGCATCACGCCGCGCACGGCGACCGGGCGGCGCAACGTGAGCTTCACGGGGCAGACGCCGCTCTCCGTCGGTGCGCAGGAGGGCGTCTTCGAGAACTTCTTCCTGAGCCGCCTCTTCAACCTCGAGAACCGTTCGCTGCTCTTCACTCCGATCGTCGCCGACGGCGTCTTCGGCGGCTACCAGGTCGAGCTCCTCACGCCTGCCTAGCTCCCTCCGCAACCCAGCGCCCCCCGGACGGCCGACCTACCGTGCAGCGGTGACCCGCCCCGCCGGGGTGGCCTTCGCCGCAGTGCTCCTGCTGGGCTTCGTCCTGCGGGTCTGGGCGGTGGACTTCGGGCTGCCCCACCGCTTCAACCCCGACGAGGCGGTCGAGGTCTTCCGGGCGCTCCAGCTCGGCGCCGGGCAGTTCGACTTCACGCGCGTGATCAAGGGCGGCTACTACCTGATGCTGTTCGTGCTGTACGGGGGCTACTTCGCCTTCCTCGTGCTCACCGGGCGGGTCTCGGGCCCCGACGAGTTCGGCCTGCACTTCGCGACCGATCCCACGCCCTTCTGGCTCCTGGGACGGCTGCTGACCGTCGCACTCGGCACCGCCACCCTGGCGGTGGTCTTTCAGCTCGGCCGCCGGATCGCGGGCGTGGCTGCGGGGCTGTGCGGCATGGCGGCGCTTTCGGTCACGCTGCTGCACGTGGAGCTCAGCCACTACATCACCCTGGACGCGCCGGAGTGCTTCTTCCTCGCCCTGGCCTTCCTGTTCGTCCTGCGCTACGCAGACGCAGGCCGAACGCGCGACCTGTGGGCCGGCATCCTCCTGATCGCCGTCGGCGCGGCCTTCAAGCTCTCGGGCGGCGCGCTCGGCCTCTCGTGGGCGGTGGCGGTCCTGCATCGGACGCGCCTCGAGCCGCGCCGCGACGTGCTGCGGCGGGCGTTCTTCGCGGGGTTGGGGGGGCTCGCGCTCTACGTGGCGCTGACGCCCGGCGTGCTGGACCGGGTGGGGCTCGTCGATTTCTCCTCCCAGCGCGTGGGGGCGAGCTTCGAGCCCGGCCAGCAGCGAATCACCCAGCTCGGGGGCGTGCGACGGCTGGAGGGGTGGCGGGTCTATCCGGGCTTCCTGTTCCACAACTTCGGCGGGCTGGGAGGACTGCCGCTCCTGCTGCTGAACCTCGCGGCGGTGCTCCGCAGCGCGTGGAGACGGGCCCTGCCCGACGTGCTCTTCCTCGCGTTCTGGGTCCCCACCGTCGTGGCTTTCCTCTTCTTCGTCCCGCTGGCGGCCGGCCGCTATCTCCTGCCCAACGTCGTGCTCGGCGCGCCGTTCCTGGGGCTGCTGGTGGTGGAGGCGATCGACTGGTCACGCAGGCGGCGCGCGGCGACTCCGGCGCGGCGTCTCCCGTTACGGGGTGAGCTCCTGGCGGCGGCCTTCGGCGTGCTCCTCCTCTCCGCCGGGCTGCGCTCGACGCTGTGGGACATCTGGATCTCCCGGCCCGACACGCGCGAGCTGGCGCTGGCCTGGGTGCTCGAGAACGTGCAGCCCGAGACCCGTGTCCTGCTGAACGGGAACGAGTCGTTTCCGGCGAGCTCGACGGCACCGCTGCCGATCTCCAGGCGACACCTGGAGCGCCAGGCGGCGGAGTACCGGGCCGATGGCGCCGAGAACAAGGCGACCTACCTCGAGCGCTATCAGATCCCCGCCATCTCGGGTCCGGGCTACGTGCCGGTGTACGTGGTCGGCGCGGACGCCACGAGCCTCGAGGACTACCTGCGCCAGGGAGTGCGGACCTTCATCCTCGACGAAGGGCTCGCGGCGCGCATCGACGATCCCGCCGGCCGGCGGGCGTTCCCCGAGCTGGTCCGGCTGGCGCGAGACCTGCGAGCGGAACGTGGTGTGCGCCTGGCCGCGACCTTCGGCCCTTCCTTCCCGGAGCGCCCGGGGCCGCAGATCCGCATCTACCGTGTCGACGGCGCGGCACCTCCCGCGGCGGCGCCGGCCACCTCGAGCCCGTAGCTCACCAGACGCCCGGCAGCCCTTGCCGGTGCGTGACGGCAGCGATCGCGCTCTTTCGAGGGGTCCCCCCTCCGGCCTAGATTTCTCTGAGCCTCGCGGGCGCAGGCCTCACCCGCGCCGGCGAGAGCGCAACGTCATGCCGTGAAACGCGTTCTGCCACTCGGGCCGGCCGACCCGCCGGCCTGCGGGGAGGTCGTTGGATGAGGTTCGGACGAGGACCGGCCGCGGAGTCCGAGGGACGACCGTTCGAGGAGATGGACGAAACGGACGTCGAGCCGCGCGAGAGCGGGCCCGGGGAGGAAGGAGACGAAAGGCGGGTCGCCGCCTCCGGACGCGGGGCGGCGGCCATCTCACCTGCGAGCGAGGACGAGGGCGAGCCGCAGCCGGACGAGGAGGCGCAGGCCCTGCGCGAGCAGTTCCTCCGGCTCGCGGCCGAGTTCGACAACTACCGGAAGCGGGAGAGCCGCGAGAGAGGCGAGGCCTGGACGCGGGCCAAGGCCGCCCTGATCGAGAAGCTGCTCGAGCCGGTGGACGACCTCACGCGGGTCGCCCATCCCGACCCTTCAGCCGCCTCCAACGAAGAGGCGGCCGGGCTGCTGGCCGGAGTCTCGCTCGTCGAGCGCAAGATGCTCCAGGCGCTCGAGCGCGAGGGCCTCGAGCGCATCGAGGCCGAGGGTGCGGCGTTCGATCCCGCCGTGCACGAGGCCATCCTGACACAGCCCACCGGGGACCCCGCGCTCGACGGTCGCGTGGCCCACGTGGCGCTCGCCGGCTACCGTTTCGCGGATCGCCTCCTGAGGCCCGCGAAGGTCGTGGTCTGGAAGCTGCAAAGCTAGGATGGCGCAGAGGACGGGCACCGACTACTACGGCCTGCTCGGCGTTTCGGAGACGGCCTCCGCCGACGAGATCAAGAAGGCCTACCGCAAGCTCGCCAAGCAGCATCATCCCGACGCGAACCAGGGCTCGCCAGCCGCGCAGGATCGGTTCAAGGCCGTGTCCGAGGCGTACGCCGTCCTCGGCAACGAGGGGAAGCGCAAGAAGTACGACGAGATGCGTCGCCTCGGCGCGTTCGGCGGCTTCGGACGCTTCGGGGGTGGAGGGGAGCGCCCGGCCGGCGGCGGACAGGGCTTCCAGTTCGACCCGCGGGACTTCGAGGGGCTCGGGCTCGGCGACATCCTGGGGCAGATGTTCGGCGGGGGACGGCGCCAGTCGCGAGGCCGGCGTGCCTACTACGGCCCCGAGCGCGGCGCGGACCGCCGCGTGCGGATCGCCGTACCCTTCCGCGCGGCGGCCCTGGGCGATCGCGTCCAGGTCCGCTTCCAGGTCCGGGCGCCGTGCCCCGTCTGCGGCGGCTCCGGCGCGGAGCCGGGCACCAAGGTCGAGAGCTGTCCGCAGTGCGGCGGCCTGGGTACGCTCTCGTTCAGCCAGGGCGCCTTCGCGGTCAACCGGCCCTGCCCGCGCTGCGGCGGCCGCGGCGAGATCATCGCGACGCCCTGCGCGCGCTGCGAGGGCGAGGGACAGGTCGAGACGACGCGCACGCTCGCCGTGCGCATCCCGGCCGGCATCGAGGACGGGGGCAAGATCCGCCTGCGGGGGCAGGGCGACCCGAGTTCCGACGGCGGGCCGGCGGGAGACCTGATCGTCGAGGTGGAGGTGACGCCCGACGGCTTCTTTCGCCGCGAGGGACTCGACGTCGTGTGCGAAGTCCCGCTGAACCTGGCCCAGGCCCTGCTGGGCTCCCGCATCCGCGTGCGCACGTTGCGCGGCGACAGGACGGAGCTGCGGATCCCTCCCGGCACGCAGTCCGGCCGCGAGCTGCGGCTGCCGGGACTGGGGATCGAGAAGAACGGCAGGCGGGGGGACCAGGTCGTGCGCGTGCGCGTGAACCTGCCCGAGAAGCTCACGGCGGAGGAGCAGAGGATGATCGAGGAGCTCGCCGCCGGCCGGGACATGAAGTACTGACCCGCAGACCGGAGGTGACCGTGCGCTCGACCCGCCGTCCCGGCTCCATCCGAGCCGCGTCGTCCCTGCTCTGCGCGCTCGTCCTCGCCGCCTGCGGAGACGCCGGAGACGGAGGGGAAGCGGGGCCCGAGCGCCGGACGGACTCCGGGATCCGCCTGGGCGGCACCTTCCGCTGGGTCGAGGTCGAGGACATGCGCAGCCTCGATCCGGTCCGCGTCGGCGGCGACATCGTCTCCTACCACATCGGGATGAACATCTACGACGGGCTGGTCGAGTACGACCAGGACCTGAACCTCCGCCCCTCGCTCGCCGAACGCTGGGAGGTCTCCGAGGACGGGCGCGAGTACACCTTCCACCTGCGCCGGGGAGTGCGCTTCCACGACGACCCGGCCTTCCCCGAGGGCAAGGGGCGCGAGCTCGCGGCCGAGGACGTGAAGTACTCGCTCCTGCGCCTGGCCGACAAGTCGAACAACTCCACCGGCTGGTGGGCCTTCCAGGGGCTGATCGAGGGGCTGGACGACTTCCGCGACGGGAAGCTGGAGGACGTCCCGGGGATCCAGGTCCTGGACCCGCACACCCTCCGGATTCGCCTGACGCGCCGCTTCGGCCCGTTCCTGAAGCGCATCGCGATGGGGTACGCCTTCGTCGCTCCGCGCGAGGCCGTCGAGACGTACGGCGAGGACTTCTTCCAGCACCCGGTGGGGACCGGGGCCTTCCGGTTCGTGAGTTGGGCGCCCAACCAGGAGGTCGTCCTCGAGAAGAACCCGCACTACTGGGACGTCGATGCCGACGGCAACCGGCTGCCCTACCTGGATCGCGTGGAGGTGAAGCTCATCTCGGACGCCAAGAGCGCGTTCCTGAACTTCGACACCGGCCGCCTCGAACAGCTCGAGCCGATCCCCACCGAGTTCTGGACGAACGTCTTCGACGAGGACCGCCAGCTCAAGGGAGACTACCGCAAGTACCAGGTGGCCGAGACGGTCGAGCTCTCGACGGACTTCTACGGCTTCTACCTGGAGGCGGAGCCGTGGCGGGGAAACCCCAAGCTGCGCCAGGCGATCAACTACGCGATACCGCGCGAGCGGATCATCCGCTTCGTCCTGAAGGGCCGCAACAAGCCCGCGCACGAGTGGGTCCCGCCCTCGATGCCCGGCTTCGGCCCGCTGGACTGGTACGAGTACGACGTCGAGCGCGCGCGCCAGCTGCTGGCGGAGGCGGGCTTCCCGGGTGGCCGGGGCCTGCCGCCGATCACGCTGCAGCTCAACTCGGGCGGCACGATCAACGACCTGGTGGCGGAGGCGATCCAGAGCGCGCTGGCCGAGATCGGGATGCAGGTGGGCCTGCAGCGGCTGGCGTGGCCCCAGCACCTGGAGACGGTCGAGAACGGAAAGGCGACCTTCTTCCGCTTCGGCTGGGTCGGCGACTATCCGGACGCGGAGAACTTCCTGACGCTGCTGTCGAGCCAGAACTTCTCTCCCAGCGGCAACAACTTCATGCACTACGCCAACCCCGAGTTCGATCGGCTGTACCAGGCCGGCGTGAGCGAGCTCGACCCCGACCGGGCGATCGAGCTGTACAAGCAGGCGCAGGAGATCGCGATGCGGGACGCACCGATGATGTTCCTCTATCACAATGAGCGCGTGCACCTGCTCCAGCCGTACGTCCGCAACTTCGAGGCGAACGGGATCCGGCTCTTCCTGGCCAAGTACTGGTGGCTGGAAGACCCGGCGCTGGCGAGCGAGGCCGCGCCGGCCGCCGACTGACGTGGCCGGCTACCTCGCGCGCCGCGTGCTGCACGCGATCCCGATCCTGTGGGGCGTGCTCTCGGTCACCTTCCTCCTCATGTACGTCGTGCCGGGCGACCCGGCGCGGATCATGATGGGGGCGCGCGCGGACGAGGCGACGGTGCGCGCGATCCGTGCCGAGCTCGGGCTCGACGACCCGCTGGCCGTCCAGTACGGCCGCTTCCTGGGCCGCGTGGTGCAGGGGGACCTGGGCCGCTCGTACTTCACGAATCGCCAGGTGTCCGACGAGATCCTGCGGCGGGTGCCGGCCACGGCGCTGCTGGGGATCGCCGCGATGCTCCTGGCGGCGCTCGGAGGCCTCGGCGTCGGGGTGCTCTCGGCCACGCGGCCCTACTCCGCGCTGGACCAGAGTGCGATGGTGCTCGCCCTGGTGGGGATCTCGATGCCCGTGTTCTTCCTGGGGTTGCTGCTGGCCTGGACCTTCGGCTACCTCCTCGGCTGGCTTCCGATCTCGGGCTACGTGGACGGGCCTGCCGGTCTGGAGCATCTCGTGCTGCCGGCGGTCGCGCTGGCCGCCGCGCCGCTGGCGCTGATCGCGCGGCTCACGCGCTCGAACATGCTCGAGGTGCTGCGCGAGGACTACGTGCGCACCGCCCGCGCCAAGGGGCTGAGCGGGCGCATCGTCGTCTTCAAGCACGCGCTCAAGAACGCGCTGAATCCGATCCTCACGGCCGGGAGCCAGTCCTTCGCCGCGGTCATCGCCGGGGCCTTCTTCGTGGAGTTCATCTTCAACTGGCCCGGGATCGGCCTGCTCGCGATCACCTCGATCCAGAACTACGACTTCCCCGTGATCCAGGGCACGGTGCTCTTCGCGGCGGCCGTGTTCGTGGTCGTGAACATCCTGGTCGACCTGGGCTACGCGCTGCTCGATCCCCGGGTGAAGCTCGGCTGACGACCGTGCGCGGAGACGCCCCCGTGGCGGCCGCTCCGGCTGCCGGCGCCGGCGCGGCTCCGCCGGATGGCCGCGATGCGCCGTCCGCCGAGCTGCCGACGAGCGTCCTCGGAGAGGTCCCACGGGCGCGCTCCGCCACGCTGGGACGCCACGCCTGGCGCCGCCTGCGCCGGAACCGTCTGGCGATGCTCGGCCTCGCGATCGTCGTGGGCTTCGCGGCCGTGGCGGCAGCCGCCCCGCTCGTCGCGCCTCATGACCCGGTGGCGCAGACGCTCAGCGAGTCCGTGCGTGCGCCGTCGCTGACGAACCCGATGGGAACCGACAACTTCGGCCGCGACATCCTCTCACGTCTGATCTACGGCGCGCGCGTGTCGCTGTTCATCGGGGTGATGTCCCAGGGGCTGGCTCTCGGCATCGGCGTCACGTTGGGCGCGATCGCCGGCTACTTCCGTGGCTGGATCGACGACGCGGTGCTCTGGCTCGTCAACGTGGTCTGGTCGTTCCCGTTCCTGCTCTTCGCGATCGCGCTGGTGGCCGCGCTCGGGCCCTCGATCCGCAACGTGTTCATCGCGGTCGGGCTCGCCTCGTGGGTGGGCATCGCCCGCGTCGTGCGCGGGCAGTTCATCGCCCTGAAGGAGAAGGAGTACGACGAGGCGGCGCGGGCGCTGGGCTTCTCGAACGGGCGCATCATCTTCCGCCACATCCTGCCGAACACGCTGGCACCGCTGACCGTGCTCGTCACTCTCGGATTCGCCAACGCGATCATCGTCGAGGCCGGCCTCTCGTTCCTGGGCCTCGGCGTGCAGCCACCCGCCCCCTCCTGGGGCCAGATGATCTATACCGGCTACGGCTACATCGTCTCGGGCCTCGGGTGGTGGATGGCCATCTTTCCCGGGCTCGCGATCATGCTGGCGGTGCTCGCCTTCAACCTGCTGGGCGACGGGCTGCGGGATGCGCTGGACATCAAATTGTAGGCGGCCTGGCGTGATGGCTTTCGGGATGCTGGCGGCGGGCGCGCTGCTCCCGGGGTCCGCTCGGCTCGAGGCGCAGCTTCCCGTGCTGCGCGCCGGCGCGCGCGGCGAGGCGGTGGCGCTGCTGCAGGTGGAGCTCACGAACCGCGAGTTCTCGCCGGGGGCCATCGACGGGCGCTTCGGGCGCCTGCTGCGCGAGGCGCTGCGGGACTGGCAGCGCAGCCGCGGGCTGGGGGTCGACGGCGTCGCGGGACCGCGCGTGTGGCGGGAGCTGGGGCTCGAACCGGCGGGCCCCGCACCGGCATCCCCGGAGCCGGAGACCGGGGCCGGGATCGCGCGGACGGCCTTCCGCGAGGCGGTGGTGACCCCCTCCGACACGGCGGGGCTGCGGCCGGTCCCGGAGGCCCCGCCCGAGCAGGCGCAGCTCGAGCGTCTCCCTTACGAGACCGTGCTCGAGCGCCTCGCGGAGCGGCACCAGACGGCGGCGGCGTACCTGGCCGAGATCAACCCCTCCGCCGCCTGGCCGAACCCCGCACCCGGCACGCGGCTCCGGGTCCCCGCCGTGCGCTTCGAGACGGAGGTGGACCGCGGGGCCACGGGCGACCCGGACGCGGCTGCCGCCGGAGACTCCGCTGCGGGGGCGTCGCCGGATTCCGCGCTCATGCTGCGGCGCAGGGCGTGGGAGCAGCGCGCCCCCGAAGGGGTGGAGCTGCGCGTCTCGACGCGCGGCCACGTCGTGCGCCTGTACGAGGGCGGCAAGCTCGTCGCGCGCTATCCGGCCACCGTCGGGAGCCGCGAGTTCCCGAATCCTCGCGGCCGCTGGCGGATCGTGAGCCAGGTCTTCGCCCCCGACTATCGCTACGACGAACGCTACCTCGAGACGGGGGAGCGCTCCGAGCACGCGCTCCGGCTCCCGCCGGGCCCGAACAACCTGGTGGGGCTCATGTGGATGGGGCTGGACGAGGCGGGCTACGGACTGCACGGCACCGACGAGCCCGAGACGATCGGAGCCGCTGAATCCCACGGCTGCGTGCGGCTGACGAACTGGGACGCCGAGCGGCTCTCACGGCGGGTGGGGATCGGCACGCCGGTCACGATCGGCCGCTAGGGCGAGGCCGTGCTCGCGTCGGACGGCCTGCGGGCGCTCCATCAGCTCGGAAGGCGCTTCTCTCCTCGCAGATACGGCAGGGGATCGATCGGCTTCCCTCCGGCCCAGTCCTCCACGTCGTCCACCTCGAACACCGCGAAGTGGAGGTGCGTGTCGCCGGGCACCGCGTCGCCGGAGTCCCCCACGTAGCCGATCAGGTCACCCGCCTGCAGCCTCTCGCCCTCGGCGAGGCCCTCCCTGTAGCCCTGCAGGTGCGCGTAGTAGTAGCGCAGCCGCCCTCCGCTGGCGAGCACGTAGACGGTGTGACCCCCCGGCTCACTGTCCCAGATCCTCTGGACGGTCCCCCCCGCGGCGGCGAGCACCGGCGTGCCGCGCGGCGCATGGATGTCGAGCGCCCCATGGGTGCGCACGCCCTGCGCGTCGGCGAACGTGTCCTGCAGGTCCTGCGGATGCACCCCCGCAACCGGCATCTCCATCCAGACGTCCCTCGGGCGCAGTCGGGGAGCCGGAGACCGTGGCGGCAGGGGCTCGGCCGCGGTGCCCGGGATCCGGTCGACCGCCGGGGTTTCGGTGGGAGGCGGCGAGAAGCGGCTGGCCACGTGCGCCGGGTCGCCGGCCGCCGGCCGGGAGGAGCGTTCCCGGCGCACCGGAACCGTCGCGGGGCGGGCGGCGTCCTCCAGCGCGGCTCTCTCCTGAAGCGTCGTCTGCCGACGCTCTGCGGGACCCGCCGTGAGACCGGCTCCCACGGCTGCGAGCACGGCTACGACGAACAGGATCACGTGTGGGAACGGGGATCGCACGGTCCCGGCATGGTAGAGCGTGCCCGGCGGGGAGTCAAACGTGGGCGCGCCGGGGGGCCGCGCCGTCGGGCCCCGGAGAGGACGGGCCGCCGCGTTGCGCGTCCTCGCTTGCGGGAAGTCGTGGCGGTCGGGCTCGTCCGCAGGCGGGCCGCCGCCTGGGTGGCTGCCCCCCAGACGCGAAATGCTCTGCCACCCGGTAACAAAATCTCCCCCCGGCTTCCCCGAGCGGGACTCGCGCCACCTTCTCGGGCAGGTCGATCCGCCTCTGCACCTGCGGCGCCGGCCCGCGCCCAGGAGTAGCCCGGCGCCGGCTGTGCGGATGCCGGTCACTCGGGCGGCCGGCGAGAGAGCGCCCCGCGGCCGCGGGCGTCGCGCTTGCGGAGACCGGGCGTGGAAAACGCGGCGCCCTGGCGGAGCGCCCAGCCCGAGGACAGGTCCGGATGGCACGAGCCCGCGGGAGCTCCGAGGGTGGCACCACGCCCATCGAGCTGGCGATGGCACTCCCCGTGCTGCTGCTCCTGATGTTCGGGATCTTCGATTTCAGCCGGATGGTCTACGCCCGCCACCGCTTGCGGGGGTACTTCAACAACCCCCACGCCTGGCCCATGAACAGCGTGGCCCAGCCGGCCAGCGGCTGTGCGAACGCGGGCAGCTGCTTCGGCATGAACGAGGCGCAGGTCCGCGCACGCTCGCGGAACGACGCCCTCGCGATGGCGCGCACGATCCGTCAGGACGGCATCTACATCTACTCCATCGGGCTGGGGAACCTGAACAACCCCAACCCGCTGCTCACGCCCGACATGGCGTTCCTGCGCCAGATCGCCAACGAGGGCGGGATCGTCTCGGGGTCGGAGCCCCAGGGGCAGGTCTACTTCGCGCCCTCCGCCGCGGAGCTGGACGAGGTCTTCCAGTCGGTGGCGGAGAACATCCTGGTCCGCCTGGCCGAGTAGAGTCCTCCTCGCGTCAGGACGCGCCTCGCGGCGCGGCAACCCGCATCCGGCTCCAAGGCTCCGGATGTCAACCGGGGCTCACGGGCCCCGGCAGGGCCCGCGCCGCTCTTCTTTCTGCCACCGCCGGCTCGGCGCGCTGGTCGGCGCGTCCTCGCCCGCCTAGCGTGGGCCCATGCCCGCTCCCGACCTCCGAGCGTCCGGCGTGCCGTCGAGCACCCGCCTGCTGCTCGTGGGCGCCGGGCACGCGCACGTCGAAGTGCTGCGCCGGCTGGCGCTCGAGCGGCCCGCCGGCCTCGCGGTGACGATCGTCTCGCCGCAAGCGGAGCACCCCTATACCGGCATGCTCACGGGCTACGTCGCCGGCGAGTACGCGCTCGAGGAGCTTCTGCTGCCGGTGGAGGCGCTCGCCGAGCGGGCCGGGGCGACCTTCGTGAGAGACCGGGCCGTCCGCCTGCGTCACGCGGACCGCGTGGCGGAGCTCGCCGGCGGGAGCCGCATGAGCTACGAGGTCGTCTCCTTGGACGTGGGCTCGACGGTCGCCGGTCTCGAGCTCCCCGGAGTGCGGCGCCACGCGCTGCCGGTGAAGCCGCTGGAGAGCGTCGTGACGCTGGGGGAGTCGATCGCGCGCGCGCCGCAGGGGGCGCACGTGCTCGTCGTGGGAGGCGGTGCGGCCGGCGTCGAGCTGGCGCTGACCGTGGCGGCGGGGCTGGAGCGCCGTGGCCGCGAGGCGGAGGTCGTGCTGCTGGAGGAGCACGGACGGCTCCTGCCGGAGTTCTCGGCCGGCACCAGCGAGCTCGCGCGGCGGATCCTCCGCCGACGCGGGATCGCGGCGCGCACGCGCGTGCGCGTGACCGCCGTCGAGGCCGGCCGGGCGTTCGATGCGGCCGGGGACGTGTGGCCGCACGACGTCCTCGTATGGGCCACGGGCCCCGCCGCGCCGGAGCTCTTCCGCGTCTCGGATCTCCCCACCGATCCAGCGGGATACCTGCTCGTGGGCAGCGACCTGCAGGCGGTGGGGCGGCCCGGCGTCTTCGGCGCGGGCGATTGCGTGGCGCTCGCCGGGAAGCCGTGGGTCGCGAAGGCCGGCGTCCACGCCGTGCGGGAAGCGCCGGTCCTCTGGAAATCCCTGCGCGGGACGCTGCTCGGCGGCGGCCCCGCGAGCTACCGTCCCCGGCGGCGCTACCTGTGGATCCTGAACACGGGGGATGGACGGGGGCTGCTCGGATGGGGGCGCATGGCCGCTCATGCCCGATGGGCTCGGGTCCTCAAGGAACGGCTCGACCGCCGGTTCATGCTCCGCTACCTGAGAGCGGCGGGCAGAGCGCCTCCAGCTCGTCGAGCGTGACCTCCGCCAGCGAGGCGGCGACCCGCGCGGCGCCCCCGAAGTCGCCGCCCTCCGTGTAGTCGTTGGGCACCACGACGCAGGAGATCCCCGCCCGCCTGGCGGCGCGGAAGCCGTCCTCGGCGTCCTCGATGGCGACGACGCGCTCCCGGGCCACCCCCAGCTCCCGGACGCACCGCTCGTAGAGTGCGCCGTCGTCGCCCACCTTCCGGCCGCTCTGCTGCCCCAGGACGGGGTCGAACAGAGCCGCGTGGGGCGCGAGTCGATGACGCAGCAGCGCGTGGATCTGCGGCTCGCTGGAGGTGGATACGATCGCCAGCCGCACGCCGCGCTCCGCCGCCGCCCGCACCAGCCGCTCGACGCCGGGGCGCAGCCGCAGGCGCGGTGCGAGCTGGAGATAGCGCTCCTGCTTCACGCGGAAGAGCTCGGCGGCGGTGGCGTCCACGCTCT
>JBHENL010000010.1:0-4118 GCA_046262075.1 Gemmatimonadota bacterium
GCATAGGAGCGACCGATTTCCTCCCGAAAGATTTTTTCCGCGCGCCTCGCAAGCCGGCCGTCCGGTCGCTCCCGCGGCGAAGAGCCTTCGAAGACAGACGCGAAGTCGTCGGGATGGAGGTGCACGAAGGCGGATTCGAAATCGGACATGAGGACAGGCGAGCCCGCAAAGAGCTGGAGCTGGCGTCGTTCGGAGGCGACGGGCGGAGCGAAGGTCAGCGACCCCTTCCCGACCAACACGAGCGCGGTCGGTTTTCCATCGACCTCCGCGGTGAAAGCACCCCCTTCCGAAAGTTGCAAAACGATGTCCTCGGCCGACACCCGCAGCGGCGCTGGAAAGTAGCGCTGGTGCTCGAGGGCAAGACGGTGGAAGGGAGTGGCCGGCGCGGAGGCCGGGGCGGCCCACCGCGCAGCGACCAGGAGAAGCCAGGGTAGCAGGAGAGGCAATTCGATGGCGCGCTAGGAAGCCCTGCGCGCGACGGCCAGACGGGCCAACGCCAGCTCCAGCCGCGTGCGGATCTCGGCCATCGTCTCGAACGACGCGGTCTTCAGCTCCTGCTCGGCCCTGGCCTTCTCGCGTTCCGCCGCGGAAGCGTCGATCTGCGCGGACGCCTCGGCGAGATCCGCCAGGACCGAGACCGTGTCGCCGGAGATCTCCGCGAACCCGGAGGAGATCGCCAGAGACATCTGCGCCCCGCCGTTTCGGTAGGAGAGGACGCCCGGCTTGAGCAGGGTGATGAGCGGCGTGTGTCCGGGCAGGATCCCGAGGTAACCGAGCTCCCCCGGAAGCTGCACCTCGTCGGCCTCCTCTTCGACGGCCTTTCGCTCCGGGGTCACGACGATCAGCTTGAGCTTGGCCACTCTTTCCTCTCTTCCCGGCTCAGAACGTACTCTGGATCACGCCGCCATCGACCTGCAAGGACACGCCGGTCACGTAGCTCGCCCGATCGCTGCAGAGGAACGCGACGACGTCCCCGATCTCCCGCGTCGTGCCGTAGCGCTTCATCGGGATCGACGCCTCCACGCGGCTCGCGTACTCCTCCACGGAGACGCCCTCTTCGCGAGAGCGGATCTGGTTCAGGTGAACCTGCCGGTCGGTCATCACGTGCCCCGGCAGGACGGCGTTGACCGTGACCCCGTCCGCCGCGAACTGGCTCGCCATGGTGCGCGTCAGCGCCGACAGCCCGGCGCGCAGCGTGCTGGAGACCGTGAGCAGGTCGATGGGCTGCTTGGCCGCCAGAGACGTCAGGTGCACGATGCGCCCCCACCGGCGCTCGCGCATGCCGGGCAGCGCCAGGCGGGAGAGCCGGACGACGTTGAGCAGCGTGGACTCGACGCCGCTCTGCCACTGTGCCTCGGTGAGGTCGAGGAAACGCGCGGCGGGCGGCCCGCCCGTGTTCGTCACGAGGATCTCTGCCGCGCCGAGGCGCCGCTCCGTTTCGCGATGCCACTGCGCGAGGTCGTCCTCCTTCGCGACGTCGCACGGCCACGCAAAGACTTCCGCGCCGCTCACCGCCCCGGCGATCTCCGCGCGCGTGGCCTCGAGCGCTTCCGGGCTGCGGGCGCAGAGCGAAACCCGTGCGCCTTCTTCGGTCAGCGCTCGCGCGACCCCCTTGCCGATTCCCTTGCTCGCGGCGGCGACCATCGCCACCCGGCCGCGGATCCCGAGGTCCATGGAGGCGCGGATTATGTCCTAATACCGCCGCAGGAGGACGACATGAACCGTGGTCTGGCTTCGCTCTTCCTCACGCTGGCGGCCGCGGGGACGGCGGCGGCGCAGGCGCCTGACTCAGATGAGCTGGAGCGCACGGTCGCGCGGCTCGCGAAGATCGGCTTCTGCTCCTCCCCGACTTTTTCGCCCGACGGGAAGCGCCTCGCCTTCGTGTCGAACATGAGTGGCAGCCCGCAGGTGTGGACGATCCCAGCGGAGGGCGGTTTCCCCGAGATGGTCACCGCCTTCGATGACCCCGTGGGGTTCGTCGAGTGGTCGCCCGAGGGCTCCTTCCTCGCCTTCACGCTCGCCCCGGGGGGCGGGATGAACGAGCAGGTCTACCTCGTGCGCCCGGACGGCACGGGCGTCAAGCGCCTGACCGAGGGGGGCAAGGAGAACAATCGCCTCGGTGTCTGGAGCCCCGACGGGCGGCTGCTCGCGCTCGGCTCGAACCGGCGCAGCCCGGCGGCGATCGACGCGTACGTCTACGACGTCGCATCCGGCGCCATGCGGCTGGTCACGGAGAACCCCGGGGTCGGGGGCTTCAGCGACATCACGCGCGACGGCCGCTACGCGCTCTTGAACCGCGTCGTCTCCCGCGGCGACAACAACCTGTATCTCGTCGAGGTCGCCTCCGGGAAGGAGACGCTGGTCACGCCGCACGAGGGGCCGGGCAGCTTCTTCGGGAAGCTCGCGCCGGACGGGACGGCTATTTACGTCGCCACCAACAAGGGCCGCGACCTGCGCGCCTTCGGCCGCGCCTCGATATCGGGCGGCAAGCCCGGAGAGATCGAGGTCCTCGCCTCCCGCGACGACGCCGAGGTGGACGGGCTGGAGGTCAACGCCCAGGGAACGCTCGCCGCCCTCGTCTGGAACGTCGCGGGCCGCAGCGAGCTCGAGCTCTTCGATCTCCGCACCGGGAAGAGCCGCGGGCGGCCGAAGCTGCCGGCCGAGATCGCCGCGGCGCTGGAGTTCTCGCCGCGCGGAGACAGGCTGGCGCTGGCGCTCTCCGGCGCCGCGGCCCCGACGGACGTCTGGATCCTCGACGTCGCCACGGGGGCCTCCCGGCGCATCACCCGCAGTCCCCACGCGGGCATCGACCTCGAGGCGCTCGTGCGTCCCGAGCTGCTGCGCTTCCGCGCGCACGACGGCGTCGAGCTGTCGGGCTGGCTCTACCGTCCTCCTCAGGGGCGCGGGCCCTTCCCGACGGTGCTCAGCTTCCACGGGGGCCCCGAGAGCCAGGAGCGCCCCGGTTTCAGCAGCACCTACCAGGCGCTGCTCGCGCGCGGGATCGCGGTCTTCGCCCCGAACGTCCGCGGCTCCTCCGGCTTCGGCAAGAAGTTCGTGAACCTCGACAACGGGGCCCTGCGCTTCGACGGCGTCAAGGACATCCGCGCGTCCGTGGACGCCGTCGTCGCGGCCGGCGCCGCAGCGTCGGGACGCATCGGGATCATGGGGGGCTCCTACGGAGGCTACATGGTCATGGCCGGCCTGGCCGACTACCCGGAGCTCTTCGCGGCCGGCGCGAACCTCTTCGGCGTGGTCAATTTCGAGACGTTCTTCAAGCACACCGAGCCGTGGATGGCGGCCATCTCGAAGGTCGAGTACGGCGATCCCGAGAAGCAGGCGGACCTTCTGCGGCGCCTGTCGCCCATTCACCGCGTGGACCGCGTCCGCGCGGCGACCCTCGTTCTCCACGGCGCCAACGACACCAACGTCCCGGTCGTCGAGGCGGAGCAGGTCGTCGAGAGCCTCAAGAAGCGGGGTGTGCCGGTCGAGTACGTCCTCTTTCCCGACGAGGGCCACGGCTGGCGCAAGACGCCCAACCGCGTGCGCTCGACAGTGGAGATCGTGAGGTGGTTCGAGCGGCACCTCACGGCGCCGAGGTCGTAGCTCAGCGCCGGCCCTCCGCGATCCTCGCAGCCTCGGGGAGGGCGCGGAGCCGCAGCATCGCGAGGGTTCCCAGCGCCGGGCCCGGCGCGAGGACTACGAACGCCCAGCGCCAGCCCAGTGACTCGACCGCGGCGGGAACGAGCGCGATCGACGCCGTCGTCAACAGGAACCCGATCGACGTCTGGAGCGTCAGGGCCGTGCCGACGTACCGCGGGTCCGCGAGCTCGGTGACGCAGGCCGAGAACTGCGCGGAATCGGCAACGACGGTCGCCCCCCAGAGCGCGGCGAGGAGGAGCAGGGCGGCCGCGCTCCCCCCGTAGAAGAACCCGACCGCCAGGCAGCACGCGCCGCTGATCGCCATCGCCGCCGAGGTAATCGCGGTGCGCCCGAGGCGGTCCGCCGCGAGACCGGCCGCCACGCAGCCGGCCGCGCCGCTGCCGATCACGAGGAAGCTCCCGAGCTCCGCCAGGCCGGCGGGCTCCCCCGTGCGCTCGAAGCTGCTCCGCAGCATCACC
>JBHENL010000011.1:0-2838 GCA_046262075.1 Gemmatimonadota bacterium
AGCCGCTCCTGCGCGGCCAGCACCCGCCCCTCGACCTCCTCCAGCTCGGCCGTGACGAAGCGCTCGCCGTTGGCGATCGTCTGCTTCCGGACGTAGCCGTCCGGCACCTGCCGCAAGTGCGGGCGCGTGACCTCTAGGTAATAGCCGAAGACGCGATTGTACCCGACCTTCAGCGACGGGATGCCCGTGCGCTGCCGCTCCCGCTGCTGCAGCGCGGCGATCCACTCGAGCCCCGAGCCGTGTTCCCCCCGCAGCCGGTCCAGGTCGGGATCGTAGCCCTCGCGGATCGTCGCGCCGTCCGAGAGCGCCGCGGGAGGCTCCTCGACGAGCGCGCGCGCGAGCTCCGCGCGGAGGTCGTCGAAGCCGTCGAGGCCGGTGGCCAGTTCGAGCAGCAGCACCGGGTGCGCCTCGCCGAGGGTCTCCCGGCGCCCGAGCGAGTCACGCAGGCGGGGCAGGAGCTCGAGCGTGCAGCGGAGCGCGCCCACGTCGCGTGGCGTCGCGCGCGCGCCGGCGCAGCGGCTCACGATCCGCTGCACGTCCGCACAGCGCCGCAGCTGCTCGCGCACGGCGGTGCGCGAGGCACCCGCCCCGAGGAGCGAGGCGACCGCGTCCTGCCGCGCACGGATCGCGGCGACGTCGGTCAGCGGGCGCAGCAGCCAGGCCCGGAGCAGCCGGGCGCCCGGAGCGGTGCAGGTGGCGTCCACTGCCCCCGCCAGAGTCGCCCCGCGGTCACCGCCGTGGAAGGCGCGGAAGACCTCCAGGTTGCGCAGCGTGGGCTCGTCTAGCAGCAGCCCCCCCGCGCGCTCGATCCAGCGCAGCGACCTGACGGCGCGGACCGCCTGCGGCTGCACCTCGGCCAGATAGGCGAGTGCTGCGCCCGCCGCAGCGATCGCCGGCGAGCCGTCGGGAACGCCGAAGCCGGCCAGGGTCACGGTCCCGAGCTGCTCCTGCAGCCGCTCGCGGGCGCGGGCGGGATCGAACAGGCCGTCGTCGCGGTCCGTCGCCGGCACGCCGGCGAGCTCGCCACCACCCCGGCGCGTGTCGGTGCCGCAGAGCGCCGCCAGCACGCTGCGCTCCCGCGCCACCTCGCCCAGGCGCGCCCGTCGGCCCCCGGAGCGCTCGCACCACGAAGCCGGCACGAGCACCTCGGCCGGGGCTACGCGCGCCAGCTCGGCCGCCGCCTCCTCGAGTGGGGCCTCCTGCAGGAGGAGCTCGCCGGTCGAGACGTCGGCGAGCGCGATCCCGACCCGATCCCCGTCCGCCGCGAGCGCGGCGAGGAAGTTCGCGTGCTCCGCGGGCAGCAGCGTCGGGTCGAGCACGGCCCCCGGCGTGACGACCTCCACCACCTCCCGGCGCACGATGCCCTTGGCGGTGCGGGGATCCTCGACCTGCTCGCAGATGGCGACCTTGTACCCGGCCGCCAGCAGGCGCGCGACGTAGGCGTCGGCGGCCTTGGCGGGGAAACCCGCCAGCGGCACGCGCCGCGCCTTGCCGTTGTTGCGGGAGGTGAGCGTGAGGTCCAGGGCCGCCGCGGCGAGCTCGGCGTCCTCGTGGAACATCTCGTAGAAGTCGCCGAGGCGGAACGCCACGATGGCGTCGGCGTGGGCGCGCTTGATGCTCTCGTACTGCCGCATGAGCGGGGTGAGCTCGCCCTCGCCCTGCGCCGGGCCGCGCCCCCCCACCGCCGCCGGCGGGGGGCCGCCGAGGGCGACGGAGTTCGTCACTCCCCCGGATCGGGCCGCATGACGACGGCCTCGAAGCCGCCGGCCGCGAGGGCGTTGCGGATGGACTCCAGGCGCGGCCGGTCGCCCGGCACCTGATAGGGGCCGAAGCGCACGCGGTAGTAGCCCTGGCCGTTCACCAGCCCGCTGTGGAGGGCCGGTTCGAATCCCCGCTTGCGGAGCGAGCTCGAGAGACGGCTCGCGGCTTCGGCGCTCGTGAACGCGCCGACCTGCAGGAACACGGTGCCGGGCGGGATCGGTTCGAGCGCGGGCGGCTCCTCCGCCTCCGCGCCGGGCTCCTCCAGAGCCTCGACCCCGGACACGGTCTCGCCCGCGGCAGCGCGACCCTCCTCGATGATCTCCGCCCGACGGCCCAGCGCATCGGGCGGCGTCTCCACCGCGGCGGGCGGAGCTCCGGCTGCGGGAGGCCCCTCGCCGGCGCGAGGCAAATCCTCCGCCGGCTCCTCCGGCTGCGGGTCTCGCGCCGCCTCCGCCGTCTCGGGGACTTCCTCCTCGAGACGGTCCCGGCGGGACTCGACGCGTCCGTCCACATCCGCCTCGACCGTGCGGCCCACCGGCCGGTCCTCGACGATGCCGCCGGGGCGGCCGGGTTCGGGCGCGCGCAGGCCCTCGTCGGGGGCCGGAGCGAAGTCGCCGGCGCTCCCCCGTTCTGCCGCGCCGTTCTCCTCCCCGGCCTCCGGCGGCCGGTAGAGCTCGCCCGCCTCCCTTGCACGGGCCACGGCGACCAGGTTCGGGTTCTCCGAAACCGACTCCAGGCTCGTGTTCCGGACCGACTCCCCGAAGCGGCGCCAGGTCTGCTCCGCCTCGCGACGCTCGTCGTCCTGGCGGAAGCTCTCCGAAAGGTGGTAGAGCGCGAGCGGCTCCAGCGGGTGTCCCGGGTAGTCGAGCAGCAGCAGGTTCAGGTACTTGCGGGCGTCTCCGTAGGCACCCCGGGCGAGGAGCGTGCGTCCGAGCCAGTACACGTACTCGCCTTCGATCTCGCGCAGGCTCGCTCCCTGTCCGCCGCGTCGCTGGTAGTCCTTCATCCGCGCGAAGCCGTCACGAAACGCGGCGAACGCCTCCTCCAGATCCCCCTCCGCGAGCCAGCTCTCACCGA
>JBHENL010000012.1:0-14437 GCA_046262075.1 Gemmatimonadota bacterium
GGGCGCCCGCCGCACGTGGAGCGAGAGACGTGCCACGCGGCCGCGCCGTTGCCCCGCCCGGCGAGCGCCGCCTACCTTGGCGGCCCATGGCCCTGGCACCCCTGGACTGGGCGATCCTCGCCCTGTACTTCGCGATCTCGCTCGGGATCGGGCTCTTCTACACGCGCCGCGCCTCGGGATCCACGGCCGAATTCTTCGTCTCGGGCCGGACGCTTCCGTGGTGGCTCGCCGGCACGTCGATGGTCGCGACCTCCTTCTCGGTGGACACGCCGCTGGTCGTGACCGGCTGGGTCCGGACGGGGGGGATCCAGCAGAACTGGATCTGGTGGTGCTTCGGGGTGGGCGGCATGCTCTCGGTGTTCTTCTTCGCGAAGCTGTGGCGGCGCACGGAGGTGCTCACCGACGTCGAGTTCACGGAGCTGCGTTATGCCGGCCGCTCGGCGTCGGTGCTGCGCGGGTTCCGCGCCGTCTACATGACGCTCTACGCGAACGGCCTCACGATGGGCTGGACGTCGCTCGCCATGCTGAAGGTCTTCGGCGAGGTGTTCGACGTGGGAAAGGAGTGGGCGCTCGCGCTCTCGATCCTGGTCACGCTGCTCTACGCCATGCTCGCCGGCCTCTGGGGCGTGGTGGTGACCGACCTCTTCCAGTTCGCCTGGGCGACGGTGGGCGCGGTCGTGCTCGCGGTCTACGCGGTGAACGCGGTAGGCGGGCTCGAAGCGCTCCTCGAGCAGCTGGCCGGAGGCGGCGTCACGGCGGCCGTCCCCGCACCTTCGCCGGCACCGGCCGGGAACGTACTGAGCTTCTTGCCCGAGTTCCAGGCGGGCGCGGAGTTCTGGGCCTCTCCGCTGGCCGTCTTCCTCGTGCTCGTCACCGTGCAGTGGTGGTCCACGAAGAACGCCGACGGAGGCGCGGTCGTAGTCCAGCGCATGGCCGCCTCACGCGACGAGCGCGAGGCCCTGCTGGCGACGCTCTGGTTCCAGGTCGCGAACTACGCGATCCGCCCCTGGCCCTGGATCCTGGCTGCGCTCGCCTCGATCGTCCTCTACCCCGAGCTCGCCGACCCCGAGCTGGCCTACCCGCGCCTGATGGTGGACCTGCTGCCGGCGGGCTTGCTGGGCCTGATGCTGGCCTCCCTCGTCGCGGCGTTCATGTCCACCATCGTCTCCTACATCAACCTGAGCGCGGCGTATCTGGTGAACGACGTCTACCGGCGGTTCCTCGTGCGCGAGGCCAGCGAGCGGCACTACGTGGGCGCGAGCCGCGCCGCCTCGGTGCTGGCGGTCCTCATCGGCGGTGGGATCGGTTACTTCGCGACTTCGATATCGGGGCTCTTCCAGTTCCTGCTGGAGTTCGGCGCCGGGATCGGCGCCGTGTACATCGCGCGGTGGTTCTGGTGGCGGGTGAACGCCTGGAGCGAGATCGCGGCGATGACCGCCTCCTCCGTCCTGACCGTCGCGCTGCGCGGCTCGCCCCTTCTGGGCGGGCCCGCGTTCACGTTCCCGCAGGTGGTCCTGCTGAACGTCGCGGGATCGCTCCTGATCTGGGTCGTGGTGACCCTGCTCACGCGGCCCGCGCCCATGAGCCACCTCGTGACGTTCTACGCCAAGGTGCGCCCGCCCGGCTGGTGGGGCCCGGTGCGCGAGCAGCTCGGTGAGCGGGCCCGTCCCGGGGGCGGGTTCGGCGGGGCGCTGGCCCTCTGGGCGATCGCCACGACCTTCGTGTACGCGGCACTCTTCGGGACGGGAAAGCTGCTGCTCGGCGCGTACGGGACGGGCGCGCTGCTCATGCTGGTCGCCGCGGTCACGGGTGCGCTCCTGTGGACGAACCTGAGCCGCGACCGGGTGGCGAGGCTCCTCGCGTGAGCGGCGGAGCGGCGGCGGTTCGTGGTTCGGGCCTCGCGGGGCGAGCGCCCGAGAGGTCCCTGGCGGGCAGGCGCGCCGCCGCGGCCCGCCGCCCCCTGGCGCTCGCGCTGCTGCTCATGGCCTCCGCCGTGGCCGGCTGCTCGGCCCGCCGCGAGGCCCCGCCGCCGGCCGGCAACGCCACGCTGCCGGGCCCGCCCGAGTTGCGCGTCGTCTATCCCGCCGCCGGTGCGTTCGTGACCGCCTCGGACTCCACGTTCATCTTCGGGAGCGTCTCGCCCCCGGGCGTCCACGTGGCGGTGAACGGCGTGCCGGCGAGGCAGGCCCCCGGCGGGGGATGGCTCGCGTACGTGCCCGTCGAGTCCGGCGACTTCACCTTCCGTGTCACGGCCGCCGCGCCGGCCGGCGCGACCACCGCCTCGGCCCGGCCGGACGTGGCGAGCCTGGAGGTCCCCGTGCGGGTGGTGGGCGGGTTCGACGCCAGCTGGCACGCCGTGCTGGACACCGCCAGCGTGACGCCGCGCCAGGAGATGGAGCTCCACCCCGGCGACGTGCTGCCGGTGCGCTTCCGAGGCGTTCCAGGGCTGCGCGCCCGCGCGGTGCTCGGCGAGTGGGACCCGAGCGGCTCCGAGTTCCACGAGATCACCTCGGCGCCCTTCGCCGAGCGGCGGCGCGCGGAGCCGAACGTGGGCCGGCAGGTCTTCGGGCCGGCCGACGCCGAGGAGGCCCCGGAGGGAGCCGCGGGCGCACCGCCGCCGCCGAACGCCGCGGCGCGAGCGCCGGCTGCGCCCGGCGGCGGGGCCGTCTGGTACCGCGCCGACCTGATCCTCCCCGGTCCCACGGTCGAGGGGGACCCTTTCCTCTACGACGGCTACCGCGGCGTGCTCGCCGGCTGCGGGGAGGGGCAGCCGAAGGTGTGCGGTGGGTGGCGCCAGCTGGCGGTGGAGGTGGCGCAGGCGGACAGCACGATGCGCTACCAGCTCGCCCGCGCCGCCGTGCTCGTACGCGACCCCGCGCGCTCGGAGACGGTCGTCCTGGACGACGATCCGGAGGGCGGCGGCCGCACGGACGAGAAGGTCTCCGCGCGCACCGGCCCCGACGGGGTCTACTTCCTGTTCCTCCCCAACGGCACCGTCGCGCGTGCGGAGCGGCGGATCGGCGCCTCGCTGGAGCTGCGGCTGGCCGCAGACCTCTCGGTCTGGACCGACACCGCGCAGGTCACCGACGTGCCCGAGCCGGGGCCCGTGCCGCGCTCGCTCGTCCCGGTCGTGCGCACGAGCGCGCTCGGCGAATGGACGCGCCTGCGCGTTCCGCTCGAGCGGCGCCTGCCGGTCCAGGTGCGTCAGGCGACGCGGCCGGCGCGCTACGAGGTGACGATCTTCGGCGCCACCTCCGCCACGGAGTTCCTGCGCTACGACGGCCACGACCGGCTCGTGCGCGAGCTGCGCTGGAACCAGCGCTCCGACGACCGCTTCGTGCTCGAGGTGGAGCTCGCTGGCGCGCAGCCGTGGGGCTTCCGCTACGGCTACGAAGGGACGGACTTCGTGCTCGACGTCCGCCGGCCGCCGGTGCTGGAGGACGACGTGCTGCAGGGACGCACGATCGTCGTCGATCCCGGCCACGCGCCCGAGCCGGGGGCGATCGGCCCCACGGGCCTGCAGGAGCGCGACGTGAACCTCGCGGTGGCGCTGGAGCTCGCGCGCGAGCTCGAGGACGCCGGCGCGCGCGTCGTGCTGACGCGCCGGGCCGGTACCCCGGCGGACAGCCTGCCCGGGCTGAACGACCGCACGAACCTGGCGGCGCGCGAGGAGGCCGACCTGCTCGTGTCGGTCCACCACAACGCGCTGCCCGACGGCGTGAACCCCTTCGAGAACAACGGCACGTCGGTCTTCTACAACCATCCGCAGTCGCTGCCGCTCGCGCGGGCGATCCAGTCGGAGCTGCGCGCGGAGCTGGGGCTGCCCGACTACGGCGTGGGCATCGGCAACCTCGCCCTCACGCGCGCGACGGAGATGCCGGCGGTGCTCACCGAGGCCGCGTTCATGATGATTCCCGAACAGGAGGAGCTCCTGCGCACGACCCAGTTCCAGCGCCGCGAGGCGGCCGCGATCCGGCGCGGCATCGAGCGCTTCCTGCGCGAGAGCCGGGCGCGCTAGACACGCCGCGCCGAATGGCCTCTCCCTCCGACGTGATGGACCGCCTCGTCTCGCTGTGCAAGCGCCGGGGCTACGTCTTTCCTTCGTCGGAGATCTACGGCGGGATCGGGTCGTCCTACGACTACGGTCCGCTCGGGACCGAGCTCAAGCGCAACGTGAAGGACGCCTGGTGGCGGGCGATGGTGCGCGAGCGCGAGGACGTGGAGGGGCTCGACTCGGCGATCCTCATGAACCCGCGCGTGTGGGAGGCCTCGGGGCACGTGGCCGGATTCACCGACCCGCTCGTGGACTGCAAGGCCTGCAAGGGCCGCTTCCGCCTGGACGCGCTCTCGGGCTTCGACCCCGCGTTCGTCGAGGGCGGTAGCGCCGGCGCGGGGGCGCTCACGGAGGAGGGTCGCGCCCGCCTGCAGTGTCCGCGCTGCGGCTCCCGCGAGTTCTCCGGGGTGCGCCGGTTCAACCTGATGTTCAAGACCTGGATGGGCCCGGTCGAGGACGAGGCGGCGGTCGTCTTCCTGCGCCCGGAGACGGCGCAGGGGATCTACGTGAACTTCCTGAACGTGGCGAACGCCTCGCGACAGAAGGTGCCCTTCGGCATCGCGCAGATCGGCAAGGCCTTCCGCAACGAGATCACGCCCGGGAACTTCATCTTCCGCACGCGCGAGTTCGAGCAGATGGAGATGCAGTACTTCGTGCGCCCCTCGGAGGCGGACCGCTGGTTCGAGTACTGGCGCGACCAGCGGCTTGCGTTCTACCGCGGCCTGGGGCTCCGCCCCGAGCGCGTCCGCCTGCATGCGCACACGGCCGACGAGCTGGCGCACTACGCGCGCGCGGCGTACGACATCCAGTACGAGTTCCCGTTCGGCTGGCAGGAGCTGGAGGGGATCCACAACCGCGGGGACTTCGACCTCTCGCGCCACGAGGAGCACTCCGGCAAGAAGCTCTCGTGGTTCGACGAGGAGACGAAGGAGCGCTTCATCCCCTACGTGATCGAGACCTCCGCGGGCTGCGACCGCACCCTGCTGACCCTGCTGGTGGACGCCTACGACGAGGAGGGCGAGGGGAAGGACGCGCGGGTCGTGCTGCGGCTCTCTCCCGAGGTGGCGCCGATCACCGTGGCCGTGCTGCCGCTGGTGAACCGCGACAACATGGACGGCGTGGCGCGGGCGCTCTTCGAGGACCTGAAGGGCAGCTTCGCCGCCTTCTACGACGACGGCGGATCGATCGGCCGCCGCTACCGCCGCCAGGACGAGGCCGGGACGCCGTTCTGCGCCACGGTGGATTCGCAGACGCTCGACGATCGGACCGTGACGCTCCGCGACCGCGATTCGATGGGGCAGGAGCGGGTCGGGATGGACCGGCTCTCCGACTACCTCCGCGAGCGCACCTGAGGCACCCGCGTCGCGCAGGGGAGGAGTCGATGAACGCGCGGGCGACGGGCCTGCGCGTGGGCTTCGTCGGCCTGGGGGTCATGGGCCGGCGCATGGCCGCCAACCTGCTGTCGGCGGGCTTCCCCGTGACGGTCCACAACCGCAGCCGTGGGCCGGCGGACGAGCTGCGCGCGCGGGGCGCCTCGGTGGCGGCCTCGCCGGCCGACGCCGCGCGGGCGAGCGACGTCGTCGTCACGATGGTGACGGATACGGCCGCCGTGGAAGCGGTGCTGTTCGGGCGCGGCGGCGTCGTGGAGGGGCTCGAGGCGGGGGGTGTGGTCATCGACACGAGCACGATCTCGCCGGCGGCGACGGAGCGCTTCGCGACACGGCTGGCCGAGCGCGGGATCGAGATGCTCGACGCGCCGGTGAGCGGCGGGGACCGGGGCGCCGCGGCCGGCACGCTCGCGATCATGGTGGGGGGCAGGGCCGAGGTCACGGCTCGCTGCCGGCCGGTGCTCGAAGCACTCGGCTCGCACGTCGTGCACCTGGGCCCGCACGGCAGCGGCCAGCGCACGAAACTGGTGAACCAGGTGCTCGGCGGACTGCACTTGCTGGCGCTCGCGGAGGGGCTCGCCCTGGCCCGCGCCCTGGGGCTCGACCCGTGGGCGGTGCTCGACGTGGTCTCGCGGGGCGCGGCCGGATCCTGGATGTTGACGCACCTGGGGCCGCGCGCGCTGGCGGGCGACTTCCAGCCCGGCTTCACGATCCGGCTGCAGCGCAAGGACCTGCGGCTCGCGGCCGAGGCGGCCGCCGACCTCCCGCTCGAGTTGCCCGGCGCGGGGTTGGCCCTGGCGCTCTTCGAGAGGGCGGAGGCGAACGGCCTGGGCGGGCTGGGGACGCAGGCGCTGCTCCGCCTCTACGAGGACGCGGCGCCGACCCGGTCGGGCTCGACCCCGCCCGCCGGCCCGGAGCCTGGCTAGCGCGCGGCGCCGGCTCCCGCGGCGATCGTGAGCGTCCCGCGCATGCCGCGCTCGGCGTGATCGTCGACGGGGCAGTAGATTTCGTACTCGCCGGGAGTGGTGAGCGTGACGGCCAGCGAGTCCGTCGCACCGCCGGGGATGCTCTCGATCTCCTCCTCCACTCCCTGTCCCTCCACCTCGAAGCCGTGCTCCTCGTCGGCGACGTTGCGGACGACGAAGCGGATCGTGCCGGGCTCGGCGGAGAGCTGCGCCGGCTGATAGGCGTAGGAGACGGCATCGAGCGTGAGCGTCTGGTCGGGGGCGGCCTCCTGCGCCGGCTGGCCGCAGGCGAGGCAGGCGAGTCCCGGCAGCATCGTGAGGATCGTGCGCATGGAAGTCCTCCAGGATGGGGTCCGACGGAGATGAACCGGAAGATGCTCACGTTCGACTGCTACGGCACGCTCGTGGATTGGGAGACGGGGATCGCCGGGGCGTTCCAGGAAGAGGCCGCGCGAGACGGCGTCCGGCTGGATCGCGAGCGGGTCCTCGCCGCCTACGCCCGAGCGGAGGCGGCGGTGGAGGCGGAGGCCTGGCGCCCCTACCGCGAGGTGCTCGCCGAGGCCGCGATGCGCGCGGCGCGCGAGCTGGGATGGGGCCTCTCGCCCGAGCGCGCGACGTTCCTGGCGCGCAGCCTGCCGGAGTGGCGGCCCTTCCCGGACACCCATCCCGCCCTTGAGCGGCTCGCCGGCGGCCACGCGCTGGGCCTGCTCTCCAACGTGGACGACGACCTGCTCGACGCCACGCGGCGCCACCTCGGCGTAGCGTGGGACCTGGTCGTGACGGCCGAGCAGGTGCGCTCCTACAAGCCTCGCCGCGCGCACTGGATCGAGGCCCGGCGCCGGCTCGGCGACGTGGAGTGGACGCACGTCGCGCAGAGCTACGTGCACGACGTGCAGCCCTGCCTCGACCTCGGTCTCCGCGTCGTGTGGGTGAACCGTGGAGGGCGACGGCTGGAGCCGGCGGACCCGCGGCCTCCCCACGAGGTCGCGGACCTGGCGGGGGCCGCGCGACTCCTGGCCGAGCGTCCGTGAGCGCCGCATTCGACCCGGCCGCCGGCCACGAGCCGATGGAGCTCCTCGAGCGGGCGGTGCGGCTGGCCGTGCGCCGTCACCAGGGGCAGCTCAGCAAGGGGGACGGCGAGCCGTTCATCACGCATCCCGTCGCCGTGGCGCTGCTGTGCGGCCGCGCGGGGCTCGACGACGCGACCGTGGCCGCCGCGCTCCTCCACGACGTGCTGGAGGACACCGACACCACGCGCGAGGAGCTGGCCGCCGCGGTGGGCGAACGCGTGGCCGACGCCGTGGACCACGTCACGAAGGCCGGCGACGGCCGCCCGTGGCGCGACGAGATGCGGAGCTACGTGGAGCGGCTGCGCGGCGCTCCGCGCCAGGCGCTCGCGGTCGCGGCGGCCGACAAGGTGCACAACCTGTTCCGGCTGGTTCGCGCGGTGGAGCGGGAAGGCCCGGACGTGGAGCGGCGATTCAACTCCACGTTCGCGGAACGGCTGGCGGCGTACGGGGACGTGCGGGACGTGGTGCGCGAGCGCTGGCCGGATTGCCCGCTGCTGCCGGCTCTCGACCGCGAGCTGCGGCGCGCGAACGAGACGCTGCGCTAGCGTCGTGGAGCCGGGCCGGCGCCGAGGGACCCTTCAGGCCGTGCCCGAGCTGTCGGCCGGCGCGGAGCCGCCGGAGCCGTCGCGCTCCTCCGGGTCCGCCGGTGTTTCGTTCCCGGCCTCGCGCGCCTCGCGCTGCTCCCGCCGCTCGGCGATCGCGCGGTGCTTGCGGCGCTCGAGCGCGGCGAGCTCGTTCGAGAACGTGCCGGGGTTCACGATCTGGTAGTTCCCGAAGCCGATCCGATCCTCGAACGCGATCTGGAAGCCGCTGGCGTCGTAGACCCAGATCTCGACCGGGAAGGCGCCCGACTGCAGCGGCCGCCGGATCACGTCGTTCGGGGCGCCGAAGGCCACGTAGACGCGGCCGCGGTCGGACTTCCAGCCCGGCCGAAGCTGCGTGCCGAAGCTGGCGTTCGCCGCGGCGATTCGCCGGAAGTAGCTCTCGAACGCCTCGTTGGCGGGCGTCGCCGGGACCGGGTCGCGCACCTCCCAGAACTCGTTCCAGGCCCGCACGCGCCCATCCGGCGGGGTGGCCTCGAGCGCTTCGCGCTCGTCGTCGGTGGCCTCGTAGGCCAGCAGCTCCACCGCCTCCTCCCAGTGCTGCTCGACCCATTGGGCCACCGCCGAGACGGAGACCTTCGTGGAGCTCTGCCCCAGGGTCGCGCCCGAGGCGTCCTGCAGCGTGGCGGCGAGCCGATAGACGCCGGCCTTCATGCCCCGCCCAGGGACCCTGCCGTAGACACGCGAGACCCCCTCCTCGGCGGCCGGCAGGTCCAGCGTGACGCTGGAGACTGCGGCCCCCCCTTCGTCCGGCGCGAGTGTCACGGCCAGCCGCGATGCCGCGGCGGCGCCGTCGCCCCGGTACACCTCCACGAAGAAGGGCAGCTCCTCGGGCGCGGTGGCGTAGTAGTGCGAGGGGTAGAGCACGTGCTCGCGCGGCCCTGGAGCTGCCGCCGGCTCGAAGGAGCGCAGCAGCACCGGGTTCGAGATGGCCCACCCCGCACCCGGGACGCCCACGCGCGGAACCTCGATCTCCGACTCCACCTCCGAGGACTCGCCGCTCTGTGCGTCCCGCACCTCGAGCTCCAGCCGGTACGTCCCCGGCAGGAGGCCGAAACGGGTCTGGAACACGACCGTCTCGCGGCCGAGCAGCGTCTCGTCGAAGGAGCCGGCGCGAACCGTCTCACGCCACTCGTTCTCGAAGGATCCGCTCGCGCTCCGCAGGCGCACGCCCACCTCGTAGGTGGCGCGGTAGCCCTCGCCGGCCTTGACGAACTGGAAGGTGCTGTTCGAGAGGCCCACGCCGAGCAGCGTCTGCGTGCTGTCGGCGGTGCCGCGCAGGAAGCTCAGGTCGGCGAAGAACGGGATCTCGCCCTTCCCGCGCAGCACCCCCGCGCGCTCGTACAGGGGGTCCTGGTCGAACAGGTCGGTGACGTCGCCCTGACCCGCCGCCGGAGCGGCGAGCAGGGACACGAGGACGAGCGCGGCGGCGAGCGAGCGGAGCATGGAGGAACCTCGGGATCGGGGTACGGCGCGTCGGGCCGGAACCCCTCGTACCCCGCGGCTCGAGGAAGGATCGCGGGCCGCGGCGGGTTGTCCCCTCTCCGGGCCGGGACTATAATTTCCCACCCTTCAACCGTCGGCGCCAGCTTCCGTCCCGGGCATCCTTGTCCGCACCGAGCGCCGGCACGCCGCGACGCTATGCCTCGAGTCCATCCGGGGAGCCACGCGAGCTCCCGCCGTCCGCCGTTCCGCCTCTGGCCCGCGCTCCGCGCGGCGCCGCCTCTCGTCCTCTTCGGTTCCGCGCTCCTGGCGCTGGCGCTCGGCACCGCCGCGTGCGCCTCTGGCACTGCGGCCGTGCGGGCCCCGGAGCCGCGCACGGTGCCCGCCCCGGCCGCGCCGCGGCCCGTGTCCGGCCCGCCCTCGGACACCCTCTCGGCCGAGGAGGCGCGGGACCTCGCGGCGGTGCAGGCGGAGCGCTACGAGGGGCCGCGGGGGTCGTCGAACGAGGATCTCGACGAGGAGCTCGAGGACTTCCTCAGCGAGGAGAGCGACGCGATCCTCACCGAGCGAATCGACTTCGACATCCCCATCGTCGTCAACGAGCGCGTCGAATACTACGTCGACTACTTCCAGTTCCGCGTGAACAAGTCCTTCAGCAAGTGGCTGGGTCGCGCCCCGCAGTACGTGCCCTACCTGCGCGAGCGCTTCCGGCAGGCCGGCCTCCCCGAGGACCTGATCTACATCTCGCTCATCGAGAGCGGCTTCAGCGCGCAGGCGACCAGCCACGCGAACGCCGTGGGGTACTGGCAATTCATCGCCGAGACCGGCCGCCGCTACGGTCTGCGGGTCGATCGCTGGGTGGACGAACGACGCGATTTCGAGAAGTCCACCGAGGCGGCGATCGCCTACCTGACCGACCTGCACCGGATGTTCGGCTCCTGGTACCTGGCGGCCGCGGCATACAACTCCGGAGAGGGTCGGATCCAGCGGGCGATCCAGCGCTACGGCTCGGAGAACCTCTGGGAGCTCTCGGAGTTCTCGTACCTGCGCGAGGAGACGAAGGACTACGTGCCCAAGCTGATCGCCGCGACCCTGATCGCGCGCGAGCCGGAGAAGTACGGCTTCACGGGGGTCACGCCCCTGCCCCCGGTGGCCGTCGACCTGGTCGAGGTGCCCCCCGGGACGGACTTGCGCCGCATCGCCCTCGCGGCTCGCACCTCGATCGAGACGATCCGCGGGCTGAACCCGCTGTTGCGCTCGGGCGCCACCCCGCCCGGCGCGCCGTTCACCGTGAAGGTGCCCGATGGAAGCGGCGGGCCCTTCGCCGAACGTTTCGCCGCCGCACCGCCGCCGCCGCCCGTCCGCGACCGGGTGCACGTGGTGCGCCGGGGCGAGAACCCCTCCGGCATCGCGGCGCGCTACGGAGTCTCCGCCCGGGAGCTCATGCGCCTCAACGGCGTGCGCGACGCGCGCCGCCTTCGCGCCGGACAGCGGCTGAGGCTGCCGCCACCGGCGGGGGGGTGGGCCGACGAGCAGCCGCCGGAGCTGGCGGCGCTGCGGCCTCCCGACGAAGTCGCCGTGCCCGACCTGATCGTGCCGTCGGTGCAGGCGAGAGCGGTCCCGCGGCCGGACTCCTCCGCGAGGCGTCTGGCGGAGGCGCCGCCCACCGGAGGCGGGCCGGCCGACCGGCTTCCGGGCACGGTGCTTCCGCCGCCGGCCATCCTCACTCCGCCCCCGATCGAGGCCGGCAGGGCCGGCGGCTCGCGCCCGCGGGGGCCGTCGCCGCCCACCGACTCGCCGGCCGTGGTGGAGCAGCCGGTCGCGACTCCGTCGGCGTCCCCTCCCGCCATCACCCGGACGACCCGCTACCGGGTGAGGTCCGGCGACACGCTCCACCGCATCGCGCGTGCGCACGGCCTGACCGTGGCCGACGTCGAGCGCTCGAATCCGCATGCCGCCTCGGGTGTGGTGCCCGGCACGGTCCTGGTCTTGAACCCGCCGCGGAGCGCGCGCGGCCCGGCCGCCCCCGAGCCGCGGATCACCGAGACGGCGTCCACCGCGGGAGACCGTTCCCGCGCCGAGCGGGTCGTCTACCGCGTGCGCCGGGGCGACACGCTGTACACGATCGCCCGCAAGCACGGCGTCTCGGTGGACCAGGTGAAGAGCTGGAACGGCCTCGGCGAGGGTGGCATCCGCGTGGGGCAGGACCTGGTGCTCTTCGGCGGGAGCGAGGCCTCGGCGCGGTGAAGCCCGGCGGAGCCGCCCGGCCGCGCCGCTCGTGACCCGCTCCTCGTCCGACTCCGCAGGCCCCAACTCTCTCGAGCGTTCGCCCCCGCTGGACCCGGAACGCGCGCTCGAGCTGATCCTCCAGGACGCTCGTCCGCTCGGTCTCGAGACCGTGCCCCTCGACGAGGCGGACGGCCGAGCCGCCGCGCGCGACGTGCGTGCGCGCGCGCCGCTTCCCGCCTGGGACAACTCCGCGAAGGACGGCTACGCCGTGCGGGCGTCGGACCTCGCCGGCGCCGCCGCGATCCCCGGCGCGCCGGTCGGCCTCGGAGTGGCCGGCGAGGTGGCAGCGGGGGAGCCCCCCGGGGCCGGCCTGCCGCCGGGCACGACGCTGCGGATCATGACCGGCGCTCCGCTCCCGGCCGGCGCCGACGCGGTCGTGCCGGTGGAAGAGACCGCCGGCCCGGGCGGAGACGGCGCATTCGCCGCGACCGGCGAGCGTGTCGCGTTCTCGTCCCCGCCCGTGGCGGGCGCGAACGTCCGTCGCGCGGGCGCCGACGTGGCGTCGGGCGAGCGCGTCCTTCGCGCCGGCGAGACGCTCACGCCCGGGCGGGTGGCCCTGCTCGCCGCGCTGGGGCTCGGCCAGGTGGACGTGACGCGCCGCCCGCGCGTGCTCGTGATCCCCACGGGAGACGAGCTCGTGGAACCGGGCGGCGAAGCCCCGCCGGGCCGCCTCTACTCGTCGAACGCGCATGGTCTCGCTGCGCTGGCGCGACGCGCCGGGTGCGCGGCGCGGGCCCTGCCCATCGTCCCCGACGACCCCCTGCGAATCCGTGCGGCGGTCCACGAGGCGCTGCTCGCGGCGGAGGTGGTGCTCACGAGCGGGGGCGTCTCGGCCGGACGCCACGACCACGTGCGAGGCGTGCTCGCCGAGGCCGCGGGCGGCCTCGTCTTCCAGGGAGTCCGGATGCGACCGGGCCAGCCGCTGGTGTTCGCCCGCACGGCGGACCTGCCCGGCGTCGGCCGCGTGGACACGCGCTACCTCTTCGGGCTGCCCGGCAACCCCACTTCGGCGCTCGTGACCTGCCTCGAGTTCGTGCGGCCGCTCCTGCGCCGGCTGGCCGGGTTCTCGGAGCTCTTCCTGCCCACGCTCCGTGCCCGACTGACGGAGCCCGTGCGCTCCGAGGCCGGCCGGCGCTCGTTCCTGCGCGTTCGCCTGCAGCGCGACGGCGCCGGCGGGTTCACGGCCGCACCCGCGGGCGATCAGGGATCGGGGCACCTGCGTCCGCTCGCCGACGCCCATGGCCTGCTCGTCTGCGGCCCCGAGCGAACGCAGCTCGGCGCCGGGGAGGAAGTGCTGGTCCAGCTCCTGGGAGACCCGCCGGGCGCGTCGCGGCCCTGGGCGCCCTGAGCCCGCTCAGCGGGCGTTCGCGGGCGCGCCGCTGCCTGCGCGGAGGAGCGCGACTCCCGTTCGCCCGGCAGGATCTTCCGGCCTAGATTGGCCGGTCATGCCGAGCCGACCTCCCGCTTCCCCCCGCAGGCGACGCTCGGGCGCGGGCCGCGCCGCCGACGCCGAAGCCGCGGCCTCACCGGTCGCGATCCCGGACTCCGGGGTGCCTCCGCTCGGCGCCGGCCATCTCGCCCGCTGCCGCGCCATCGGGCGGGTGTTGACGACCGCCCGCGACGTGGTGCTCACCACCCACGTGAACCCCGACGGTGACGGGCTCGGGGCGGAGGCGGCGCTCGGCGCGTGGCTTCACGGAGCCGGAGCTCGGGTCCGGATCCTGAACGACGGGCCGCCGCCACGCGCCTTCGCCTTCCTGGCCAGCCCGGCGGTCCCGCTGGGGGTCTTCCGCGGGTTCGAGGAGGACGGGCTCGCCGCGGCGGACGCGGTGGTCGTCGTGGACGCGCCCGCGGGGCCGCGACTCGGTGCCATCGCGGAGGCGCTCCCCCGGATGCGCGCACGGCGCGTGCGCATCGACCATCATGCGGGCCGCGAGCCGGCGGGCGAGCTGGAGCTGGTGGACCCGGGCGCCTCCTCCACGGCGGAGCTCGTCTTTCGCATGCTCGACGCACTCGCCGTGCCGGTCACCGCGGCGATCGCGGCTCCGCTCTACGCCGGGATCTCGTTCGACACCGGCTCCTTCCGCTACGGCAACACGACCCGGATCACGCATCTCGTGGCGGCGGAGCTCCATCGTCGGGGTGTGCGCGCGGAGGAGCTCTACGCGCGCATGGTCGCCACTTCGTCGCTCGAGCGCCTGCGCCTGTGGGGAAGCGCCCTCTCGAGCCTGCGGCTGGAGTGCGGCGGGCGGCTCGCGTGGACGTGCGTGGACGACGAGACGCTGCGGACCTGCGGCGCCGCCCCGGAGGACCTCGACGGTCTGGCCGAGCAGGGCCGGCGCGTCGCGGGCGTGGCGATCTCGGTGCTGTTCCGCGAGGACGGCCCGGAGGAGACGAAGGTGAGCTTCCGCTCGACGCCGCCGGCCGACGTGCACGCGCTCGCGGCGCGCTTGGGCGGCGGCGGGCACGTGAGCGCCTCCGGGGCGACGCTGGCCCTGCCGCTGGCCGCCGCGATCGAGCGCGTCCTGGGGGAGGCGCGCAGCGCGCTCGGCTGCGAGGCCGACCCGCCCGCCCGAACCGGCGGAGGACCCGCGTGAGCGACCGCAGCCGGTACTTGAGCGGGGCG
>JBHENL010000013.1:0-3626 GCA_046262075.1 Gemmatimonadota bacterium
TGGGGCCTCACGCGGCCCCCCGTCGTGGTGCACCCGCCGGGCGGTTGCGCCCTCACGATCGGCTTCGAGCCCGGCACGTCCGGCGCGGCTCGCTCAGTCACGCTCGAGGGCGACGCGCGCGTGGTCTTCGAGGGCCGACTCCCGGAGGGCTGAGCACGACCTGTCGTCCTCTCTCCCCTCTTCGAGTGCGCTGTGCCTACCGGTCTTGAGAGCCAGCGGTCGCTCCGAAGCTTGAGATCAAGAGATGACGGTCGTCGACCTGACGAGCGCCGTGCTCGTCCGAGGTTCTGCGCGGCTGTCGACACCGCTGGGGATCCCGAGGCGCTGCACCTGGCTACGGCTCTGATCTGGCAGGAACGAGAGGCCGCCGACCTCGTGATGGCCACTCACGACGCAGCGTTGGGGACGGCAGCCCGCGCGCACGGCCTGCGTGTCGTAGGGGCCTGAAACCGCAGCTCCCGCCGACGCGTTCTCCGCGTGCGGCGTGGGCGTACGCCCGCAGGTCTGGTCCGGTACACGGGCGCGTCTCTTGGCTGGACCGAAGCGCGTCCGCGCCGAGCCGCCGGTAGGCCCGACCACACGGGGGCGGGGGACGTCGCTCCACCTTGAGGCATCTCCCCGCGCGCTCCATCTTCGTCCCATGGATCGCTACGAGCCGCAGACGATCGAGCCCCGCTGGCGCGCGCACTGGGAAGAGGACCGCCTGCATCACACGGACCTCTCCGACACCCGTCACAAGTGCTACGCGCTCGTCATGTTCAGCTATCCCTCCGGCGACCGGCTGCACGTGGGCCACTGGTACTCCTACGTCCCCGCGGACGCCTGGGCCCGCATGCGCCGGATGCAGGGCTGGAACGTCTTCGAGCCGGTCGGCTTCGACGCCTTCGGCCTGCCGGCCGAGAACTTCGCGATCCAGCACGGTGCCCATCCCGCCGATTTCACCCAGAAGAACATGGCCTACATGCGCACGCAGCTGCGCGACATGGGAGCCATGTACGACTGGGAGCGCGAGGTCGTCACGTGCCATCCGGACTACTACAAGTGGACGCAGTGGCTCTTCCTCGAGCTGTTCGGGGCCGGCCTGGCGTACCGCAAGCAGGCGCCGGTGAACTGGTGCCCGCAGGACGAGACGGTGCTGGCCAACGAGCAGGTGACGCCGCAGGGAACGTGCGAGCGCTGCGGCACGCCCGTGACGAAGCGCGACCTCACGCAGTGGTTCTTCCGCATCACGGCCTACGCCGACCGGCTGCTCGCCGGCCTCGACCGGATCGACTGGCCGGAGAAGACGAAGACGATGCAGCGGAACTGGATCGGCCGCTCCGAGGGCGCGGAGATCCGTTTCGAGGTGGAGGACCACGCCGGCCGCGAGGTCGAGGTCTTCACCACTCGCCCCGACACGCTCTTCGGGGCCACGTACCTCGTGCTGGCACCCGAGCACCCGCTGGTGGAGGCGGTCGTCACGCCGGATCGGCGCCCGGCGGTGGAAGCGTATCGGGAGCGCGCGCGGCGGCTCACCGAGATCGAGCGCACCTCCACCGTGAAGGAGAAGACGGGCGAGTTCACGGGAGCGCACGCGCTGCACCCGCTCAGCGGGGAGCCGCTGCCGATCTGGGTCGCCGACTACGTGCTGCTCTCCTACGGCACGGGTGCCATCATGGCCGTGCCCGCCCACGACCAGCGCGACCTGGACTTCGCGCTCGCCTTCGGGCTGCCGGTGCGCACGGTCGTGACGCCGGTCGAGGAACCGGCGCCAGGCTCCGATTCGAGCGGCGGCCCACCGGCCGTGGCGACGACCGCGGACGGCGTGCTGGTCGAGAGCGGCCGCTTCGACGGCCTCTCTTCAGCCGACGCCCGGCGCGAGATCACGGCCGAGCTGGAGCGGCTCGGCCGCGGGCGCGCCGCGGTCAAGACGCGCATGCGCGACTGGCTGGTATCCCGCCAGCGCTACTGGGGGGCGCCGATCCCGATCGTGCACTGCCCGGCGTGCGGGGAAGTGGCGGTTCCGCTCGAGCAGCTGCCGGTGCAGCTGCCCTACGACGTGGAGTTCGGCCTGGGCGAGGGTGGGCTGTCGCCGCTCGCGCGCTCCGAGAGCTTCCGGCGGACGGAGTGCCCGCGCTGCGGCGGTCCCGCCGAGCGCGACCTGGACACGATGGACACGTTCGTGGACTCGTCCTGGTACTTCCTGCGCTACCTCTCGCCGCGCGACGCGGCGCGGCCGTTCGACCCCTCCCTGGTGAACGCCTGGTGTCCCGTGGACATGTACGTGGGGGGAATCGACCACGCGGTCATGCACCTGCTCTACGCGCGCTTCGTGGTCCAGGCGCTCCACGAGCTGGGCCACGTCGGTTTCGACGAGCCGTTCCGCTCCCTGCGTCACCAGGGCCAGATCACGCGCGCGGGGGCCAAGATGTCGAAGCGCTGGGGCAACGTGGTGGCGCCCGAGGAGTACATCCCCGAGTACGGCACCGACGCCCTGCGCCTCTATCTGCTCTTCGGCTTCACGTTCGAGCAGGGCGGCGACTGGGAGGACACGGGGCTGCACGGCGCCGCGCGCTTCCTGCAGCGCGTCTGGCGGATCGTCGAGCGCCACCTCCCGCTCTGGTCCGAGCGCCGGGCAGCCGGGGAGGGCGCGGAGCGATCCGGCGCGACCGCCGCGGACAGGGCCGGCGACGGCGGCCCGGACGCGGCTCGGCGCGACGGCGCCGGCGGCCGCTCCGCCGCACGGCGAACGCTGGAGCGCGCCCGTCACCACGCCGTCCTGCACGCGACGCAGGACCTCGAGCGCTTCCAGTTCAACACGGCGATCAGCCGCCTCATGGAGCTCGTGAACGCAACGTACGCCTTCGCCGGCGAGCCCGGCGCTCCGGCCGCCGCGGCGCTGGAGCCCGCGGACGAGCGGCTCCTGCGCGACGTGCTCGAGGACGTGCTGCGCCTGCTCGCTCCGGCGGCTCCGCACCTCGCCGAGGAGCTGTGGCACCGCACGGGCCACGCGGGCGCGATCCTGGACGCCGGCTGGCCGGTTCACGACCCGGCCGTGCTCGCGGCAGGGGAGGTGACGGTGGTGATCCAGGTGGACGGCAAGCTGCGAGACGAGATGCGCGTCGCCCGCGACCTCGGCGAAGTCGAGCTGCGGCGCCTGGCCGTGGAGCACGGTCGCATCCCGGGCCTGCTCGAGCGGCGCAGCGTGGCCCACGTGGTGGTGGTGCCGAACCGGCTCGTGAACATCGTCACCCGGAAGGGCGCCTGAGCGCGATCTTCCTGCTGGTGCTGCTCCTCTCCACCCCCGGCGGAAGCCCCGGGCTCCAGCCGCATCCGTCGGGCGCCGTTGGCGACACCCTCCGTCCGCCGGTCTCCGCCGGCGAGGCGTTCCGCCGCGGCGCGGAGCGCCTGTCCGCCGGGGACGCGCGCGGGGCGGCCGACGACTTCGAGCGCGCGCTGGCACTCGGCTACCGCCCCGCCGCCGAGGCCCACCTGCGGCTGGGACTCGCGCGGCGCCATCTGCCGCTGCACGCGTTCCGCGCGATCCGTGCATTCCGCGCGGCCCTGCGCGAGGACCCGGCGTCGCTCGAGGCCCGCTATGGGCTCGCGGACACCTACCTCGCCCTGGACGGCTGGGAGGCGCAGCG
>JBHENL010000014.1:0-10575 GCA_046262075.1 Gemmatimonadota bacterium
ATCGAGGAGTTTCCCCAATCGCGATGGGTCGCCGCCGCCTATCTCATGCTGGTCCGCGCGTACGAGGGACAGGGGAAGCAGGAGGACGCACGTCGCGTCCGCGATGCGCTCCTCGAGCAGTTCCCCGAGTCGCCGGAAGCGGGCGAGGTCCGGCAGGTGTTCACCCCACCCGACGTGTCCCTGCAGGTCGGCAACGCCCGCTGAGCTCGGGCACGCAACGCCCCGCCTGGGCGTCCTCGGCGGCTCGTTCGACCCCGTCCATGTGGCCCACCTCCTCGTGGCGGAGCGCGCGCGCGAGGCGCTGGAGCTGGACCGCGTCCTGTTCGTCCCCGCGCGCGGGCAGCCGCTGAAGCGACACGCGGCGACCGCTCCCGCTGACGATCGCCTCGCCTTGCTGCGGCTCGCGGTCGAGGGAAACCCCGCATTCGAAGTCTCCACCCTGGAGCTCGAGCGCGAGGAGCCGAGCTACACCGTCGACACGCTGCGCGAGCTGCGGGCACGCGCTCCCGGCGCGGAGCTGTTCCTGATCCTCGGCGCGGACGCCTACGCGCTGCTCCCCCGCTGGCGCGAGGCGGGGGAGGTGCGGCGCCTCGCGCGCATCGTGCTCGTGCCGCGCGGCCGCGCGTCCTGCGCCGGCACGGAAGGCGCGGCGGACGATTCGGACGTGCTGCGGATAGACGTGCCCGAGCTCGCGGTCTCCGCCAGCGACATCCGTGCGTGGGTCGCCGCGCGACGAACGATCCGTTACCTGGTGCCCGACGCGGTGCGGCGCCACATCCTCGAGCGCGGCCTGTACCGGTGAGCGCCCGGCGCGCACACGGCCTGGGTTACGACCGCGAGGACGCGGCGGCCGAGCTCGCGCGGGCCGACCCGCGGCTCGCGGCGCTCATCGCGCGCGTGGGCCCGTGCCGCCTGGAAGCCCGCCCGGATCACACCCCGTTCGACTGGCTGCTGCGATCGGTGGTCCATCAGCAGCTGTCCGGCCGTTCCGCTTCCGCGATCCTGGGCCGGGTCGAGACGCTGCTGGCCGGCGTCGAGGGAGGACGGCCGGAGTCGCTGCTCGCGATCCCGGAGGAGGCCCTGCGCGGCGCCGGTCTCTCCGGGGCCAAGACCGCGTCGCTGCGCGACCTGGCGGCCCGCACGCTCGACGGCACCGTGCCGGCGACCGCGCGGCTGCGGCGGATGTCGGACGAGGCGGTCGTGGAGCGGCTCACCGCCGTGCGCGGAGTGGGCCGCTGGACGGTCGAGATGCTGCTCATCTTCGGGCTCGGCCGCCCCGACGTGCTCCCGCTGGACGACCACGGCGTGCGCAGGGGTTACGCGCGCGCCCTCGGCCGGCGCCGGCTCCCGACGGCCGGGCAGCTCGCCCGTCGGGGCGAGCGCTGGCGACCCTGGCGGTCGGTGGCGAGCTGGTATCTCTGGCGCGCGGCGGAGCTGCCGCGGGGCGAGAGGCCGTAGCCGCCAGACGCGCGCCCGTCTTTTGAACCCCGGCTCGCCTTCCGGTAGATTGTCGGGTTGCCCGACACCCGAATTCTCGAGGACCGGAACCACCCATGTTCAAGACCTTGATCCGGGCGGTCGTCGGCACGCGGCACGAGCGTGAGCGCAAGCGCCTCCAGCCGCTGGTCGACGAGATCAACGACGCCTGGGAGGATCTCCAGGACCTCTCCGAGGCGGACCTGAAGGAGAAGACCACCCAGTTCCGGCGCCGGCTGCAGGAGGGCGAGGACCTGGAGGATCTGCTGCCCGAGGCGTTCGCCGTCGTCAAGGAGGCCTGCCGGCGCAGCCTGGGCCGCAGGATCACCGTCACGGACCAGCCCCTCACCTGGGAGATGGTGCCGTACGACGTCCAGCTGATCGGTGGCATCGTGCTGCACCAGGGGCGCATCGCGGAGATGGCCACCGGCGAGGGCAAGACACTCGTCGCGGTCATGCCCGTCTACCTGAACGCGCTCGCCGGCCACGGCGTGCATCTGGTCACGGTGAACGACTATCTCGCCCGCCGCGACGCGGAGTGGATGGGCACGATCTACGAGTACCTCGGGTTGAGCGTAGGGGTGATCCAGCACGACATGCCGCCGGACCGCCGGCGCGAGGAGTACGCGAAGGACATCACGTACGGCACGAACAACGAGTTCGGCTTCGACTACCTGCGCGACAACATGTCGCTCTCGCTCGGCCAGCGGGTCCAGCGCGGTCACCGCTACGCGATCGTCGACGAGGTCGACTCCGTGCTCGTGGACGAGGCGCGCACCCCGCTCATCATCTCCGGCCCGGCGAGCGGATCCACGGGCCAGTACGACCAGCTCAAGCCGCGGGTGGACGAGCTGATCCGGGCGCAGAACCGGGCGGTGACCGCACTCGTGCAGGAGGCCGAGGCGCTGCTCGCGCGCCGTGACGGCGACGGGAAGGACGACGACAAGGGCGGCGCGGGCGAGTACGACGCGGGGATGCGGCTGCTCCAGGCGTCGCGCGGATTCCCCAAGCACAAGCGGCTGATGAAGGCGCTGAACGAGACGGGCGTGAAGCGGCTGATCCAGAAGGTCGAGGCCGACTTCATGCGCGACAAGCGGCTGCACGAGTTGGACGAGGACCTGTTCTTCGCGATGGACGAGAAGGGCAACAACGTCCACCTCTCCGACAAGGGCCTCGAGCTGCTCTCTCCGGGGGACCCCGAGCTCTTCGTGCTGCCCGATCTCTCCGAGGGGATCCACGCCATCGACGAGGATCCCGCGCTCCCCGAGCCGGAGAAGGTCCGCAAGCGGCTGGAGCTGGAGGCCTCCTATGCCGAGCGCAGCGAGCGCATCCACGCCATCCACCAGCTGCTCAAGGCCTACGTGCTCTTCGAGAAGGACGTGGAGTACGTCGTGCAGGACGGGAAGGTCCTGATCGTCGACGAGTTCACGGGCCGCCTGATGCCGGGCCGGCGCTACTCGGACGGGCTGCACCAGGCGCTGGAGGCGAAGGAGAGCGTCAAGGTGGAGGGCGAGACGCAGACCCTGGCCACCATCACGCTGCAGAACTACTTCCGGATGTACGACAAGCTGGCGGGCATGACCGGCACGGCCGAGACGGAGGAGACGGAGTTCGACAAGATCTACAAGATGGTCGTCTCGGTGATCCCCACGAACCGGCCGGCCCGGCGCGTCGACTTCGACGACGTCGTCTACCGCACCCGCCGCGAGAAGTACAACGCGGCGATCGAAGAGATCGTGGAGAAGCATGAGGCGGGGCGCCCCGTGCTGGTGGGCACCGTGTCCGTGGAGGTGTCCGAGACCCTGAGCCGAATGCTCAAGCGGCGCGGCATCCGGCACCACGTGCTGAACGCCAAGTACCACCAGCAGGAGGCCGAGATCGTGGCGCGGGCGGGGCAGCCCGGCGCGGTGACGATCGCGACGAACATGGCCGGGCGCGGCACCGACATCAAGCTGGGGCCCGGCGTCGTGCGCTGCACCACGTGCGCGGTCTTCTACGACCCGGAGCGGGATCCCGACGAGGGAGTGGGGGACAACCTGCCCGAGGGGTGGACGGTGAAGGACTGCGAGAAGAGCATGCCGTGCGGCCTGCACATCATTGGCACGGAGCGCCACGAGGCGCGGCGGATCGACCGGCAGCTGCGCGGCCGCTCGGGACGGCAGGGCGATCCCGGATCGAGCCTGTTCTTCCTCTCGCTCGAGGACGACCTGATGCGGCTGTTCGGGTCCGAGCGCATCGCCGGGATCATGGATCGGCTGGGCGCCGAGGAGGGCGAGGTCATCACGCATCCGCTCGTGACGCGCTCGATCGAGCGCGCGCAGAAGAAGGTGGAGCTCCAGAACTTCGAGGTGCGCAAGCGCCTGCTGGAGTACGACGACGTGATGAACCAGCAGCGTACCGTGATCTACGACCTGCGGCTCTCCATCCTCGAGGGGCAGGACGTCGAGGCCACCGCGCGCGAGATGATCGAGGAAGTCGCGGCGAAGATCGTGGCCTCGCACGTGGAAGGCGAGACGGCCGACGCCGACCAGATCGCCGCGCTGCGCGAGGAGCTGCTGCGCACGTTCGTCATGCCGTTCGAGGAGCTGGACTCCGGTGCGGAGGGGCTCGGGCCCGAGGCGGTGAAGGGGATCGTCCAGGAACAGCTCGACCGCGGCCTCGCCGAGCGCTTCGAGCTGTGGGGGCCCGAGCGCGCGCCGGTCCTGCTGCAGCGGATCATGCTCGGCGTGATCGACGAGAAGTGGAAGGAGCACCTCTTCGAGCTCGACCACCTGAAGGCCGGCATCAACTACCGCGCCTGGGGCCAGCGCGACCCGCTGATCGAGTACAAGAAGGAGGCGTTCGAGATGTTCGTGGCGATGCTCGACGACGTCCACGCCACGATCGCCTCGCTGCTCTACAAGGCGCAGATCGTCGAGACGCCCGGCTGGGGTGGCCTGCCTGCGAGGCGCGGGGCGGCGCAGGGCAGGCGGATGCCCGCGCAGCATCTCGCGATGGCCGGTCAGCCCGCGGCGGCGTCCCCCTTCGGGAGCCCGCCGGGCGCACGGCTTTCGGGCCCGGACGCGCGGGCGGCCGCGCTCGGCGCCGCGGGAGCCGAGCGGGTGGCCGAGAGGTCGCCCTTCGGGGCCGCCCCGGCGCCGGGCCCGCGCCGCCCGGTGAGCGTCGAAAAGGCGCCCGGCCGCAACGAGCCCTGCCCCTGCGGGAGCGGCAAGAAGTACAAGCTCTGCCACGGGCGCTGAGCGGGCGGCTGGGTTCGCCCCCGGCCTCAGGCGTCCCCGTCAGGCGGCGGGCGGGCGCTCCGCCCGCCGCTCGAGCGTCGTGCGCCGAGGCTCCGGGACGGCATGCCACGGGCGCGCGTGCGTACTCGGCGTTGACGTCTCGATGCGCGCCGGCGAGCACCCGTGAGGAAGGCGGACGGCGTGACGTGGGCAGGCGCGTCACGCCAGCGTGGCGCTCGGCTTGCAGGGTCTCGCGACATGTCGCTCCCCTCGCCCTCGCCAGCCGACCCCGGGGCAACTTTCCGCACTCGCCGATCCGTGCCCGCGCCGCGGCGTGCCCGGAACCCGCGCGAGCTCAGCACCGCGGACCGGCCGCGGGAGCGATGCCTCCAATGCGGGCCGGAGGGCCTCTCGAGCGTCGAGCTGCTCTCGCTGCTGCTGGGGAATGGGGGGCCGTACGGCTCCGCCCTCGAGACGGCCGCCGCCCTCCAGCTGCACTTCCCCGACCTCCGCGAGCTCGGTCGCCAGACGCCGGGCGAGCTCGGCAAGTGCCAGGGGCTCGGCCCCGCCAAGGCGGCGGCCGTGGCCGCCGCGTTCGAGCTGGGCCGGCGGCTCGCGCGCGCGGTGGCGCTGCCGCGCGACGAGGTCCTGACTCCACCCTCGGCGCACGCGTACCTGGCGCCGCGCCTGCGCGACGCGCGCGAGGAGCGCTTCGTGGCGCTCCTCCTCGACACGCGCTCGCGCGTCTTTCGCGAGACCACCATCTCGGTCGGCTCGTTGAACGCCTCGATCGTGCATCCGCGCGAGGTTTTCCGGCCGGCGCTCTCGCACGGCGCGGCGGCGCTGCTCCTGGCCCACAACCATCCCTCGGGCGATCCCCGTCCCAGCCGCGAGGACCGCGACCTCACGCGCACGCTCGTCGAGGCCGGCAGGCTGCTCGACGTTCCGGTGTACGACCACCTCGTCGTGGCGGCCGAGGGCTACTTCTCCTTCCGCGAGGCGGGGCTCATCGGCTGAGCCATGGCGTCGCGGGAGTTGGTTGACCGCACCGTCGGCAGCCGTGTAGGATGGACCGCGACCCCGCATGGGCGGGTCGTCAGGCTCCTCCTTCGAGAGCTCCGTGATTCGTCGCTTCCGAACGAGCAGGATCTGTTTCGCCGCTGCGGCACCCGCCCTCTCGGCCGTGCAGATCGTGCTGCTGTTCGCGGCTGTCTTCCTCCACGGCCCGAGCGAACCCGAGGACGACGTCGGCGGACATCCAGAGGCAGCCTTCCACCCACACGACTTCCGGATGGGGGAGGCGACGAGCGCGCGACCCGTGGTCGCGAGCTCCGATTGCCTCGGCTGCATGCTGCAGCGGAATCCCGCTCCCCTCCCGGAGGTCCCATCGGCGGGAATCGCCGCAGCGCCGCGCAGCCAGCTGTGGTCGGCGCAGCGCCCGTTCCTCGTCCGTTCCGCCGCGCGGGCCGGCTCCTCGCGGGCCCCGCCGGTCTCCTGACGCACTAGTCCGGGTCCGCCCTCGCGGCGGACCGCCGGGCGCCGAAGGCGGCGCTCGACACGACTGGCCAGGAGTCCTCGCATGCGGCTCATCCTGATTCCATGGCTCGCCCTCTTCTCTTCAGCGGCCCTCGAGGCGCAGCAGCGCACGGAGGGCGCGGCGCGGGATTCCACCGCCGTGGACTCGCTCGCGCCCGGCGACTCGGTGGCCACCGACTCGCTCGCGGCGGAGATCGCCCGTGAGCTGGGGGTCGATTCGGTCGCGGCCGCGCCTCCCCCCGCGCGCGGAGACACCCTGCCGCCGGGCGCCTACCCCTCAGCAGCGCCCCCCCGCGGGGCGGCCCAGAGCCTCAATCCGGACCTGAGCGTCATCGGGGATCTGCTCGCCGACCTCTCGCCCGAGGGCTCGACGCTGGAGGGGGGTGACCGCTTCGCCATTGGCGAGGTGGAGATCGGCCTGCAAGCGAGTGTCGACCCCTATCTGCGCGGCGACTTCTTCCTGGCGCTCAAGGAGGGTGAGATCGAGCTGGAGGAGGGCTATCTCACCACCCTCGCGCTACCCAGCGGGTTCCAGGCCCGGGCCGGCAAGTTCCACGTGCCGTTCGGGAAGGTGAACCTGACGCACCGCCCCGAGCTGCACACGATCGAGTATCCGCGCGTGGTCCAGGAGTTCTTCGGGAACGACGGCTTCGCCTCCACGGGGGTCTGGGGGAGCAAGATCTTCGCACCTCTCGGCTTCTACCAGGAGCTGATCGGCGTCGTCGCGAACGATCTCGGGGAAGGCATCACCGGCCATGGCGACGAGGAGGGCGAGGAGCCCGACGCAGAAGGCCGCGGACGCGAGCTGCTCGAAGATCTCGGAGACCGTCTCTTCCTCGGTCACCTGAAGAGCTACGTGGACGTTACCGAAGCGGGAAACCTGGAGGTCGGGCTCTCCGCGGCCACCGGCAAGCGCGACCCCTCGGACCCGGCGTCGGAGCGACTCGCCTTCTACGGAGTGGACGCGATCTATCGCTGGCGGCCGCCGGGTGCGGCGCTCTACCGGTCGCTGATCCTGCAGGCGGAAGCGGTCTCGCGCGAGGGCCCCGGCGCGACCGACTTCGGGGCCTTCCTCTTCGGCCAGTACCAGGTTGGCCGCCGCTGGTATCTGGGCGCGCGCTACGACCGCGTGGAGCACCCGGACACGGAACCCGTCGAGCGCGAGCACAGTATCTCCGGGTACCTGACGCTCTATCCGAGCGAGTTCAGCCTGTTCCGGCTCGGATACGAGCACCGGTCGCTGCGGCGGGCAGAGGACGTCGAGCGCATTCTCCTGCAGGCGACGGTGACGCTCGGACCGCACCGCCCGCACCCCTTTTGACGTGGAGCCGCCCCTTCCGCCGCGATGCGGAACGACATCCCGGAGAGATCAGCCATGCCGTCCATCCAACTCACTTCGCGCTCGATCCTGTGCCTGGCGCTCCTGGTCGCCGGCGCCAGTCCGACCCTCGCCCAGGACCGTGTGCGCGTGCTCACGACCACGCAGGACCTCGCGGCGATCGCGCGCGAGATCGGCGGCGACAGGGTCGAGGTCACGGCGATCGCGCGCGGCTATCAGGACCCGCACTTCGTGGAGGCCAAGCCCAGCTACATCCTCCAGGCGTCGAAGGCCGACATGCTCGTCCTGGTGGGGCTTGACCTGGAGATCGCCTGGCTGCCGAACGTGATCACCGGATCGCGCAACAGGCGTATCCAGCCCGGAGCGCCGGGGTACGTCGACGCCTCGCGCGGCATCCGCCTGCAGGAGGTGCCGACCGGGCGCATCAGCCGCGACCTGGGCGACATCCACGCGTACGGCAACCCGCACTACTGGCTCGACCCCACCAACGGCAGGGTCATCGCCGCGAACATCCTGCAGGGCCTGAAGGCGGTCGACGCCGCGGACGCCGCGTACTACCAGAGGCGGTACGACGACTTCGTCGCCCGGCTCGAGCGCAAGCTTGCGGAATGGGAGGCCAAGAGCGCTCCGCTGGAGGGGCTGCACGTCGTGGCTTATCACAACTCCTGGCCCTATCTCGCGCGCGCCTTCGGTCTCATCGTGGACGAGTTCCTCGAGCCGAAGCCCGGGATCCCGCCCTCACCCTCGCACATCGCGGCGGTGATCCGGCTGATGAGCCGCGACGGGACCGAGATCATCCTGATGGAGCCGTACTTCAGCCGAAAGGTGCCCGACCTCGTGGCGCGCAAGGCAGGCGGAACCGTGGTCGAGCTCTCGCCGTCGGTGGGTGGTGAGAAGGACGTCGCGTCGTACTTCGACCTCTTCGACCACAATCTCGAGAAGCTCCTCGGGGCGGCGCGTGCGGGCGGTGGCGCGTTCGGCGGGGTCGTCGAGCCCGCCCTCGCGAGAGCGGATGGGGCGGCGCGTTGATCGAGTTCCTGCAGCTCGACTTCATGCGGCTGGCACTCGCAGGCTGCCTGCTCCTCTCCGTCACGCTGGGCTACTTCGGAGTCCACGTGATCCAGCGCCGGATCGTCTTCGTGGACCTTGCGCTCGCGCAGATCTCCACGATGGGCATCGCGCTGGCTTTCCTACTCGAGACCGATCCGATCCTGCTCTCGATCCTGTTCACGCTCGTCGGCGCGGCCCTGCTCTCGGTGCGCACGCGGAACGTCCGCGTCCCGCAGGAGGCGATCATGGGCATCGTCTACGCCGTCGCCTCGGCGGTGTCGATCCTGCTGATCTCGAAGACACCGCACGGCGAGGCCGACATCCTGAAGATCTTCTTCGGCGACGTCCTCGGCGTGACCAGCGGGCAGCTGCTGGCGGTGGCGGCGGTGTTCGGGGCGGTGCTCCTGCTGCACGCCCTGTTCCGCCGCTCGTTCCGGCTGGTCAGCTTCGAGCCCGAGCGCGCCGCCTCCGAAGGGATCTCCCTGCGGCTGTGGGACTTCCTGTTCTACGTCTCGATCGGAATCGTGATCGCCGTCGCGATCCGCATCGGGGGCGTGCTCCTGGTCTTCTCCTACCTCGTCATACCCGCCGTGGCCGCATTCTTCCTCGTCTCCGGGGTGGGCGCGGCGTTCGCCACGGCGCAGGTCGTGGGAGCCGCGGCGAGCGTGCTCGGGCTCTACGCCTCGTTCCGTTTCGACCTGCCCACCGGGACCACGGTGGTCGCCACGCTCGGCACCCTGCTGGTAGCTGCCGGCGGGGCCGCCTGGGCTCGACGCCGGTTCGACTGACCCCGGCGCGCGCGAGGACCGAGGGGTCCCCTTTGGCGTCCCGTCTCCCGAGGATCTGGAATCCCGGGGCCTTTCGTCCCTAGTTTCCCGCGGCGACGCTCGACCCATCCACCGCCGGCGCGCCCGCCGGCCGCCCCTACTCCTGCGAGGTCTGCCCATGACGCTGTACATGGACGTCCACCGGAACGTCCACGCCTCCGTGGAGGCGATCGCGCAGGCGCACCTGAGCGACCTCGAGGCGCAGGACCGTTACGGAGTCAAGTACATCAAGTACTGGGTGGACCCGAACGCCGGCACGATCTGCTGCCTCGTCGAGGGGCCGAGCAAGGACGCCTGCGTGGCGGTGCATCGTGAGGCGCACGGGCTCCTCGCCGACCAGATCATCGAGGTGGAGACCGGGATCGTGGAGGCGTTCCTGGGCGGCCAGTCACAGACGCAGCTCGGGTGCGCCCTGTACCGGGACGGCAGCCTGGACTCGGCGTACCGGATCATCCTCTTCACCGACCTGACCGGTTCGACCGAGATGACGCAGCGGCTCGGCGACGCCGAGGCGATGCGCGTGCTGCGCGCGCACGACGCCGTGCTCGACGCGGCGCTCTCGACGACGGGCGGTCGCAAGGTGAAGCACACGGGCGACGGCATCATGGCCTCCTTCGTCTCGGCCGCGAACGCGCTGCGCTGCGCGGCCGAGATCCAGAGCGGGGTGGCGCGCTACAACGCGGCGAACCCGGAGCGCCTCCTGAGCGTGCGGATCGGCATGAGCGCGGGCGAGCCGGTGATGGAGAACCACGATCTCTTCGGCGCGACCGTGCAGCTCGCGCGCCGGGTGTGTGACGCGGCGGGGCCGGGACAGGTGGTCGTCACGAACGCGCTCCGCGAGCTGTGCGCCGGCAAGGGCTTCCTGTTCGAGGACCTCGGGAGCGTGGAGCTCAAGGGCTTCGCCGAGCGGATGCGGTTGCACAGGCTCGTGAACGCGGCACCCCCCGCGCAGCGCGGCGACGCTCCGGCGTAGCGTCGACGGAAGCGGAACCGCGCGCGAAGCGGCCGGATCCCTCCCCCGCTCACCCCTCGGAAGGAGACGACATGCGCTGGAGCATCCGGACGGCAGGCCTCGTGGGCTCGCTCGCCTCGACACTGGCGTGCGGCGGCGATGGGGACGGCGACAGCC
>JBHENL010000015.1:0-3076 GCA_046262075.1 Gemmatimonadota bacterium
CCCCCTGGCTGATCAGGCTTGCAGCCGCCGCGCCCTCGAGTCCCATTCCCGCGTGGAGCGCGAGTGCGGAGAGTGCCAGGTTCACCAGGACGGCGCAGGCGGCGAGGGCGGGCAGGGCGCGCTGGCGGTCGGCGGCGATGACGCCGAGGACCGCGAGGTTGGCGTAGCCCAGCGTGGCGCCCGTGAACACGAAGAGCCGCGCCGGCGCCACCGCGGGACCGTACTGCGGGGCCGCCAGAGCGACCACGGGAGCGATCGCCAGAGCGAGCGCGCCCAGAAGGGGAACGTAGAGCCAGGCGTACGGCAGCAGCGTCCGGTCCAGGTGAGCCCGTACCGCGGCGATGTGACCTCTCGAGGAGGCCTGTCCGTACACGTCGGGGAAGATCACGGTCCGCACGACGATGCCGAACGATGCCGGCAGGCTCGCGACCGATTTGGCGAATGCGTAGTACCCCAGAAGCACCGTGCCACCGAACGCCGTGACCACGAACTGGTCGGCGGTGTGGAGCCCGAGTGCCAGGAAGTACGTGAGAGCGATGGGAAAGCCGACGCGAACGAGCTCGCGCAGCCTGGCGTAGGAAAGGGCGGGCCGGCGGGGCGTACGTGCGAGCAGGAACACGGCGTTCACGAAGCTCGCGAGCGCGAAGCCTGCGAAGGCGCCGGCGAGGCCCCAGAGGATCGCGAGCGCCACCGCGCAGGCCAGGTGCAGGGCCGCGTTGCTCACCTCGAGAGACGCGTAAGCCTGCAGATCGCGCCGGCCCCGGAGGTAGGTGAGCGCGTAGACCACGACGCACTCGGTTGTGATGCCGGCGCTGAAAGCGCGCAGACCGAGGGCGAGATGCCCATCGTCGACGAAGAAGGAGACGGCAAGAGCGGCGAGGGCCAGGACGCCCGTGCTCAGCAGGTTGAAGCCCAGCGCGGTCCGGGCCGAGCTCTCGACATCGGCGAGGTCCGCGTCGTCCGTCTCTCCCTCGGGCCGCGAGACCGACCGTTCGAGCCCGCGGTTCACGCCCAGCAGCGCGAAGCCGCCGTATTGAATCGCGAGACGCATGAGGGCCCACACGCCGAAGCCCTCGGGTCCCAGAAAGCGGGCGAGCAGCAGCCCGCGCGCGCCGTAGAGACCATCGGCTACTCCGTGGGCGGCGCCGTACAGGGCTATCCTGCGCAAGCGGTCCACGGCGCCGCCGCCCGCTTCGGGGCCGGGGGACCGGGAAGCAGCGGGATCGTCTCGAGCCGAGCCCGAGCGCTCCCGGGGAGCCGTTACGTTGGGTGGAGTCGTCCCGGCGGGGACGGCCTGAGACTCGGCGGGCACGCGGGCGCCCTCCCCAGCGCTCACGGGAGACGTGCTCCGGGTGCCGGGGAGCGCCGCGGACGTGCCGTCGATCACGACACCAGCGAGGGGGCGGCGCCTTGCGGCGGAAGTGGCTGGACCACGCGGAATTTGACTCCCGGCTCACGCTCGAAACGCTCGACGAGGAGGACGTCGACCTCGAGGCGGGTTTGCGTCGCCTCGAGCACCGCGGCGCGGACCCGCGCCTCGGCCTCCGCGCGGTGGCTGGGCTCGACGACGGCGGTCACGCGGAGCCGATCTGGAGCGAGCTGGGTGATCTGGTAACGCTGCATCCCCGGCACTGCCTCGAGCGCGCAGGTGAGAACGTAGGGCGAGATCCAGCGGTCGCCGGGAAGCGTGAGCGTGTCGGTCTCGCGGCCCGTGACGACCCCCAGGAGCGGCAGCGCCAGCCCGCAAGCACACGTCCCCGGGGCTAGACGACCGCGATCGCCGGTGCGGTAGCGCAGGAGCGGCATCGCCCGGTTCACCAGCAGCGTCACGACGATGTCGCCCTCTTCACCGGGCTCGCTCGGCCGGCCGGCATCATCCAGCACCTCGACGTGTAAGACGTCGGCGTTCACGTGCGCGCTGCCGCGGCGGCACTCCCAGGCGATCTCTTTCGTCTCCGACGTGCCGTAGACATCGTGAACACGGCACCCGAACTTCTCCACGAGCGCCTGGCGCAGCGCGGAACCCAGCAGCTCTCCGCTCGTGAAGACCACTCTCGGCGAGAGGCGTGTACCCCGTGCGCGGAGCGCGCCGGCAGCCTCGAGGAGCGCCGAGGGAAGGGCATAGATCGCCTGTGGCCGGAAGGCGGCGAGCTCGTTAGCGACCGACTCGGCCGGCTGGAGCACGCTCACGGTACGGATTCGGGCCAGCCGCGCGGGCGGCTTGGCGGGTACCGCGTCGAGGACCGCCACGCGGTCCCACGGCAGTACTCCGCAGGCGAGTCTGGCACGCAGCTTCACCACGTACTTGAGCAGGGCCCAGCAACGCGGGTCGTAGTGCATGCTGAAGGGCTCGCCGGTGGAGCCCGAGGAGCGCGAGGAGTGCCACGAGGGGTCGAGCCGGCCGCCCGCAAGCGCGTGCTCACCGGCCGCTCGCAGCTCCGTCTTCGTGACGGGCGGAAGCGCGCGCAGAGCGCCAAATGGATCGCGCCCCGCCGCGCCCCAGGGATCGATGCCCACCTGGAGCAGGCGCTCGCGCTGGAACGGCGCCCGCATTGCTGCCTGGAGCGTCTCTCGCGCGCGGGCGCGGGCGACGCCTTCGATCTGTGCTCGAGTGCGGCGTAGCGTCCGGAGCGTGGAAGCGACTTCCGCCGCCGCCCACCACGCTACGGTGCCGAGGCGGCGGTCGAGCTCCGGCATCAGGAGAGGTCGGGAAGCGCGCGCGCCCGGGCGCGGATCCTCCGCAGGGCGCGATAGACCTCGACGTAGGACTCGGTCATGTGCGACCACGAGAGCGTCGACTCAGCAATGGCGCGGTTGCGCTCTGCCATGCGCAGCCGGAGAGCGGGGTCGTCTGCGAGGCGCCGAAGCGCGCGCGCGAGCGCGTCCGGTCGTTCGGGAGGCACCAGGAAACCGTTCTCATCGGTATGCACGAACTCGGGAATTCCGCCCACGTCGCTACCTACGATCGGCAGCCCTGAGGCGAGGGCCTCGGCGAAGACGTTGCCGAAGGCTTCCTCGCGCGGGCTCAGAGTGAAGACATCCGCTGCGCGGTAGCGCTCCGCCAGCTCCTCGCGGC
>JBHENL010000016.1:0-18854 GCA_046262075.1 Gemmatimonadota bacterium
CCGCCCTGGGGCGCCGCCCCGCGCAGCGTCCTGCACGTCGTCCCCTGGTTCGCGGCGGGCGGCGGCGTGCAGCGCTACGTGCACGAGGTCATGGAGCACCAGCGCGCCGGCGGGCTCGCCGCCACGCTGATCACCACCTCGGCGCACGCCCGCGCGGCCGATCCGGACCACGTCTCGCGCGTCGCCGCGCCGCTCTTCTTCCTGCGCACTCCCTTCGCGCCCGAGTTCCGCGCGGCGATCGAGCGCGGCCCGGCCGAACTGGTCCACGTGCACGGACCCAACCCGCTCGTGGACTGGGCCGTGCTCGGGCTCGAGCGACCGTACGTCTACAGCCTGTACAACCCGTTCCCCTCGACGCCACGGATGGCCGTGCCGTTCATCCGCTTCGGCAAGCGCCTCTCGCGCTGGGCGATGGAGCGCTCGCGCGGAGTGGCGGTGCTGGACCCCGGTCTCGTGCAGGAGCCGTGGGTCCGCGCCGAGCGGCCGGTGTGGCACATCCCTCCGGGCGTGGACACGGACGTCTTCCGACCGCTCGGCCTGCCGCGGCGGCGGGAAGTCCTCTTCGTCGGGCACGTCCGCCCCGAGAAGGGTCTGCACGTGCTGATCCGGGCGATGCAGCGCCTGCCCGAGGACGTGCACCTGCGGGTGCTCGCCAGCGTGAAGTACGCCCGCGCCTACGCCGAGCGTCAGGGGCGGGACGCTAGGCGCCTGCTGGGCGGGCGCGTCCACTGGGAGGTCGACCCCAGCGATGGCGAGCTGGCCCGGGCGTACAACGAGGCCGCCTGCGTGGCCGTGCCCTCCACGGCTCTCGAGACCTGGAACCTGGTGATGCTGGAAGCGGCGGCCTGTGGCACGCCGGTGGTGCGCTCCGACCTGCCCGCACTCGCCTGGGCCGGCTTCGCGCCGAGCGCCCGCGCCGGCGACGAGGCCGACCTGGCACGGGTCCTCGCCGCAGCGATCGAACGCGCCGGCGAGCTCGGCACCGAGGCGCTCGCCGCCTCCCGCGCCTTTCGCTGGGAGCGCACGTGCCAGCGCCTGGCGGCCTTCTACCGAGAGGCCCTGACCGGGAGCATCCCGGCCGCCGCCCCGCCCGCCGCCCGGGTCGGGACCCCCACCTGACGGCCGCCGGCGACCCCCGCCCGCTCGCAGGCGGCGCCGGGCTGGCCGCCACCTCGCTCCTCGTCGTCCTCCCGGTCCTCGCGCTGAAGCTGCTCCTGGCGCGCCAGCTGCCGGGCCCCTGGCTCTTCAGCGAGGCGACCGTCTACGCGGGCCAGGCGGAGGCGATCGCCACGGAGGGGCTCGCCGCGGTGCGGGGGGGTGCTCGCGAGTACACGATCCTCTATCCGCTCCTGCTCGCACCCGCCTTCGCGCTCGAGTCGCGCGCCGCCGCCCACCAGGCCGCGCTCGTCGTCAACGCCGTCGTCTCGACGTCGGCGCTACTGCCGATCCTGTGGATCGCCCGCCGCACCCTCGGCTCGGGCCTCGCCGTCGCCGTCACGGCGCTGGTGGCCCTCCTGCCGTCGGTCTTCGTCTACGCGCTGGCACTCTCGAGCGAGAACCTGTTCGTCCCGCTCTTCTGGTGGGGCACCTTCCTGCTGCTGCGGCTGGCGGAGCGCGACGGCGCGGCCGACGCGACGGCCGCGGGGCTCGTGCTGGGGCTGCTGCCCGCGGTCAAGCTGGCCGGCTTCGCAGTCGTGGCGGCGGCGGCCGTCATGGTGGCCGGCATGGCGCTCTTCCACCGGATCGGTTCGCGCCGCGCCGCGGTGTTCCTCGTGGCTCTCGCCACGCCCCAGGTGCTGTGGCTCCTCGCGCGCGCGCTCCTCGCCAGCCCCGAGCGGGGTCTGTTCGGCTTCGGCCCCGGCGTCGGCGAGGCGCTGGTCGAGCGTCTCACGACCCTCGACCGCGCCTGGTGGATCGGGCTCCTGCGCTTCTTCGTGGACGAGACGACGTACTTCGTGACGGGCGCGTACGTCGCGTGGATCGCCTTCTCGGTGTATCTGGTCAGTCAGTACCGCACCTGGCGCGCGCGATCCGTGGAGGGATTCCTCCTGCTGTGGACGTTCCTCTCCGCCGCCGCGCTGGCGGTCGTGACCGTGGCATTCCTGTACCCCATCGCGCAGAGCCTCACCGATCCGCTCCAGCTCGGGCGCGCGCTCTACGGCCGCTTCATCGAGGTGCTCTTCCCGGCGTTCTTCGTACTCGGCACGCGTGGGATGCTGGACTTCGCCTGGAAGGAGCGGGCGGCGCGGGCACCCGGGCGCGAGCTCGCGCTGGTCCTCGGGGTAGCCGTCGTGACGGCGATCAGCTTCTATCCGCTCACGCGTTACGCCGTGTCGAGCCCGTTCCGGCCGTATGGGCTCGCGTGGATCGAGGGGCTCCCCGGCGGAGTGGAGACGCTCCTGCCCCTGCTGCTGGCGCTGCCGCTCGCCGGCCTGGCACTCGTGCTGCTCCGGCGGCCGGACCGGCGCGGCGCGGCGCTGGCCGTCGCGCTCGCGGGCGTGGTCGGGGTGCAGGGACTGCTCTTCGCCGTGAGCGTCGGCGGCGTGGTGCGCGGCGCCCGGGTGCAGGACGCGACGCTGTTCCGGATCGGCCACCGGCTCGCCGAGGCGGGCCGTGCGGAGCGCGTCGCCTACGACGCGGCGCTGGGATACGGCAACCAGTTCTTCGCCTACCGGTTCTGGAGCGGCGCCGATTGGGAGGTGGTATCTTCCGGCGACTTGCTGGCGAGCGGCGCCGACTGGGTCGTCACGCGACGTCGCCTGCCGCTGCCGCTTCTGGAGCAGGAGCGAAACGGGGTCAAGCTCTATCGGGGGAAGACGGACGTGTCGCGCCTAGGAGGCCGTCGAGTCGTTCCCTCGCGGCCAAGCGTTGCTGGCTGGCGAGGCGAAACGGGAGCGGGCGCCAGGTGATCCACGACGTACGTGTCAAGCAGCTGAAGCCGCTGACCGACGGTCGTGGCTTCCTCATGGAGATGTTGCGGGAGGACGACCCGCTGTTCCAGCGCTTCGGCCAGGTGTACATGACGGGCTGCCGCCGCGGCATGGCCAAGGCCTGGCATTATCACCGCGAGCAGACGGACCACTTCGTCTGCGTCGCAGGTCGGGCGCTGCTGGTTCTCTGCGACCTGCGACAGGATTCTCCCAGCCGAGGCAGCGCGCAGGAGTTCGTTCTCGAGGCCCCGCCCGGAAGGTCCACACCCCCACTCCTCGTCCAGATCCCGCCCTTCGTCGTGCACGGGTTCACCGCTCTGGAATGCGACGAAGCTCGGATCGTGAACGTTCCGACACTGCCCTACCGTTACGATGATCCTGACGAGCACCGATACCCGTGGGACAGCCCGGACGTGCCGTACCGCTGGCCAGACTTCGTCGGCGGGGGCGGCTGACCGTGCGACTCCTCGTGACGGGCGGGGCGGGCTTCATCGGTTCGCATCTCGTGGAGCACTTGATCCAGCGGCATCCGGATTGGAGCCTGACGGTTCTCGACGCGCTGACCTACGCCGGAAGCCCGCAGAACCTCGCGGCGGTTCGCAACAGCGACCGACTTCGGCTGATAGAAGGCCGGATCGAGGACGAGGTCTGCGTTCGTGACGCCATGGCCGGGGTCCAGACCGTGGCGCGCCTCGCGGCCGAGACCCACGTCGACCGCTCCATCGCCGATCCGGCACCGTTCCTCACAACGAACGTGCTGGGAACGCAAGTCTTGCTCGACGCCGCGCGCAGGGCTCGCGTTACGAAATTCCTGCACGTCTCCACCGACGAGGTCTACGGCAGCCTCGGAGAAGAAGGCCGTTTCACGGAGGAGTCTCCGCTGGATCCTCGCTCGCCGTATGCCGCCAGCAAGGCAGCCGGGGATCAACTCGCGCGGGCCTATTTCCACACCTATGCCCTGCCGGTGGTGGTGGTGCGACCCTCGAACACGTACGGCCCCCGGCAGTACCTCGAGAAATTCCTGCCCGTGCTCATCACCAACGCGCTCGAGGGGCGGCCTCTGCCGGTCTACGGGAAGGGACGCAACGTGCGTGATTGGCTCTGGGTGCACGATCTCTGTCGAGGACTGGAGGCGGGCCTGCTCCGAGCCGTGCCGGGCGAGGTGCTGAATCTCGGCGGGAATCAGGAGCGGGAGAATCTCGGCGTCGCGCGCCTCGTGCTGGAGCTCGTCGGCCGCCCGCCCGAGCTGCTGACCTTCGTCGAGGACCGACCCGGCCACGATTTTCGTTACGCCCTGGACTCCTCGCGAGCTCGTGATCGGCTCGGCTGGGTGCCCGAGGTGGCATTCGAGGAGGGGCTGGCGAGACTCATTGCCTGGTATCGTGAAAACGAGAGCTGGTGGCAGGATCGAAAACAGCTGGTCGAGGCTTCTTCGCGCGGCTTCTGGACGGAGCCGGTGGCTGGCAGGTGATGCGGCGCTGATCGTGACGCGGCGCTGATGCGGATTGGCGTCACCGGCGCTGGTGGCCAGCTCGGTCGTGACCTGGTGTTCGCCGCTCGGCGCGACGGGCACGAACCCGTCGCGTGGAGTCGAAGAGAGCTCGACGTGACCATCGTCGAAGCGGTCCGGCGCGCCGTCGAAGACAGCCGGCCCGATGTCGTCGTTCATGCCGCCGCCTACACCGCCGTCGACCGCGCTGAGCGAGAGCGGGAGCTCGCGTTCGCGGTGAACGCGGGGGGGACGGAGCACGTGGCCCTGGCGTGCGCCGCCGCGGGAGTCCCCATCGTGTACGTCAGCACGGATTACGTTTTCGACGGCAGTCGCCGCATGGCGTACCGCCCGGATGACGGCCCGTGCCCGTTGAACGTGTACGGCGCCTCGAAACTCGAGGGCGAGCGGCGGGTGCAGGGTTCGGGAGCTCCGTGGCTGATCGTGCGGACGAGTTGGGTCTACGGCCGCCATGGGACGAACTTCGTGAAGACGGTCCTGCGCCTGGCCCGCGAGCGCGATCGGCTGCGCGTCGTCGCTGACCAGGTGGGGTCGCCGACGTCGACGGCGACGCTCGCGCGGGCACTGGTCGCGCTCGCGGCCGGAGGCGCTCGCGGGATCCTGCACGTCACCGACCGAACCTCCCGCCCAGGCGCTGGCGGGATCACATGGCACGAGTTCGCGTGCGCCATCCTGCGCATCGCCGGATCGCGCACTCCGGTGGACCCGATCTCGAGCGAGACCCTTCAGCAGGCGGCGGTTCGGCCCCCCCATTCCGTCCTGGACGTGGAGCAGGCTGAGTCCTTCCTCGGCCGGTCTTTTCCGGACTGGGAGGAGAGCCTGACCTCGGCCCTGCCGTGGATCGAGCAGGCGGTGTTCACCGAGCAGGGGGAGCAGGACTCGGCCGCGACTGGCTGGCGTGCATGAGCTCCTCCATGCCGTACGATCGCCACTACTTCCATCACGGCTGCGGCGACGTGCCGTACGGCCGGACCGCCGTCTGGACCGAGTTCTTCAACGGCATCGCGCGGCGACTGGCGAAGGAAATCGCTCCCGAGTCGGTGCTCGACGTGGGGTGCGCCATGGGACTGCTGGTCGAGGCGCTGCGCGACCTTGGGGTGCCCGCATACGGCATCGACGTCTCACGGTATGCGATCGACGGAGTTCGCGCCGACGTGAAATCCCATTGCCACGTCGCAGGAGTTCTCGACGATCTTCCTCCGGACCTCCCCCCGCGCTTCGGCCTCGTCACCTGCATCGAGGTGCTCGAGCACCTTCCGCCGCAGCAGGCCGGAGCGGCCGTCAGCCGGCTCTGCGCCTGGAGCGACGATGTGCTCTTCTCTTCCTCGCCGGACGACTTCGGCGAGCCCACGCATCAGAACGTTCGGAGCGCCGCCCATTGGCTCCGCCTGTTCGCGGCCGAAGGTTTTCACCTCGACCACGATTTCGACGCCTCCTTCGTTTCGCCCCAGGCGTTCCGGGTGCGACGGCGGCCGCTCGCCGCCCCCGACATCGTCGCCGGCTACGGACGCGCGCTCGACGAGAGACAACGCGAGGTGCGTGCACTGAGGGAGAAGCTCGCGGCCGGACGAGAGTTGGAGAAGTCGTTGCGCGCGGCACTCGAGAGCTCACCCGACCAGGCGCCAGGAAGCCCTCGAGAGCGCGCGCTGGAGGAGCGCAGCGCGGAACAGGCGCGGCGGATCCAGGAGCTCGAGCGACAGCTTCAGGTCGTCACGGAACGTGACGCCGATGCGCGCGCGGCGCTGCGGGAGGAGCGCGCCGCGGGGCACGAGGGGCAACGGCGGCTGGGCGTCCTCGAGGAGAGGCTGACGGCGAGCCGCCACCGCCAGCGGCAGCTCGCGGCCGACCTCGAGCAGACGCGGGCACAGTGGGAGATGTTCGAGGAGGAGGCCCGGCGACTCACCGACGACCGCGACCGTCTGCGACGGGAGCTGGACCTGGCTACGCAGCGGCTCGAATTCGTGCTCGAGACGGCTGGCTGGAAGCTGGTCGAGCGCTTCGCGCATTCCATGCAGCGCATGGCACCCCGAGGCTCGCGGCGCCAGCGCTTCTATCGCCGCGGCGTAGCGCTCGTTCAGGCGACCCTCAGCCGCGGCATCGCAGACGTCGCACGCCACGGCCTGCAGACTTCGGATCTGACCTCGGCGGTGGAACCCGCGGTCGCTGCGGCCGATGGCTACGCGCTATGGATCCAGCGGCACGAACCCGATGCCGCCGAGCTTGCGCGCCAGCGCGAGCGAGCGGCGGCGTGGGACGATCGGCCCCGCATCTCCGTAGTGACGGCCGTCCTCGATCCGCCCGCGGACGTGCTCGAGCGCACGATCGAATCCGTCCTGCAGCAGTCGTACCGCGAGTGGGAGTACGTGCTCGTGGACGGAGGCTGCCGAGACGCAGCGGTGGGGCGGCTGCTCGACTGGGCGGCCGCTCAGCCGCAGGTCGCCTTGCTGCGACTGCCGCAGAACCTCGGCATCGCAGGCAACCAGAACGCGGGCTTCAGAGAGACGGCGGGTGATTTCGTCGGTTTCCTGGACCACGACGACGTCCTGCAGCCCTATGCGCTGTACGAGTTCGCGCGGCTCCTTCGTTCCGACAGGGCGCTCGACCTGGTCTACTCGGACGAGGACAAGCTCGACGCCGGCGGCCGCCGAGTCGAACCGTTCTTCAAGCCGGACTGGAGCCCCGAGCTCCTGCTCTCGATGAACTACATCACGCATTTCACGCTGATCCGCCGCTCGCTGCTGGAAGAGCTGGGCGGCTTCCGCGAGGGCTATGAAGGGAGCCAGGACTACGACCTGCTCCTGCGCGCCACGGAGAGGGCGCGGATGATCGGTCATGTCCCCTGGCCGGCCTACAGCTGGCGCAAGATCGCCGGCTCGGCGGCCGCGGACCGAATGGCCAAGCCGCAGGCCCACGAAGCTGGACGCCTCGCCCTGGCCTCCGCCGTGGAGCGCCGCGGCTGGGACGCGACCGCCGAGGAGTCACCGGTCCTGCCGCTGCTCTACCGCGTCCGCTTCCGAGTCCCGGCTCGACCGCGCGTTTCGATCCTGATCCCCACCCGCGACCGCGTACACCTGCTCGAGCGGTGCGTCCACTCGATCGAGGAGAAGACTGCGTACGAGTCGTACGAGATCCTGATCCTGGACAACGAAAGCGTCGAACCAGAGACCCACGAGTACCTCGCGGGCAGCCCGCACCGCCGGATTGAATGCGCGATGCCGTTCAATTACGCCGCTATCAACAATCGGGGCGCAGGCGAGGCTCGGGGCGAGCTGCTGCTCTTCCTGAACAACGACGTCGAAGTGATCTCGGCGGGATGGCTCGAGGCGCTGGTGGAACACGCGCAACGCCCCGAGATCGGTGCGGTGGGCGCGCGCCTGTTGTTCCCCAACGGCCGGATCCAGCACGCCGGCGTCGTGATGGGAGTGGGGGGAACGGCCAACCACGCGTTCCTCAACCATCCGCGCAAGGATCCGGGGTACGCGGCATTTGCGCTCGCGGTGCGGAACTGCTCGGCGGTCACGGGGGCCTGCTTGATGATGCGCGCGTCCCTCTTCCGCGAGCTTGGAGGCTTCCGCGAGGAGCTGCGAGTGGCCTACAACGACATCGATCTATGCCTGCGGGCGGGAGCGGCGGGCTATCGCGTCGTGTACACGCCGTATGCGGAGCTCTACCACTACGAGGGGGCGAGTCGCGGGCGCCTACACCCGCTGGCCGACGAGGCGCGCATGCGGGAGCTCTGGTCCTCGCTGCTGGAAGCCGGCGATGCGTACTACAACCCCAACCTGAGTCTGCTCCATCCGGACTTCCGCGTCGACCCCGCGCGCGGACCCGGCCGCGGCAGGGTCTCCAGGGGCCCCGCCGCGGCCGAGACGGAGCGAGGTGCCCACCCCGCGGCCGATCTCCAGACGGAGTGCACCCGATGAAGGGCCTCGTGCTGAGCGGTGGCCGAGGGACCCGGCTGCGGCCGCTCACGCACACCATCGCCAAGCAGCTGATGCCCGTGGCCAACCGGCCCATCCTGCACTACGTGCTGGAGCAACTGGCACTCGCCGGCATCGAGGACGTGGGGGTCGTGATCTCCCCCGAGACCGGCGCGGCGATTCGCGCCGCGCTCGAGACGGAGCCGCGACCCGACCTGCGACTGACCTTCCTCCTCCAGGACGAGCCGCTCGGCTTGGCGCATGCCGTCCAGATCTCACGGCCGTTTCTCGGGGATGACTCCTTCGTCATGTATCTCGGCGACAATCTTCTGGGGGCGCGGCTGGACGCGATGCTCGGTCTCTTCCACGCCGAGCGTTCCGACGCGTTGGTGCTGCTCAAGCGGGTGCCCAATCCGCACCAGTTCGGTGTCGCGGTGCTGGCGCCGGACGGAAGTCTCGTGCGCCTCGTCGAAAAGCCCTCCGAGTTCGTATCCGATCTGGCATTGGTAGGGGTCTACCTGTTCACGTCGCGGATCCACGAGTCGATCTCGCGCATTCGTCCCTCCTGGCGCGGAGAGCTCGAGATCACGGACGCTCTCCAGGATCTGCTGCATCACGGAGCCAAGGTCACGACCTCGATCCTGGAGAGCTGGTGGCTGGACACGGGCAAGAAGGACGACATCCTGGAGGCGAACCGCGTCGTGCTCGACGAGCTGACCGCTCGCGACGTACGGGGGCAAGTCGATGAGCACAGCCTGGTGGTCGGGCGCGTCCGGCTCGAGGAGGGGGCGAGCGTCCAACGCAGCACGATCCGCGGCCCCGCCGTCGTCGGCCGCCGCACGCAGGTTCGTGAGGCGTTCATCGGGCCGCACACCAGCATCGGCGACGACTGCACGATCGAGCGCACGACGGTTCAGCACACGGTGATCCTGGCGGAGTCCCGGATCACCGGCATCGACCGGCTCGAGGACAGCCTGATCGGGCGCCGGGCGGTGGTCGCGGCGGACGGACAGGCGCCGCGGGCGCTGCGGTTGCTGGTGGGAGACGACGCGGAGGTCCGGGTCTGAACCTGGATCGCGACGGCGGCGCGCACGCCGCCGGGGCTCTGCGGCATACGGTCGCCGGCCTTACGCGCTATCGCGACCTGCTCTGGGTCCTCACGCTCCGCGACCTGCGCGCGCGCTATCGCGGGCACGCGCTGGGGTACTTGTGGAGCATCCTGAACCCGGCGCTCCTGCTGGTCGTCTATACGGTCGTCTTCTCGACGATCCTTCGCGTCGGAATCGAGGATTTCGTGCTGTTCCTGGGCTGCGGCCTCTTGCCCTGGACGTGGTTCAGCACGGCCGTGACCGTGGCAACGGGGGCAGTGCGCCAGGGTGCCGGGCTCGTGCGCCGCGTCGCCTTCCCGGTTCAGGTGCTGCCGCTCGTGCCCGTGCTGTCGCACCTGGTGCACTTGCTGATCAGCTTACCGCTCCTGCTGGGGCTGGCGCTGCTGCTGGGGCGTCCCCCGGGCGTCACCGTGATCGCCCTCGTGCCGTTGCTGCTGGTGCAGCTCGTCTTCACGGCAGGCGTAAGCCTGGGCGTCGCGGCACTGGGCGTGCGGTTCCGGGACTTCGAGTTCCTGCTCGGCAACCTGCTGCTCGTGCTCTTCTTCCTGGCTCCGATCATCTACGCCCCGGAGATGGTGCCCCCGGGACTGCGCCGAGTGCTGGTCCTCAATCCGCTGGCGGTGGTGATCGGAGGTTTCCAGGACGCGCTCTACCGCGGGAGTTGGCCGAGCTGGGCCTGGCTGGCCGCCGCCGCCGCGTTCTCCCTGGTGACGTTCGTGCTCGGCGCGTGGCTCTTCGAGCACGAGCGGGTGGACTTCGCCGAGCAGTTGTGACGCCCGTCATCGAGGCTCGCGGGCTGTGGAAGTCGTTCGATCTCGTGGCGACGAAGCAACGCCACCTGAAGCAGACGCTGGTGGATGGCTTGTTGGGCAGACACGATCCGAGCGCTCGGCACGTCGTCCTTCGCGACGTGGAGCTGCAAGTCGGGCCGGGGGAGAGCCTGGGGGTCGTGGGCCGCAACGGCTCGGGCAAGACGACGCTCCTGCGACTGCTTGCCGGGATCTATCGCCCGGATCGCGGCCGGGTCTTCACACGCGGCCGAGTCGCCACGCTGCTCGAGCTGGGAACCGGATTCCACATGGATCTCACCGGCCGCGAAAACGTCGAGATCGAAGGTATCCTGTTGGGACTCTCGCGCCGCCAGATCGCGCGCCGCGCAGGGGAGATCGTGGATTTCGCGGAGCTCGGGGAGTACATCGACCAGCCGGTCCGGACGTACTCGACGGGCATGTACATGCGGCTGGCGTTCTCGGTGGCGATTCACGTCGATCCCGACGTCCTGCTCGTGGACGAGATCCTGTCCGTGGGAGACGCGGGATTCGTGGCTCGCTGTCACGAGCGTGTCCGTGAGTTCCAGAGGCGGGGTGCGAGCCTGGTGCTCGTGACCCACGACGCCGAGGCGGCGCGAGCCTGGTGCGATCGTGCGCTCTGGCTGTCCGACGGCCGTGTGCGCGAAGTGGGTGCGCCCGAGCCCGTCCTGGCCGCGTACCTCCACTCGGTGGAAGGAGGGTAGTGCGGGTCCTCTACAACGGCATCCCGCTGCTCCCACCGCGCACCGGGGTGGGTCGGTACGCAGCGAACCTCGCACGCTGGCTGATGGAGCTCGATCCCGAGATCGAGTGCCACTTCGCCTATCCGTTCGTGGTCCGCCGGGGTCTCGGACGCGACAACGGGCCCGCGAGTGGTGGACCCTCGTTCTCCTGGCGACTCGCGTTCCAGCGGCTGATCTTCACGCCCGGTCTCGCGCCGCTCTATCCCGTGCTCATGGACGGGCTGTTCCGGCGTCAGGTGCGCGGCGGCCGCTACGACCTCTATCACGAGACCAACTACGTTCCACGGCCGTTTCCGGGGCCCACTCTCGTCACGATCTACGACCTGTCGCTCGCGAACCATCCCGAGACCCACCCGGCGGCGCGCGTCTACCTGTTTCGACGGGACTTCGCGCGCCGGATTCCGCGCGTGGACCGTTTTCTGGCGATCAGCGCCACCGTCCGCGACGAGCTCATCGGTGAATTCCGGGTCGAGCCGGATCGCGTGACCGTGACTCCCTTGGGCGTGGATCCCGCGCTCTTCCACCCGAGGCTGGACGTCGCAACGGATGCCGAGGTTCGCACGCGCGGCAGCGACGCCGGGGCGCACTGGCCGCGGCGCTATCTGTTGTTCGTAGGAAGTGTCGAGCCCCGCAAGAACCTGCCCGTCCTGCTCGAGGCGTACGCCGGGCTTCCGCGCGACCTGCGTGACGCACACCCGCTCGTGCTGGTCGGACCGGCGGGGTGGAAATCGGAGCCCGTCTGGCGGCGCGTTCGCGCGTTGAAGCTGGAGGCACACGTGCTGCGCCGCGGGTTCCTGGACGAGCTCGCTCTCGCCCGCGCGTACCGGGCGGCCACGGCTTTCGTCTATCCGTCGCTCTACGAAGGCTTCGGACTTCCGCCCCTCGAGGCGATGGCCTGCGGCACCCCCGTGATCTGTTCCGACATCCCCGCTCTGCGGGAAGTGCTCGGAGACGCGGCTCTGCGGCTGCCTCCCGGCGACGTCGCGGCCTGGACGGCGGAGCTCCGCCGGATCCTGGAGGATGCGGAGCTGCGTGCCTCGCTGCACGAGGCCGGGCTCCGCCGCGCCGCCGGCTACACCTGGCGTCGCTGCGCAGAGGCGACCCTCCGGAGCTATCGTGAGCTCATCGATTGATTCTCGCGAAGTCGCTGCGGTGGGGGCGCGTGGCGCTCCCGCGCCCACGTGGCCGCGCGAGCTCGGGCCGCAGGCAGACCGCGGGGCGGCCGTGTTCGTGCTCGGGGCCTGGCTGCTGATGACGCTCTGGGCGCTGGCCTTCGTCGCCCGCTACGGCGTCAACCTGCCGTACGACGGGGTGACGGTCCCCGTCCTCTCGGGCGATGAGCCGTTGACCGCCGAGTGGCTGTGGTCACAGCACAACGAGCATCGGCTGCCTGTGACGAAGCTCCTGATGTGGGGCCTGGCGCGCCTCACGGAGTCCGACTTCCGCGCGCCGCTCTTCGTGAGCGTGCTGCTCCTCAGCGTAGCAACGCTCATCCTCCTCGCCACGGCGGCGCGGCTCCGCGGCCGCCCCGACTACGCGGACGCGTTCTTCCCGCTCGCCCTGCTGCACTTGGGCCATTACGAGAACCTGCTCTGGGACATCCAGCTGTTCTTCGTCTCGTCGGTGGTCCTCGTGCTCGTGTTCCTCGCCGTTGTCGCGCGGCCACCGCCGGAGTGGAGTCGCGGCGCGGCGATCGTGCTGGGATCGAGCGTCCTGCTGCTCACGCTGCACGGCGCCATCGGGCTCGCGTTCGTGCCGCCGCTGGCGGCCTGGCTGCTGGTCGCCGGCGTCGCCCGCACGCGCGCGCGGGGTCGGACGGGCCCGGGCTGGCTCCTCGTCGCCGCGGGACTCCTGACGGCGGCGGCGGTCGTGATCTACTTCCAGAACTACGAGCGGCCGCTGCACCATCCTCCGAGCCCCGGCATCCGCCAGACTCTCGTGGTCGCCCTGCAGGTCCTGAGCATGGCGCTCGGCACCGCGGCTGTACCGCTGTGGCCGTTTTCCGGCTTGGCGCTGATCATCCTCCTCGGTTCTTCGGCGGCCCTGCCGGCGTGGGCCCTCCTCCGAACGTCCCGAGAGCGACTGCGAGCGGCCGGGCTGCTGGCGGTCGTGGCGGCCGTCGCGGCTCTGGCGCTCGCCATCGGGCACGGACGGGCGGCGCTGGGGTCCGGCCCGGGATTCTCGTCCCGCTACGCGCTCCTGTCCATCGGAGCGCTGTGTGCCTGCTACTTGGCTTGGGGGATCTACGCCCGACCTCGGCCTGCGCGGTTCGTCCAGATGTGCCTGTTCGCCGGCTTCTGCGCCTTCCTCACGTACAGCTCCCTGACCGCGATCGGCTGGGCGCGAGGGCGATCGGCGGTGGTGGCGGCGTTCGCGGCCGACGTGCGCGCCGGGCTGCCCGACGACCTGCTGGCGGCACGCCACGGCATGCAGCTCCGTCAGTACGCCTTTCTGGATCTGGCCGATCTGCGCCGAACCGCCACGGGACCCTTCGAGGATGCGCCACCCCCGCTGGCGGTCGCGGGTGGGATCGAACGGGCGCTCCCGCTGGAGATCGAGACGGCGAACGGGATGGTCTGCGCGGCGACGGCGTGCCGCTGCACGGATCAGGACCCCCATGTCGTGGTCGCGCTCCGAGAGCCGATCTCGATCCTCGCGCTGCGCGTTCGCTTCCGTCTCACCAACGGGTCCGCGGCTTCGATCCCGTTCCAGGTGTTCTGGCGGCAGGCCGGGGAGAACGAGTTCACCGAGGACGAGCGGACCGTGCGTCCCACGCTTCGGTCCTCCTCGGAGCCGCAGGAGATCACGGTCTGGATCGACGAGACCGTGGATCGAATCCGGTTCGATCCGGGACCCGGGCCCTGCCTCTTCGAGCTCCTGAGCCTGCGCGCGGGAGGAGAGTCCGCGCCCGTTGCGGACGGGGCCGCGGTGCGGCACGCACCGGCGGCGAAGAGAAAGGCTGCGAGCCCGAACGGGGAGGGCGGATGAGCCGCTACGAGCGAGTCGTCGACCTGGCATCCGACTCCACTCACTCCCGTGTGCTGCGCCTCGTGGGGCGGGATCGGCGTGTGCTCGAGTTCGGCTGCGCCAGCGGTTACATGAGCCGCGTGCTGACCGAGGAGCTCGGTTGCCGCGTGGTGGGCGTCGAGATCGACCCGGAAGCCGCCGCAAGCGCCGAACGATTCTGCGAGCGCGTGATCGCCGGAGACTGCGAGGCGCTGGAGTACGAGGCGCTCTTTGGCCCTGGGGCCTTCGACGTGCTGCTCTTCGCGGACGTGCTGGAGCACCTCAAGCGTCCGCGTGAGCTGCTACGCCGGGTACGGCCGCTCCTGGCGGCCGGGGGACGGGTCGTCGCATCGGTCCCGAACTTCGCGCACGCGTCGGTCCTGCTGCACGTGCTCCATGGGCGTCTCGAGTACCGCGAACTGGGGCTGCTCGACGAGACGCACCTTCGCTTCTTCACGCGCGAGAACCTGCTGGCGACTCTCGAGCAGGCGGGGTATTCGGCCTTTCGGCTGGAGCGGCAGCGGCTGGACCCCCGCCGGTCTGAGGTCGGTGCGGACGTGGAGGCCCTTCCGCCCGCCGTCGTAGAGCACGTGCTGGCAGGGCCCGAGTCGGACGTCTACCAGTTCGTGGTCGCCGCCGTACCCGTCGAGGATGCGGGCCACCCGGCAGGTGCGACGGTCGGAAGGGCCAGGAGCGCGGTCCCCGAGCTGGAAGTCCTCGATCCGCTCCGGGGTGACCACGACGATCCAGGGAGCGGCTCTACGCTCGAGCGGCTCGCCGCCTTCGAAGAGGAGAACGCCGACCTCGCGGAGTCGCGCACGACGCTGCTGAGCGAAGTCGCGGCGCTGCGTAGCGCTGGGGAGGGCATGCGGCGCCGTGTGGAGGGGCTGGAATCGGCGCAGGGAGACCTCGCCCTCAGTTTGCGCGCGGTGACCTCCAGGCTGGAGGCTCAGGTCGGGCGAACCATCGAGCACCGCAATCGGGCCCGCGAACTCGATCGGGCGCTGGCCGACTCCGACGCGCGAGCCCGCAAGCTCGAGCGTGCGGCCGCCACGGCTCAATCCGAGCTCGACGCTCTGCGGAGGCAGATCGAAGCCATCCGGCTGGAGTTGGTCGAGCGTGAGCTCCGGTTGCGTAAGGCGGAGACGGAGCGGACGGCTCTGCAGGACCATCTGGAGCGGGTCTTTGCAAGCCGAATCTGGCGCTGGACGAGACCGGTGCGCGTCACCGTAGGTGCTTGGCGAGACCGGAGCCGTGGCACCGCCGCACGTTCGGAGGCGGGTGGGAACGGCGACGAATCGGATCGAAAGGGAGGCGCGGGTCCACCGCCACCGGACGCGGGCGGCGGTGCGGCACCAGGCTCTGCCGATGGTCCCTCGGCGCCCTCGACCGAGGCCGGCGGTCTCGGGCCCGTGCGGCACGATTCTTCGGTGGGGAGTCTCGCCACTCCGGATCCTGCTCGAGTCCGGGACCACCAGCGCAGCTTGGTCCTCGCCGCACCGCCCGGAGTCGCCGCACGCTGGGACGAGAACCCGCCTCCCCTGCTCGAAGCTCCGGTCTCGATCGTCATCCCCACGAAGGATGCCGGCGAGGAGTTCGATCTCGTCCTGGGCCGACTGAGGGATCAACGCGGCGTGCGCATCGCCGAGATCGTAGTCGTCGATTCGGGATCGTCGGATGCATCGCCGGCGCGGGCGGAACGCCACGGCTGCCAAGTCGTGCACATCCCCGCGCACGAGTTCACGCACAGTCACGCCCGCAACCTCGGTGTCGCGCACACCACCGGCGAGTTCGTGCTGGTGATGACGCAGGATGCGCTGCCGCTCGGAGATCGGTGGCTGCATACGATGCTGCGCTGCCTGCTGGACCACGCCGACGAGGGTCTGGTGGCGCTCTCGTGCACGGAATATCCACGGAGCGACTGTGATCTTCTCTACGGTTCCATGATCTACAACCACTACGAGTTCCTGGGCTGCCGGAACGAAGACCGATTGGGAGAGCTCGTTTCAACCGATCATCACGCGTTGCGGGTGAACGGGCAACTCAGCGACATCGCCTGTCTCATTCGCCGCGACGTCCTCGTCCGCTACGGCTATCGAGGCGCGTATGGGGAAGATCTGGACCTGGGGATGCGGCTCATCCGCGACGGTCATCGGGTGGCGATGCTGTCGTCGGTGAAAGTCGTTCACTCGCACACGCGTCCAGCGTTCTACTTTCTGAAGCGCGGCTACGTCGACAGCATCTTCCTCGGGACGACGTTCCCGGATTATGGCGTGCCGCAGGTGCCGGACGTCGGTCCGCTGTTCCACTCCATTCTGCAGGCCTTCCAGCGCGCGGAGGCGGTGGGTTCGGCGGTAGCCGCGCTGGGCCAGACTACGCTCGCCGGACTCTACGAGCTGTTCCATGAGACGTTGGCCCGGCCCCAGGCGAAGGGCCGCGTGGCCCGGGAGGCAGACAGCCACGAGCCGTCGCTCGCTGCGTTTCTGGCGTGGCTCGGCGATCGGCAATCCGCCAGCAGCGGTCACGCCCATGTCGTTCCAGAGGCCGTCGCGGCCATGCTCGATGCCGTCCGCCCGTACCTCGAGCGCCCCTACGCGGAGCTGGACGCGTTCCTCCTCGGCCAGATTCCACCGCTCGTGGAGAAGCTGACCGCGCTGACCGCGGGTGCCTACCTCGGCTATCTCCAGCTGGGCGAGAGCCGACGCGGACGCTCGCCGATCTGGCTCGCCGACCTGCGGACCTCCCTCAACGCCGGGATCTGAGCGCCTCCGGCACGTGCGGATCCTCTACGTCGTCCATCAGTTCTATCCGGAGTTCGGCAGCGGGACGGAACGCTTCACGCTGAACCTCGCGCGCGCCATGCAGCGCGCGGGACACGCGGTCCACGTCCTCACGTGGCGCCTCGAAGGGCCGTCTTGCGGCGCCCCCGATGGCGGTCCATGCCGTCTCGACGAAGTTCGGTACGCAGGCGTGCCGGTCACGGCCTTCCACTACGTCGTCCCCCCACCCGATTTGCACCACAGCCTCGAGCCTCGCGCTCCTTTGACCGAGCTGGCGCTCGATCTGCTGGACCGGCACCGGTTCGACGTCGCCCACGTGACGCACGCGATGCGGACGAGCTCCGCGCTGGATGCGCTCGTCCGGCGTAGCGTGCCCTACGTCGTGACGGTCACGGATTTCTTCCTGCCCTGCTACCGGATCGACCTCGTACGCGTCGACGGCAGCCCGTGTGAAGGACCGCGAGCGGGCGCCGAATGCCAGCGGCACTGTCTCGTCGCGGGCCTTTCACGCGAGTATCTCTGGGCCCGGGCGCGTCGCGCAGAGGACCTGCTCCATTCGGCGGCGGCGGTCGTCGCGCCGTCGCGCTTCGTGGCTTCGGTGTTCCAGGAGGAGTATCCCGACCTGGAGGTGCGAGTCGTGCCGCACGGTGTGGATCAGGCGGAGATCGTGCCGCGGGCGCCCCGTGAAGCCGACGGCCGGCTCGTCGTGGGGTATCTCGGGAGTCTCTTGCCGCACAAGGGCGTCGACGTCCTGATCCGCGCATTCCGGCAGGTCGAGGAATCGAACTTGCGGCTCGAACTCTATGGCGAAGCGTGGGGAGACAGCGCGTTCGGCGAAGCGCTGCACGGGCTCGCGGACGGGGATCCGCGCATCCGCTTTCGCGGAGGGGTACCCGCCGCCGGTGTGGCCGATGCCCTGGCCGAGATGGACGTCATCGTCCTGCCGTCGGTGGTGCGCGAGACGTTCTCGCTCGTCCTGAGCGAGGCGCTGGCGGCGGGAGTTCCGGCCGTGGTGTCGAGAGTCGGAGCCCTTGCCGAACGCGTCGTCGACGGCACGACCGGACGACACGTCACCCCGCGGAGCATCGAGGACCTGGCGCGCGTCCTGCGTGAGATCGCCGCGGATCCGGCAGTGCTGCGGCGTTGGCGCAGCCTCCTCCAGCCGCCCGCGAGAGTGGAGGACGAAGCGTTCGCCTACGAGGGGATCTACCGCGGCGCGGCGGCCCGCGCCCGTGGCGAGCGCGCCGCGGAGGTCCGTGCCTGATCGCTGCGGGGCGCAGCCACCGGCCAGCAGGCGTCAGCTGGGGTACACGTAGAAGGCGATGCCTTCCAAGGTGTAGCCCGCCGGCGCCTCGCTCTGGTTCGTCGTCCAGAAGTGGCCCGTCGTCTGGGAGCTGAAATAGCGGTAGACCGGCACCACTCCCGCGGGCAGCGGAGTGTGATTGAAGGGGATGACGCGGAAGCCCGTGCCCTCGTAGTCCCAGTCGGGCAGGTTGTTGATGATGTCGTCCCGTTCCTGGTCGCTGGTCGTGAAGAAGTGCGACGTCGATGCCGGTCGGAAGAAGCGGTAGAGCGGCTTCGTGTAGCTCGGCACCTCGCTGGTGTTGAAGTGCCAGGCCCGCCACCGCACGTCCTCGAACTGCCAGCCCGGCGTCGCCAGGACGGCGTTCTTCTCGGGCTCACTGATCGTGTAGAAGAACTTGCTGCTGGGCGTGTGGAAGAAGCGATACACGACGTCGATGTTCACGTCGTCGATCTTCGAGACGAAGCCGTCCTCCGTGCCCCCGCCGTACGTCGGCTGCTCGGCGTTCGCGGTCGGGAAGTTGGCCGCCGAGCCCGTCGAGCCCACCAGGACGGCGTTGCCGTGGGCGTCGAGCGCCACGCCTCCAGCGGCCTCCCCGGCCGTCCCCCCCAGATAACTGCCGAAGGTGCGGACGTTGCCTTCCGCGTTCAGACCGGCGACGAAGGCGTCCTTAGTCCCGCCGTACGTGGGCTGGAACGCCACGCGCACGGGCAGGTCGGTCGAGAGGGTGCTCCCCGTCAGGAA
>JBHENL010000017.1:0-3745 GCA_046262075.1 Gemmatimonadota bacterium
CGCGGGCGGTCGCGATCGCGGCAGTCCTCCTGCTCGCCGCCGGCGCGGCGCTCGGTCTCTCGCCCGCAGACGCGCGCCCGTTCGACGACCGGCGCGACTTCTTCGGGCCGCTGCTGTCGGGCGCGCGGGAGGGCGTGCTCCAGTTCTACGACGTCGGGCTTCCCTTCGCCCCGCAGGCGGAGCCCCTGATGCTCGGCGCCGTGCTGCTCGCGATCTTCGGTTTCTCACTCGCCGTTGCGCTCGGCCTCGCCGCGCGGCGGCCGCTCGCGGCCGCGCTCGGGCTGCTCGTCGGCGCAGGCTGGCCTCTCACGCTCGTGTCGGGGCCGGGCTTCCTGCAGGGGGCGCTGATCCTCGCAACGGTGCTCGCCCTCCTCGCGTGGGGATCTCGCCGGCCGCCGCATACGGCGAGGCACGCTGTGCTCGCCGGTGCCGTGCTCGTCGCGGCCGCGCTGGTCGCGACGACCTCGCCAGCCGTCGCCAAGGATGAGTTTCTCACGTGGCAGGGCTGGGATCCATACGACCGGCCCGAGGATCCCGTCGGGGTTCGCTATGTCTGGAACGCGAACTACGCGGGGATTCGCTTTCCCGAGAAGGCGACGCCGGTGCTCACGGTCCGGGGCCCACAGCGGTCGCAGTATTGGCGCGCCACCACGCTGGACGACTTCGCAGGCGACCGCTGGATCGAAGATCTCCCCACTCTGGTGCGATCGCCCGAGCCGGTCGAGCTGACCGGCGACCTGCTGTTGCCGGCGCGTGCGCGCAACCGCGAACGGTGGGTGCCCGCGGAGGTCTCCATCACCGCGCTCGATGACCAGCGGCTCCCGGCGCCCGCGACGCCCGTTGCCTGGGATCCGCGCGGCCTCGGCCCTGTCGAGTACCGGCCCGGCGGGGTTGCTCTGCTGCCGCGAGGCCTCGAGCGGGGCGACGACTACGTCGTCTGGAGCTATTCGCCGCGCCCCACGCCCGCGCAGCTCGCGGAGTCGAAGCTGAACGTGCGCCTTCGAGGCACCTTCCACAGCCAGTACCTCGAGCTCGCGCGGGGTGCGCCAGTGCTTCCCTTTGGCACCGCGGGCCGGGGGGAGCAGGTGCGGAACCTCCTCTCCAACTCGACTTTCGCCCCGCGGCTCGGGCCGTACCTGCCGCTCTACCGTCAGGCGCGCGAGGTCGTCGGGGCACGCCCGCGCAACCAGTACGCGGCCGTCGTGGCGCTCGAGGCCTGGTTCCGTTCGCAGGGCGGCTTCACGTACGACGAGCAACCTCCCGGTCCCAGCACGGCACCGCCGCTCGTCGCCTTCGTTACCGGCCACAAGCGCGGGTACTGCCAGCTGTACGCAGGTGCCATGGCCCTGATGCTTCGCTACCTCGGAATCCCGGCGCGTGTGGCCGCGGGGTTCACGAGCGGCGACTACGACGCCGACGAGCGGCGCTGGACCGTCACCGACCACGACGCACACGCCTGGGTCGAGGTCTGGTTCGATGGCTGGGGCTGGCTGCCATTCGACCCCACTCCGGGGCGCGGCCAGCTCTCCGGTACGCACAGCACGGCCGCCTCCAGCTTCAATGCGCAGCAGGCTGCCAATGCCGCGGCCGGGCGCGGCGGGCTCGACCTCAGCCTGGGAATCCTGGCCGAGCGGCTCGAGGCGGCGCGGCTCGGCGGTCGCGATGTTCCGGGCGACATCGGCACGGCTGCCGGGGGCGGCGACCGCGGAGCCAGCCTGCTGCGCTTGCTCGCGCTCGTCATCGCAGCGCTCGTCGCGTTGATCGCTCTCTCGAAGCTCGGCCTCCGCCGCGCGCGCTACCTCACCCGCGATCCGCGGAAGGTGTCGAGCGCCTGCCGGCGCGAGCTGATCGACTACCTCGTCGACCAGCGCGTCGCGATCCCGAGCAGTGCGACGCTCGCCGAGGTGGGCGAGACGGTCTCCTCGCACCTCGCCGTCGACGCGCGAGCGTTCGTGGGAGCTGCGGCGGCCGCCCGCTTCGCGCCTGCCGACGAGGCCGGTCCGGCCGCGCGGCGGGCTCGGCGAGAGCTCCGCTCGCTGCTGCGGCGGCTGCGCCGCCGGCTCGGTCCGATCGAGCGTGCGCGCGGGCTGCTGTCCGTTCGCTCGCTCGGCTTCACCGGATAGTGGACGCGGTCGTGATGGCGGCCGGGGAGGGGCGCCGCATGCGGCCGCTGACCGAGCGGTACGCGAAACCCGTGCTGCCCATCGACGGGCGCCCGGTGCTCGCCACGCTCCTGCGGGAGCTCGCCGCCGCCGCAATCGCCCGTATCACGCTCGTCACCGGGCACTTGGCTGAGCAGGTGGAGGCCCTCGCCGGCGACGGGTCCGCCTTCGGTGTCGAGGTGCGCTTCGTTCGCCAGCCGCGCCCCGACGGCTCGGCGGACGCCGTCCTGCGCGCTGGTCTCACTCCTCCCTACCTCGTGCTGGCCGCGGACACCGTCTTCGCGGAGGGCGACGTCGCTCGCTTCGCCGAGCGGTTTCTCGACCGCCCCTCCGCCGGCGCCGTGGCAGTCCGCAAGCATCCCGAGAAAGACCCGATCCGGATCGAGGGCGGGCGGGTCCGTGTCACCCACGACCCGGGGGGCGCAGGCCCCTGGACGGGCGCCCCGCTGTGGGGGCTCGGGGCCGAGGTGGCGCCGCACCTTGGCCTGGACGAGCGCCCGTACGAGCTCACCTCGGCGTACCAGCGCGCGATCGACGCCGGGGCCGAGGTCGCGGCGATCCAGATCGGCCCGACGCGCGACTTGACGTTTCCGCTTGACTTGCTGGAGGAGAACTTCCCGTACGTGGCGTCACTATGACCAGCTGCGCGTCCGGTTGCGCCGGAGCGGCCGTCTGCGCCGCCCCTGCATCGGCGCCGCGTCAGCTGGAGGCGGTCTGCGAATGAGCCAAGCCTACGACTACTTTCAGCAGGGCCGGGCGCATCTGAAGCAGGGAATGGCCGCGCAGGCCACCGTGCCGCTGGAGAAGGCGAAGCGGCTGGAGCCGGAGAAGGCCTCGATCCGCGAGGCGCTCGGCATCGCGTACTTTCGCATCCAGCGCTGGATGGAAGCCGAGAGCGAGTTTCGTGCGATCCTCGAGCTCTCGCCCGCCGACGACTACGCGCACTACGCGCTCGGCCGCTGTCTCGAGAAGCAGGGTCGCTCGAGCGAAGCCAACGGGCACTACAAGCTCGCGAGTTCCCTGCGTCCGGGAAGCGAGCGCTACGCCGCCCGCATCCTCGACCTCGAATGATCTTGGGGGAACCCAGGGTTCCCCCAAGCGCCCCCTCCTTCTCGGTTCGCATGATCCGACAAGACAAGCCTCTCGCCCGGCGAAGCCGGGCTTCGGCCTCCGGCGGACGCTCTGGTTCCCGCATCTAAACGTCCAACTCGAGCCTCCACCGGGCTTTGCCAGGCGGAGGCGGCCACAGCCCTCTCCGAGATCCCGCGTGGGACACCGCAATCTTCGGTTGCGGTGTCGGCGCCGGGAGGTCGCTTACGCTCTGCGAGCCGCCTTGACAACGAGCGAGTACAGGCGCGGGCTGGAGAAGCCGTTCCGGTCGCGCGCGCGGACGCTGAAGCGGAACCGGCCGGCGGTCATGGGCTTGCCGAGCAGGACGCCCGAGCGCGAGAGACGAACTCCCGCGGGAAGCCGTCCGCCCGTGCGCGAGAAGCTGTACGGCCGCTGCCCGCCCACCATGGGAAGCGTCGTGCGGTAGCGCTTACCGACCGTAGCGGAGGCGAGGGTCGTCGCGCGCAGGCGTT
>JBHENL010000018.1:0-4940 GCA_046262075.1 Gemmatimonadota bacterium
GAGCCTCCCGCTCGTCCCCGCTCCGACGTAAAGGAGCCTGCCGCCACGCCGCAGCGCCTCCAGCACGAGCTCGGCGGCCTGCTCGACGGCCGGCAGCGCCTCGCCCACGGCCTCCACGGCCCGGCGGAGCGACGAGAGACCTGCTCGCTGCGCCGGGCTGCGTGCCGTGCGGCGATGGCCAGGGCTGAAGCGCGGGAGCCCACAATGAGGAGCCGCCGCTCCGTGAGGAGACGGCGGCTCCGGGGGACGGAGAGGGGCCCGTGGCTTCCCCTCTCGCCCTTTCTCCAGTCCTCGCACGCGCCCGGCGGGTGCGGGCGCACCCCGCGATCAGCCCTCGATCTCGAACTCCGTGGCCGAGTCGGCGTCCGCCGTCAGCGACAGACCGTCGGCGAGATCGACGCGCACGTTCGGGTCGGCCGCCAGTTCCGCGGAGAGCAGCGCGAGGGCCCCTCCGCGCAGACGGTCGTGCGGCTCGCCGGTGGGCTGGATCCTCCGGGCCACGAGCACGCCGCCCTGCTCGACGAGCTCGGCCCGGACACGCCGCCCGTTCGTGAGGCCGGCGGCGCCGCCCGCGTCGCCGGCGAAGCTGGTCCCGGCGTCCACGACGACCGGCAAGCCCAGCAGCCGGAACGTCCCCGCGCCTGCGTTCGCGTCCCGCACCTCCGCTACGATCTCGACCCGCGAGCCAGGCGTGGTGGAGAGCGTCAGCTCGTCCAGGCGCAGCGTCCCGGTCGAAGCATCGAACGTGCCGCGCGCGTCGTGATTGAAGCCGCCGCCTGCCAGCGCCGCGACGACTTCGGCGAAGCTCACCCGCTCGCCCTCGCCCCCGTCGTCTTCATCGTCATCATCGTCATCGTCGTCATCGTCGTTCCCGTCGTCGTCCCGCTCGTCGCCGCCACGCCCGTCGCCGCCACGCCCGTCGCCGCCCCCGTTCGTCACCCGCGCTGCCGCCGCCACCGAGACTTCGATCCCGCAGACCTCCAGGAGACTCGCGGCCACGTCGGGCTCCGCGGTCAGGCGGCCGAGGATGCGCTCGGGATCGTCGCCGCGCCCCCCGCGGGCGTGCAGGCGCAGCGCATGCAGCTCGCCCGAGCTCTGGTCCAGGCGGGCATGGACCTCGACCCGCACGCCCTCGGCTAGGGACGAGCGCGGACCGCGACCGCCGCGGACCCCCGCCACGTCCACCGAGCCGAGGCCGATCCTGACACCGAACATCTCCACCGCCGTGATCCCGTCGGGGCCCTCCTGCACACCGGTGAGGAAGCCGCTCAGGCGGCAGAATCGGTCCGCACGCCCGGCGTTCCCGTGCACCTCGTCGGCCTCGAAGCCGTCCGCCGAGCCCGCTCCCTTGACGAACACCCGCTGCCCCTCGCGCAGGTCGCCGAGCGCAGCCGGAGCGTCGTCTGCGGCGTCTGCGTCCTCCTCCTCCAGATCGTCGTCGGGGCGGTCCTCTCCCACCTCGCCCGAGCCGGGGCGACCGGCCTCCCGGCCTCGGATCCGCACGCGAAAGCCGGAATCGCTGATGCCGTCGCGGTCGTCGTCGGTGAAGATCTCCGCATCGATGAGCGCGCGCGCGCCGTTCTGGACGCGCGCCTGCACGAACAGGCGCTCGCCGGACTCGAGCGAGACCTCGAACGTGAAGCGGTCGCCGCCGGGCAGTGTCACCTCGAGCCTGTAGATCCCTTCCGGCGCGGTGATCTCGAACTCGCCTCGCGCGTCGGTGCGGCTGTCGAACACGAGCCCGCCGGACGGATCCACGAGGCGGACCGAAACGCCCGCCAGCGCCACGTCCGACGCAGCGTCGTCTCCGGGACCGCCCGCCAGCGACATCCCCCCGTGGGTCGCGGCGCCGCGTTCCGAGGTGAGGATGCCGGCCACGCTGGCGTCGCCGCCGCCGGCCACCAGGCCGCCGCTCTCGGAGCAGCTGGTCAGGAGGGACGCCAGCACGAGCGCGCCGCCCAGCGCCAGGCGGTGCAGGACTCCAGGCTTCATGGCTGTCTCTCTCGTTCCCACGGGTGGTTGCGGGTCCGCGATCAGGCGGCCGGAGCGCCGCGCCAGAGGAGGCCGCCGGCCGGAGACGGATGCAGGAAGGGCAGTCGCCTTCCTGCGGGTGCTGCGCGCCCCCTGGCGCGCGCATCCGCGGCCGCCGCCAGCGGGCGCAGCCGGTGCAGCGCATGCCGCAGCCCCTCGCCGTCCAGCCTGGCGGAGAAGGGGGTGCCCGCGTGCGCACGCCGGAGCGCGGCCACGCACGCGCTGTCGAACTGGCCGGGAGCGCAACGCTCGAGCTCGGCGAGGGCCTCGCCCGGCGAGCGCTGGCGGCCGTAGGCCCGCGCCTGGGTCATGACGTCGAAGGCGTCAAGCGACGGCCACGATGCGCGCGGCCAGCGGGATCGCGGGGCCGCGCAGCGCCCGCGGATAGCCGCTACCGTCCAGACGCTCGTGGTGGCTCGCCACCGCCTCGACCATGGCCGGCTCCCATCCCAGGGCCCGTAGCAATTCGGCCCCGCCTGCGGCGTGGCGCTCGACGAGCGTACGCTCGAGGCGGGTGAGGGCGGCGGGCTTGGCGAGGATTCTCGCGGGGACGGCGATCTTGCCGATGTCGGGAGCGTGGCCGCGTGTCCGATCGTCCGGGCGCTCGTCTCGTCGAGCCGCAGGGCGCGGGCGATTGCGACCGAGAACCGCCGCACGCCGGCGGCGTGGGCGGTCATGTAGGAGTCGCGGGCCAGCTCGAGCGCCTCCGCGTCGGCCCGCCGTCCGGTCGCCCGCAACTCGCCAGCCGCGCGGTCCATGAGGGCTGCCCGAGCGAAGGATCCGGGTCGCTGGCGGTCGAGGAGCACGAACGCCACGCCAGGCCCGACGTGGAGCGCGACCTCGCGAAGCACCCCCTCGCCCATGTGGATGGACACGACGCGGCTGGGCTCGAACGATCGCTCTCGGACGGCGCGTGTCACCGGGCGCGGCTCCTCGTCTGCGGGAGCGGGCGCGCCGGTCCGGCGCGCTCCGCGGACGAGGCTGTCGAGGCAAGGCGCGTACCGGAGAGGCGGCCGAGCCGGAGGCGCCCGAGCGCCTCCGGCAGCTGAAGGGAGGGTTGAGCTTAGGAAGACTGGGGGAATGGCCGACCAGGACCGCGACGCTTCCGGCGAGCGCGAGCCGCCGGAAGTCCGGCAAGACGGCGCCGCAGGCGCCGGAACTCCGTCCGGGCGCCGCGGCGGGATGGATCAGCTAGGGACCAGGTCGCCTATGCCCGGACCTGGAAGACCGCCCGCGTCCTCTTCGCGCTCGGCCTCGCGGTCGTCCTCCCCCTCCTCGCGACGGTCCCGCTCGTCGCCGCGATCGTGCCTGTCCTCGCGGTCGTGGTTACGACCGTGGCCCAGGTCGTCCAGGTCGTCCAGGTCGTCGAGGTCGTCCAGGTCGTCGAGGTCATCCAGGTCGTCGACGTCGTCCTTGCGATCCGGACCTCCGCGATCCCGATCCTCGTCGCGGCCGTGGTCGTCGCTCCGGCCCCGGTCGTCCTGACGATCGTCCAGGTCTTCGCCGAGCACTTCGTCGAGTTGGTCGCCGGCATGACCCGGGACGTCGTGGTCCCCCCCTCCCGGAACGGAACCCAGCGGGTCAACCCGTCCTCCGCGGCCGCCTCCGTCGTCGCCGCGGCCGTGCGCGTCGTCCTGCGGGTCCCCTCCCGGCACGCGGCTCGACGCGCCGCCACCTCCGGCTGCATCGTCATCGCCTCCCCGGCCCCGGCCGCGCCCCCCCGATCGCTGGTCGCCGTCGTCGCCGTCCCCGCCGCCGCGACCTCCTCCCCGGGAAGTGACGTCCTCGAGCTCGGTCCCCGGCGCCTGGCGCGTCGCCCCGGAACCGGATCCGCTGCTCGAAGGTGGCCGGCCGGCGGCGAGCTGCCCCGGATCGGTCGGGTCGGCCGGCTCGTCGCCGGCGGGGGATCGCGGCCGGAACGTCTTGCGCCGCAGGTCGAGATCGTCGAAGTAGCGCAGCTGCTCGCGTCCGGAGGCGTCGCCGGGAAGGTCGCGCTCGAGCACGTCACGCGCGGCGAGCCGCAGCGCACTCTCGAGCCGCTCCCTGCGCTGCTCGAGCTCCCGGCGCTCGGGCACGGCGGGTGGCAGGGACGCCAGGCGCACGTCCAGCTCGACCGCCTCTCGAGCCAGGCGCTCGAGGTCGCGCTCCTGAAGGCACGGCCGGGGACCCGACAGGACGGACCCGAAGCCGGCCGGCAGACCCACGGCCAGGACCACGGCGGCCACGAGCGCGGAGCGGGAGTGTCTCGAGGCACTCATCGGTCGGATTCCTCAGTGGCACGCGCCAGAATCTCGGCGGCGCGCACCCGGCCGGGAGCTCCGGCGGGGGCGAGGCTGAGATAGCGCTCCAGGTACGTGCGGGCGTCCTGCGAGCGGTTCAGATCCGCAAAGAGGATGCCGAGGTTGTGGAGCACGGTCAGGTTCCCGGGGTCTTGCCGCTCCACCCAGCGGTACTGCTCGATGGCGTCGGGAACGCGTCCAGCGGCGAGATAGGCGTGTGCCAGGTTGAGGCGCGCCGGCATGAAGTCGGGCAGGTGCAGGATCGACTTCTGGTAGGCCTCGATCTCCCGGAAGAGCAGGCCGCGCTCGTAGTAGACGAGCCCCAGGTAGAAGTACGCGGTGCCGCGCCGCGGCGAGACGGCGATGGCCTTGTGGAGCTGGATCAAGGCGCGCGCGTGGTCGCCACGCCGCAGCCGCTCGACTCCGAGCTGCTCCAGCGCCTCGGCATCCCGGGGATTGGCGGCAAGCCGCCGCTCCAGTACGGCGGCGATCCGCTCCTGACCGGTGGCGGCGCCGGCCAGGAGCAGACCACCGAGGACGATGCCCAGGAGCGGGCGGCGGAGGGGCCGCGCGGGCGCGGCGCGGCGGGGCGAGCGGGTCAAGCAGGGCCCTCTGGATCAGGACGTGGCG
>JBHENL010000019.1:0-2861 GCA_046262075.1 Gemmatimonadota bacterium
GCTTCACCTATCCCGCGCCGCCGGATTTCACCGGCTCGGCCTTCCTTCGCCAGGTGGTGCAGGCCAAGGGCGAGGATGCCGCGTTCGCCTACCTGAGAGAGCTCAAGCCGCTCATGTACCGCCGCGGCGAGGTGCTGCCGAGGTCCGAGGCAGAGCTCAACGAACTGTTCGGCAACGCGAAGGTGGACTTCGCGATGTCCTACGACGCGAACTTCGTCCTCTCGGGCGTGCGCAAGGGACAGTTCCCGCGCACGGCGGTCCCGTTCCTCATCGGTGAGGGCGCTCTCACCAACGTGTCCTACGTGACGATTCCGAGCGATGCGGCGAACGCCGCCGGGGCCCAGGTCGTGGCAAACGTTCTGCTCGGCCGGCGCTTGCAGGCGCTCAAGGCAGACCCCAAGGTGCTCGGGAATCCGACCGTGCTCGACCTGGAAAGGCTTCCGGCCGACGTTCGCCGCCGGTTTGAGGCGATCGACAGCTCGCCGTACCTGCTCGACGGCTTCGGCACCTCGGTGCAGGAGCTCTCTGCCGCGCGGGTTGGCGTGCTCGAGGCTCGCTGGAAGCGCGAGCTGCTGCGCTAGCGGGATGGGGCAGCGAACCCGTGACTTTGCCCTCCTCGCGCCCGCGTCCCTGGCGGTTGCCGCCCTGTTCGGCGGTGCCTTGGCGGGGATCGTGCATACCTCGCTCGTGCCCCTGGGCGAGGGAGCGACCTTCGAGGCGTGGCGTGAGCTGCTGCGCGATCCCGCATTCGGTGACGCGGTTGCCTTCACCGCCCAGATCACGGTGCTCTCGACGGTCTTGGCAGCCGTGCTCGCCCTCCTGCTCGCGCGGGTCCTGCGCGGCCGCGAGAACCGGCTGGTTGCGCTTCTGGCGCTGCCCGTACCGGTTCCCCACCTGCTGGTGGCGACGCTCGCCGTCGTGTGGCTGGCGCCCGGCGGTCTCGCCGAGCGGATCCTCGGGGGGCTCCCGGTGGATCTGGTCCGCGACCGGGCTGGGCTTGGAATCATCCTCGTCTACGTCTACAAGGAGGCGCCGTTTCTCGTCTTGCTGCTGCTGGCCGCGTCGGGCGGCGGGCTGCGAGAGCGCGAGGAGGCCGCCGCGGTGCTCGGCGCAAGCGGGTGGCAGCGTCTGCGCTGGGTGACGTGGCCGGCGATCCGCGCGCCGCTCGTGGTGGGCTCGATCATCGTCGCCGCCTACGTGGCGGGGTCCTTCGAGGTGCCGCTGGCCGTCGGGCCCAACCACCCGCCCACGGTTGCCACCTATGCGTTCGAGGCGGCCCAGGGGGACCTGATCGCCGGCCAGGGCCAGGGGGCAGCCGCGCTCCTGCTGGCGGCCGCCTTCTCGGTCGTGCTGGCGCTAGCGGTGATGCGGCTCGCCCGCGACGTCGAGGGGGCCTGAGATGGCTGCTGGTCGCTCCGGCCTCGGCGCCGTCGGTGGGCTGCTTCTGGCCGGCGCGTTCGCCGTGCCGCTGCTGGCGCTGATCGCTCGCGCCTTCGCCGATGTGTGGCGGGCGCCGGGGCTCCTGCCCGAGCGCTGGGGCACGCGCGGCCTCGAGGTGGCCTTTCGGGACAGCGACGCGATCTCGGCGCTCTGGACATCACTAGCGGTCGGCGCGGCGACGACCGCCGTGGCAATCGTGCTGGCTTGGCCGGCGGCGCGCGTGCTCGGCGAGCGCCGCCTGCGTCATCCGGGACCTGTGGTTCTGTTGCTGGCGATGCCGCTGCTCGTCCCGCCGTACGCCGTAGGCACGGGGCTGACGGAGTGGTTTCTGCGCATCGAGCTGGCCGGCACCCTGGTCGGGCTCGTGCTCGCCCACCTCACCCTCGTGCTTCCATATGCCGTGCTGCTGCTGCTCTCAGGGTTCACGCCCGACCTGCGCCGCGCGGAGGAGATGGGACACGGCACGGGCCTCTCGCCGCTGCAGCGGCTGCGGTGGGTGACGGTCCCGTCCCTGCGCCCGACATTGGCGGCGACCGCGTTGGTCTCGTTTCTGGTCTCCTGGAGCCAGTACGGAACGAGCCTCGCCGTCGCACCGACTACGCCGACGTTACCGGTGATCATGCTTCCCTACATCGGCTCCGATCCCCAGGTGGCCTCGACGCTGGCGCTGCTCTTCCTCGCGCCGGCATCGCTGGCCCTGTTCGCGACCACCCGCGCGCTGCGCGCCGCGGCATGAGCGCTGAGCTCTCCTGCCGCGGCGTCGAGGTCGCCCCCGGCGGGGGCGCGCCCGTGTTGCGCGGCGTCGACCTGGTCGTGCCCGCCGGTGGCCGCGTCGTGCTCGTGGGTCCCAGCGGCGCCGGCAAGACGACCCTGCTGCGCGCGATCGCGGGCCTGCAGCCACTTCAGGACGGGATCAATCGAGCTGGGCGCCCGACGGCTCGACGAGCGCGTCCCGCCTCACCGCAGGGGCGTCGCGGTGGTCTTCCAAGAGCCGCGGCTGCTGCCGCACCTGCGCGTCGATGACAACGTCGCGCTGCCGCTGCGGGCGGCGGGCGCCGGGCGAGCCGAGCGGCGCGCCCGCGCCGGCGCGCTGCTCGAGGAGGTCGGCCTCGCCGGGATCCTCACGCGCCCGGTGCGCGGGCTCTCCGGCGGCGAGCAGCAGCGGATCGCGCTCGCCCGCGCGCTGTGCGCGGACCCCGACCTGCTGTTGCTCGACGAGCCGCTCGCCGCCGTGGACCCCAACCGGCGGGAGGCGCTGCGCCGGTTGATCGTCCACACCCAGCGCGAGCGGGCGCCGGGGTAAAGCGCAGCGACCGCTCGTCGCCGAAGTCGAGCCTGCGCTTCTCCACCAGCGCTGCGAACGCCAGCAGCGCCACGTTGTTGAGCAGGTAGGTCGCGAGCAGCGCCGCGCATGCCACCCT
>JBHENL010000020.1:0-4868 GCA_046262075.1 Gemmatimonadota bacterium
GCACCCGGCCCGGCTTCACCACCGCGACCCAGTGCTCGGGGTTGCCCTTGCCCTTGCCCATCCGGGTCTCGGCCGGCTTCATCGTGACCGGCTTGTCCGGGAAGATCCGGATCCAGACCTTCCCGCCGCGCTTGATGTGGCGGGTCATCGCCACGCGCGCGGCCTCGATCTGGCGGTTGGTGATCCAGGCCGGCTCCAGCGCCTGGAGGCCGAACTCGCCGAAGCTCACCTCGTTGCCGCGCTGCGCGGAGCCGGTCATCCGGCCCCGCTGCTGCTTGCGGTACTTGACGCGCTTGGGGAGCAGCATCGGCTACCCTCGGCCGTCCCCTTGGCCGCCCGCCGTCGCGAACGTGCGCGGGCCCTGCTGCTCGATCACCTCACCTTTGAAGATCCACACCTTCACGCCCACGGTGCCGTAGGTCGTCTTCGCCGTGCTGCGCGCGAAGTCGATGTCGGCGCGGATCGTGTGCAGCGGCACACGGCCCTCGTGGTACTGCTCGGAGCGCGCGATCTCGGCGCCGCCCAGACGCCCGTTGCAGCCGATCTTGATGCCCTGGGCGCCCATGCGCATGGTGGACGTCACGGCCTTCTTCATCGCGCGCCGCGAGCTGATCCGTTGGCCGAGCTGGAAGGCGATGTTGTCGGCCACCAGTTGCGCGTCGAGCTCGGGGCGCTTCACCTCCTCGACCTTGATCGAGATCTCGTCCTCCGAGAGCCGCGCCAGCTCGTCGCGCAGCTTGTCCACCTCGGCGCCTTTCCTGCCGATCACGACGCCCGGCCGCGCCGTGTGGATGATCACCGTGACGCTCTTCGGCTTGCGCTCGATCTCGACGCTCGAGATCGCCGCGTGTCCCAGCCGGCTCTTCAGGTAGTCCCGGATGCGCTCGTCCTCCTTCAGCAGCTGCGGCATCTCGCGCTGCGAGAACCACCGCGAGCGCCAGGTGCGCGTCACGCCCAGCCGGAATCCGATCGGATGCGTCTTCTGTCCCAATTGCCTACCCTCGTTTCTGCGTTCGCCGTCCGCGATCCTTCACGTTCGCGGCGGCAGTGGGGTCCCGGTCTCCGCAGCCGCCGTCTCCCGCACGAGCGGAGCCGCATTCGATGTTCACACGCGGCGGAGCGAGCAGGCGGCGAAGGAGAGCCGGCCCGGCTGCCGCCACGCGCCCTACGAGCTGGCTAGTCCTCGCTCGGCAGCCCCACGATCACCGTCACGTGGTTGCTGCGCTTGCGGATCCGGTACGCGCGCCCCATCGCGCGCGGGCGGATGCGCTTCATCATCGGACCCTCGTCCACGAAGATCCGCTTCACGACCAGGTCCTCGACGCCGATCCGGCGCGTCTCGTCGAGGTCGAGCACGTTGTGCACCGCCGAGCGCAGCGTCTCCTTGATCGGCCGCACCGCGGCCTTCGGCGTGAAGTCCAGGATCGCGTACGCCTCTTCGACCGGCTTGCCGCGGATCAGGTCCGCGACCTGGCGCGCGCGGCGTGGTGAGCCGCGCACGAACCGAGCGATGGCGCGTCCCTCCATCACGAACCTCCGAGCGAGGCCTTCTTGTCGGCCAGCTTCCCGCCGTGACTGCGGAACAGCCGAGTCGGCGCGAACTCGCCGAGCTTGTGGCCCACCATGTTCTCGGTGATGTAGACCGGGATGAACTTGTTCCCGTTGTGCACCGCGATCGTGTGGCCGACGAAGTCGGGGACGATCGTGGAGGCCCGGGCCCAGCTCTTCACCACGCGCTTTTCGCCACGGCGGTTCATGTCCTCCATCTTGCGCCTCAGGCTCTCGGGGACGTACGGCCCCTTCTTGATCGAACGCGTCATGCTCTCGTCTCCTTCGCCCGCGCTACTTCGCGCCGCGCCGGCGCACGATGTACTTCGAGCTGATCTTCCGCTTCTTGCGCGTCTTGTAGCCCTTCGTCGGCTTACCCCACGGCGTCACCGGGTGCCGCCCGCCCGAGGACTTCCCCTCGCCTCCGCCCAGCGGATGGTCCACCGGGTTCATCGCCACGCCGCGCACGGTGGGACGCTTGCCCAGCCAGCGCGACTTCCCCGCCTTGCCGATGCGCACGTTCTCGTGCTCCAGGTTTCCCACCTGCCCGACCGTGGCCAGGCTCTCGACCGGCACCAGCCGCGTCTCTCCCGAGGGCAGACGGAGCGTCGCGAACGCCCCCTCGCGCGCCATCAGCTGCACCCCCGCCCCGGCGCTGCGCGCGAGCTGCCCGCCGCGGCCGGGACGCAGCTCGACGTTGTGCACCGTCGTGCCCATGGGCATCTGCGAGAGCGGCAGCGCGTTGCCCGCACGGATGTCGCTGCCCGGTCCCGACGAGATCTCCTGGCCCACGGCGAGCCCGTCGGGTGCGAGGATGTAGCGCTTCTCGCCGTCCTTGTAGTGGATCAGCGCGATCCGCGCCGAGCGGTTCGGGTCGTACTCGAGGGCCGCGACCTTGCCGGGGATGCCGTGCTTGTCGCGCTTGAAGTCGATGCGCCGGTACTTGCGCTTGTGCCCCCCACCCTGGTGGCGGACCGTGATGTGCCCGTGGTTGTTCCGGCCGCCGCGGCTCTTCGAGGGCTCCAGCAGCGAGCGTTCGGGTGTCTTGTCCGTGAGCTCGTCGAACGTCGACACGGTCCGGTGGCGCGAAGCCGCGGTCACGGGCTTGAACTTCTTCAGGGCCATCGATCGCTCTCCCGGGGCTCGGGGGCTCGCGTCCTATGCGTTCTCGTAGAACTGGATGTCGTCGCCCTCTTTCAGCGTGACGATGGCCTTCTTCCAGTCCGGCCGGCGGCCGCTGAAGCGGCCCATGCGCCTGGTCTTCCCCATCGCGGTCATCGTGCGCACCCGCAGCACCGTGACCCCGAAGGCCCGCTGCACGGCGTCGGCGATCTCGGGCTTCGTGGCGTCCCTGTCCACCTCGAAGCTCACCTGGTTCTTCGATGCTTGCGCGGCGGAGGACTTCTCGGTCACGAACGGCCGGCGCAGGATGCGGTGGCGGCGATCCATCTCAGCCCTCCTCGCGCGGCTCGACGCCGGATCCCGTCTCGGCGTCCACGTCGTCGGCGCCGTCGTGCAGGCCGGGCAGCGGGTCGCCCTCGAGCGCATCGGCTTCGATCAGCACGACCGAGGCACGCAGCACCTCGTAGGCCGTGACGTCCTTCAGCTGCTTCATCGTGAGCCGGCCGATGTTGCGGCCCGAGAGGAACAGGTTCTCGTCGAACCGCGCCGTGAGCAGCAGCACACGCCGCCCCTCGGTGATGGCGGCGAGCGCCCGCGACAGCCGCGCCGTGCTGGGCTTGTCGAACGCATCCAGCCGGACGACGAACACCGCTTCCTCGTCGAGCTTCTGCCGCAGCGCGGAGCGCAGGGCGAGTCGCCGCACGCGCTTGGGCAGCTTCTGGCGGTGGTCGCGCGGGTGCGGGCCGAACACGACGCCGCCGCCGCTCCACAGCGGCGACGTGCGCGTCCCCGCGCGGGCTCGGCCCGTGCCCTTCTGGCGCCAGGGCTTGGACTTGGCTCCCGAGACCACGCTGCGCGTGAGCGTCGCCGACGTCCCCTGCCGCTGGTTCGCCTCGTACGCCCGCACCGTCTGCCACAGGGCGCCCTCGCTCACGCGCTCGGCGAACCAGGCGTCGGGCAGCGTGACGGGGTCGGCCTGCGCTCCGCCGAACTCGTAGGCCGGCACGCGCGGCATCACGCCCCCTTCTTGCGCTGCGCCCGCGCGCGCGTCACACGCACGAGCTTGTTGCGCGACCCCGGGACGGCGCCTTCCACGAAGATCAGGTTGCGCTCGCCGTCCACGCGCACGACGCGCAGGTTGCGCGTGGTCGTGCGCTCGTCGCCGTAATGGCCCGGAAACTTCTTGTTCTTCCACACCTTGGAGGGGTCGGCGGAGGAGCCGCTCGAGCCCGGGATGCGGTGCGTGTTCTTCGTGCCGTGCGTGTCCGAGAAGCCCTTGAAGCCGTGGCGCTTCATCGCCCCCGCGAACCCACGTCCCTTGCTGCGCCCCTCGACGTCGACCACGGTCCCGGGCTCGAAGACGTCGCCCGGCGAGAGCTTCTGGCCGGGAGAGAACGACGCCTCCTCTCCGGCCTCCAGCCGGAACTCGACGAGCGTGCGCAGCGGCGGCAGCTCGTGCTTCTTCAGGTGCCCGAGACGCGGCTTGGTCAGGTGCTTCTCGGTGGTCTCGCCGAAGCCGACCTGGACCGCGCTGTAGCGGTTGGACTCCAGCGTGCGCACGGCCGCCACCCAGCACGGACCGGCCTCGATCACCGTCACCGGGACGAGGTTCCCCTGCTCGTCGAAGACCTGGGTCATGCCCAGCTTCTTGCCCAGCAGTCCCATCATAGCTTGAGCTCCACGTCCACCCCGGCGGGGAGGTCGAGCTTCGTCAGCGCGTCCACGGTCTGCGGCTTGGCCTCGTCGATCACGATCAGCCGCTTGTGCGTGGCCATCTCGAACTGCTCGCGCGACTTCTTGTCGATGTGCGGGCTGCGCAGCACGGTGTACTTCTTCTTGCGCGTCGGCAGCGGGATCGGCCCCGACACCACCGCGCCCGTCTTCTGCGCGGTGCGCACGATGTCCTGCGTGGACTGGTCGATCACCGCGTGATCGAACGCCTTCAGCCGGATGCGGATGCGGTTGGGCACGGGATCAGGCCTCGATGGCGGTGACGACGCCGGCGCCGACGGTGCGGCCGCCTTCGCGGATCGCGAAGCGCAGTCCGTCTTCCATCACGATCGGGCTGATCAGCTCGATCGCCATCTGCACGTTGTCGCCGGGCATCACCATCTCCACCCCCTCGGGCAGGTTCGCCGTCCCGGTCACGTCCGTCGTGCGGAAGTAGAACTGCGGCCGGTAGCCGTTGAAGAACGGCG
>JBHENL010000021.1:0-25913 GCA_046262075.1 Gemmatimonadota bacterium
CTACATGATGCTGATCGGCCAGCGGTTGCTGCCGGACCGCGGGCGCGGCGACCTCACGACGGCGTACGCGCTGGGTGATTACCTGACGGAGCTGGTCGTCCCGGCCAATTCCCGGCTCGTCGGACAGCGCCTCGAGGACTCCGGCCTCTCCCGCGAGGACGTGAACGTGGTGGAGATCGTCCGCGAGGGAGCCGTGATCTGGGCGCCGATGCGCGACCAGGCGCTGGCCGAGGGCGACGTGCTGCTCGCGCGCGGCAACCCCGAATCGATCCTGCTGGCGAAGGACACCTTCGGGCTCGACATCCGGCCCGAGGTGAAGTTCAGCGACGAGCGCCTGCAGCGGGGCGACACCGTGCTCGCCGAGCTGCTCGTGGCGCCCGGCTCGCATCTCGGCGGGCTCTCGCTCGAGGCGGTGGGATTCCGCTCCCGCTACCAGGTGGTCGTGCTCGCGATCCACCGCCGCACGGGGATCCTGCGCGACGAGCTGCGCAACGTCCCGCTCTCCACCGGTGACGTGCTGCTCGTGCTCGGCACGCGACCCGACGTGGAGCGGCTGGGCTCGCTCGACGACTTCATCCTGCTGCGGCAGGTCGCGCGCACGAACATCAGGCCGCTGCGCGTGGCGCTCGTGGTCGCCACGATCGCCGGCGTCGTCCTGGCCGCGGCGCTCTTCGAGGTCCCGATCGTGCTCGCGGCGGTCGTCGGGGCGATCGCCCTCGTCCTCACGGGGTGCCTGAACCTGGAGGAGGCCTACGAGGCGATCGACTGGCAGGTGATCTTCCTGCTGGCGGGAATCCTGCCGCTCGGCATCGCCATGGAGGAGACCGGAACCGCGCGCTGGATGGCCGACGGCGTGGTGTCGCTGGCGGGAGGGCTGGGACCCGTGGCCGTGCTGGGGGCGCTCTACCTCTTCACGGCCCTGCTGAACGCCGTGATCAGCAACAACGCCGCCGCCGTCCTGATGGTCCCCATCGCGATCTCCACGGCCGTCGCCGTGGGCGTGGACCCGCGTGCGTTCGTCTTCGCGATCGCCTACGCCGGCTCCTCCGACTTCGCCACGCCGATCGGCTACCAGACGAACACGATGATCTACGGCCCGGGCGGCTACCGCTTCCTCGACTACACGCGCGTCGGGGCCCCGCTGGTGCTGATCTTCCTGATCCTCACGACGCTGCTGGCCCCGCGCATCTGGCCGTTCTGAAGCCGGAGCTGGACCGCGTCGAGTGGCCGCACGCCAAGACGGGCGCCCGGTGGGACGCCCGTTCCTCTCACGGCGACACTGCGCTCGGCCACGGCGGTACTGCGCTCGGCGTCAGGCCGTGCGCCCCTCCTCGGCCCGGCACGCCTCGCAGACGCCGGTCCATTGGATCGTCCACTCCTCGATCTGGAAGGCGCTCTCCTTCACGGCCGGCTTCTTGAGCTCGCGGAAGGAAGGGTCGAAGATGTCGATGATCCGCTGGCAGCTGCGGCAGACGAAATGATGGTGCGGCTGCTCGGGCATGTCGTAGCGCGCGCCCTGGTGCAGCAGGTTCACCTTCTGGATGACGCCCAACTCCTCGAGCATCTCGAGGTTCTTGTAGATCGTGTTGAACGAGATCGTCGGATAGCGCTCGCGGACCCGCTTGTAGATCGTCTCGGCGCTGGGATGGGACGTGCGCGTCTCGAGCATCGTCTCGAAGATGGCGAGGCGCTGGTGGGTGACCGACAGGCCGTGCTCCCGGCACTTGGCGGCGAACGCGGCGATCTTGGCCTGGAGTGCGCGCATGGTGTTCAAAGCTAACGGCTTGCAGCGGCGCCGGCCAGCCCCTCGCCGCCACCGTCGGGACCCCCCTCAGAGGCGGTACCCGACGTCCAGGCCGAAGAGATTCCCCGTGGTGTCGTAGATCCCGTCGGGCAGGTCGTCCTCGATCCCGACGGGTCCGGCGCGCTCCTTGAAGATCTCCCTCAGGTAGAAGGCGTCGATCTGCCAGGGTCCGGTCGTGTACCCGAAGCCGAGCGAGAACTCGTTGCGATCGGCGTCGGGAAGGAGCGGCGTGACCGAGCGCTGCGGGACCGGGTTCTCGTCGCGGATGTAGCCGGCCCGCAGCGCGATCGAGGGCGTGGCCAGCCACTCGGCCCCGATGCGCCAGCTGGTGCCGTTCTCGTATGCCGGCTCGAGGACGTCCTCGCCGGGGTTCTCGTTCGCGAAGTCGAGCACGAGCTCGTCGAAATCCTCCCAGTTCGTCCACTTCACGTCCGCGTTCACCATCCAGCTCTCGCTGGGCGAGAGCGAGATCCCGCCGACCACCTGGTCGGGCAGCACGACGGTCGTGCTAGCCTCCTGGTCGGATGGCAGCCGGCCCGCGAGGACCGCGTCGAGCGGCGTGCCCGCGGGGGCGCCGAGCGGGTTGCCCGGCCCGAGCACGATGCCAGTGGCGACCGGGGCGAACGTGGCGTCGCCCTCGAAGTCGATCTCCACCTGGCTGCGGTACGCGAGACCGATCTGGAACACCGGCGTGGGGCTGAGGAGCACGCCGACGTTGTAGCCGAACCCCGTGCCGCTGGCCTCGAACTCGGTGTCGAGAAAAGACTGGGTGTTCGGCGGCAGGCCGGTGACCTGCCCGAACGTCGTCCCGAGCTCGTTCAGCACGAGGGTCGAGAGGTCCGTCTGGCGATTCAGCCCGACGTCGGCGTAGACGAAGCTCACGCCGCCCCCGATCGAGAAGCTCTCGCGCGGCGCGAACGAGACGGACGGCTGGATGAAGATGCTCTGGATGTCCGCCTCGTAGGAGCGGAACCGGCCCGGGAAGGTCTCCTTGTCCCATTGCGTGCCGAGCCCGTAGGGCGTGTAGACGCCCACGCCGGCCGCGAAGCGGCTGCTCACCTCGTGGGTCAGGTACAGGTGCGGGATGAGGAAGGTCTGGTTCACCTGGTCGTGGCGCTCGCCGTCGAACAGGGTCACGCCATTGCCGGAGTTGATCAGCGTCGTGGCCCCGACGTAGACCTGCGTGCCGGAGAGCTGGCTCATACCGGCGACGTTGTAAAAGACGGCCGAGGGATCCATCACGCGCGCCACCCACGCGCCGCCCATCCCGGTGGCGCGAGCGCCCTGGGTGTAGACGCCGAAGCCGTCGGCGAGAGCCGCGGGCGGCGGGAGCGCGAGCCACGCGAGGACGGCGCACGAGCGGACGAGCGTCTTCATGGGCACTCCTTCGACGGGCGCGACGCGGCGGAAGCGCCGAGTGGAGTCGGGCGGGAGGGCCGCAGGCGGGCGGCGCGTCCATTCTAGACCCGGGCCGGGACGTGTCAAGCGGCCCGCACGGCGTCCCCCGGCCGCGCCTGCTCGAGGTCCCGCGGCAGCGCAGGCCTGGGGCCCTGCTTGACCTCCCGGCCCGTGGGGTGAATATCCAACATTCTCGAGGTGCGGGAGCGCCCTTCGGTAGCGAGGACGAGTGCCCGATCGAATCCGGTACCTGCTCGAAGAGTTTCGAGTGGTCCGGCGCGCCTGCCACCTCGATCTGCTCCTGTTCCTGCACCGTCACCCGCGCATGCTGCTGCCGTGCGGCGAGAGGCTCGTCACCTTCAGCGGGTATCGTCCCGAGCAGATCGGAGGCGCGCTGGAGAATTTGATCGATGCCGGCCTCCTCGAGCGGCGGCAGAGCCGGTCGCGCGGTGTTTGCCGGTATGTCCTCCTGCGCGACGGCGAGCGTGGAGAGAGGCTGGATTCGCTGCTGGCGATCGCCTCTACGCGCGGCGGACGCAGCGAGGTGCTCCAGGCTCTCGCGCCTGGATGCGCGCCGGAAGAGGCCGCGCCGGAGATCGGCCCCCCGCGGACGAAACGTAGCCGAGGAAGCCATGCCTGAACGCGATCTCGTCCAGACCGGGATTCGCGGGCTCGATCCGATCCTTTCAGGGGGCATCCCGCGCGGCAACCTGATCCTCGTCGAAGGGGCGATCGGCACCGGCAAGACGACGTTGGGGGTGGAGTTCGCCTATCGCGGCGCCAGGGAATTGGGAGAGCCCGCGGTCATCGTCGTCTTCGAGGTCTCGCCGGACAAGATCACGCGCGACGCGGCGCAGCTCGGTTGGGACCTCGCGGAGCTGGAGCGCGAGCGGCGGCTCAAGATCGTCTTCACGACCCGCGACGTCTTCCGCCAGGAGCTGCAGCAGGTGGACAGCCTGCTGCTCGAAGAGGCCGCCGAGATCGGCGCCCGGCGCTTGTTCGTGGACGGCGTGGCGCGCCTCACCGGCGATACCGGCCAGGATCCCCGCGAGGTGTTCCATCTCGTCACCGAGGGTTTCCAGCGCGAGAACTTGACGGCCATGGTGGCACTCGAGGCATCGGCGCTCGACGGCGGCGCCGGCGGGGCGGTCGTGCACGAGGAGTCGATCGCCGACACGGTGATCCGGCTCCGCATGGAAGACGAGAACCGCGCGGTCTTCCGCTCGCTCGAGATCGTGAAGTCGCGCGGGCATGACTTCCAGATGGGCCGCCACTCGTTCCGGATCGTCGACGGCGAGGGGATCCAGGTCTTCCGCCGCGTCCAGGCGCCGCGCCGTGGCGGACGCGATCTCGCCTCCGTCTACGATCCAGCGGTTCGGGTGTCGACGGGCGTTCCCGGGCTGGACGAGGTCACGAACGGCGGATACTTGGTGGGCAGCACGACCGTGGTCGCCGGGATCTCGGGCGTGGGCAAGAGCGTCATGGCGCTGCAGTTCGTCGCCGAGGGCGCGCGGCGCGGCGAGCGCAGCCTGATGCTGAGCCTCGACGAGCACGTGCCGCAGCTCCTGCGCAACGCCAAGACCATCGGCCTCGACCTCGAGACCGGGATCGAGGACGGGCTGGTCCGGCTCGAGTACGACCCGCCGCAGGAGATCCAGGTCGATCAGCACTTCCACAGAATCGAGCGGATCGTCGAGGAGTTCCGGCCGAGGCGCGTCGTGATCGACAGCCTCTCGACGTACGGCACGACGCTGGGGGTCGGCGGCCGCCTCTTCCGCGACTTCTTCCATGCGCTCGTCGCGCTGATGAAGGAAAACCAGATCGCGGCGATCTATAACCACGAGAACCCCGAGATGCTGGGCATGACGAAGATGATGGGCGACTTCGCCATGAGCTCGCTGGTCGACAACATCCTGCTGATGAACTGGATCGAGCTGGGGGACAGCTTCCGGCTGGGGCTGACGGTCGCGAAGATGCGGGCCAACCCCGTCCATCACATCACGCACGAATGCCAGGTCGTGGATGGCCACGGCATGCGCCTGCTGCCGCGGAAGATCCACGTCCTGCCGTACGCGCCGTTCGCCGGCTACCACGGGCTGATCTCGCGCGCGCCCGAGCGCCGGCCGGCGGGGGGCGGGGTCCTGGGCGAGGCGGAGCCGGAGTAGGGCTGCATGCCCGCCGCGGGCAAGACGCTCTTCGGCTCCGACCTCTGGAGGCCGACGCTGGAGAAGTTCTCCGACGTCACGCACCTGACGGTCGAGCTCTACGGTATCGAGGAGCGAGTCCCCTGGGGCCCCGTCCAACCGACGCCGTTGTTCGGAATCTTCGAGGAGCACGCCTGGGACCCCCGCCTCTTCGCCGAGTGCGCCCGCCGCTGCCTCGCGCAGGCCGGCGGCGCCCGGCCCGCCGTCACGGTCGCGCAGGCGCACGGCCTGGCGGTCGTCGGCACCTCGCTCGTGCTGGGCGGCGAGATCGTCGGAGCGGCCGTGGGAGGGTACGTCTTCGTGGACTTTCCCAATGCTCCCCGGCTCAAGCGGCTGGCGCGAGAGGCCGGCGTGCCTTTCCAGCGGCTGTGGGAGGTTGCGCGGCGCCAGCCGCCCGTGCCCGAGCGCCGGCTCGCCCTGCACGGCGAGTTGCTCCAGGTGCTCGGCGACGCCCTGTTGCGCGAGAACGAGCGCACGCGCCAGTACGAGGATGCCGTGGAGCGCCTGGAGATCGCCTCCGCCGCGAAGGACGAGTTCCTGGCCGTTCTCTCGCACGAGCTGCGGACGCCGCTGACGCCGATCGTGACCTGGAGCCGCATCCTGCGCCTCAGCGGCGATGCGGCCGACGTCCAGCGAGCGGCGGACGTGATCGAGCAGAACGCGCTCCTGCAAGTCAGGCTCGTCGAAGACCTCCTCGACCTGAACCGCGTCACGCTCGGCAAGGTCGCGCTCGATCTCGAGATCCACGACCTGCGCGAGGTCCTCGCTGCGGCCCGGCAGGCGATCTCGCACGACGCCGACAAGAAGGGTCTCCGGCTCGAAACGGAGGCGGGCGAGCCGCTGCCGGTCGAAGGGGACGTGGCGAGACTGCAGCAGGTCTTCGGGAATGTCCTCTCGAACGCGTTGAAGTTCACACCCCCCGGCGGCACGATCCACGTGAGGGCGGCGCGCGTCGACGGAGACGCGGTGATCCGGGTCCGCGACACGGGCGAGGGGATCGCGCCCGAGTTCCTGCCCTTCGTCTTCGATATGTTCCGCCAGCAGGAGGAGGGGACGCGCCGCAAGCATTCCGGGCTCGGTATCGGGCTCGCCCTGGCCAAACGCCTGACCGAGCGACACGGCGGTACGATCGCGATCGCGAGCCCGGGCAAGGGACGGGGCACGGAGCTGACCGTCCGGCTGCCGCTCGCCGCGCAAAGTCCCGACCACGCCACCGACTCCAGTCCCGGGACCGGGAGCCGCTCCCCGTTTCAGGGGCTCTCAATCCTCGTCGTCGAGGACATGGCCGACACGCGCGAAACGGTAGCCATTCTCCTCCAGATCCTCGGGGCCGAGGTCCTGCTGGCTTGTGATGGGCGCGAGGCCCTGGAGATGCTGAAGGAAGCGTCGCCTCACGTCGTGCTCTGCGATCTGCGCATGCCGCTCATGGACGGCTTCGAGTTCATCCGCGAGCTGCATCGCACGCCCGATCGGGCGGAGCTGCCGGTGATCGCCATGTCCGGGCTCATCAGCTTGTCGGACCGGGAGCGGACGCGCGACGCCGGCTTCGAGGGACACGTCGCGAAGCCGTTCGACGAAGACTCGCTGGTGAGCGCCGTCGGTGCGGTCATGGGCAGCCGCCGATCCGCTCACGCTGGGCCCACGCCCGGGCCGAGCGGCGCCGAGCGGCGGGGCTAGGCCCGCCTCGTTCTGCGCCCTCGCTTGATCGAGCGGCGGCCGGCCTCCATCTTTCGGAATGCTTTCGGATACGACTTCTCTCTTCCTGGCAGCGGCCGGCCTCGTGCTGGCCGCTTTGGCAGCCGGACTGCTCGTGGCGCTGAGACGCCAGCGCAGGGCGACCGCCGAGCTGGCAGCCGGGCTCGCCAGCCGGGTCGAGGCGGGCGGCACCCAGCTCCAGTCGCGGCTCGATGGCCTCACGACCCTGCTGAACCAGCGGCTGGACGCAGTCTCGGGAAGCATGGACGAGCGCCTGCGGAGCGCCACCGAGAGCCTCGATCGCCGACTCGCCGAGAACACCGAGCGCGTGGACGCGCGGCTCGGCCAGAGCGTGCACGTCGCGCAGCAGTCCACGGCCGACGTCGGTCAGCGGCTAGAGAGCGTGAGTCGCGTGGTCGCCGACGTGCAGGAGAGCCTCGGGCGGATGGGCGAGGCCAGCCGGCGGATCCTCGAGGTGGGCCAGGACCTGCGCTCGCTGCAGGACATCCTGCGCGCCCCGAAGCTGCGCGGCGGCCTGGGCGAGCTCTTTCTCGCCGACGTGCTCGGCCAGATCCTGCCGCGCCAGCACTTCACGCTGCAGCACCGCTTCCGCAGCGGGGAGACGGTGGACGCCGTCGTCCGGCTGGGCGGCGGGCTCGTTCCGATCGACTCCAAGTTCCCGCTGGAGGGCTTCCGGCGCCTCACGCAGCTCACCGAGGAGGCCGAGCGGCGCCGGGAGCGGCGGCTCTTCGTCTCCACCGTCAAGCGCCACGCCGACTCGATCGCGAAGAAGTACATCCTGCCCGACGAGGGGACGTTCGACTTCGCGCTCATGTACATCCCGGCCGAGAACGTCTACTACGAGGCGATCCTCCGCGACGACGACGCCACCGAGGACGACGGACTGCTCGCGCACGCGCTGGCCCGCCGCGTGATCCCGGTCTCGCCCTGCAGCTTCTATGCGTATCTCCAGGCGATCGTGCTGGGCCTCAAGGGGCTGCAGGTGGAGCAGCGGGCGCGGGAGATCGCCGACCATCTGGACCGGCTGCAGGGCGACTTCGGCAAGTTCGGCGAGTGCTTCGACCTGGTCGGCAAGCACCTGAAGAACGCGCAGAACACCTTCGAGAAGGCGGATGGGATGCGGAAGAAGCTCGAGGCCAAGCTCGAGGGGAGCGCGCGCCTGGCGCCGCCCGACGAGGCGCCGCTCGAGCCCGACCCCGGCGCGTTCCAACTCTTCGACGCGGTCGAGGGCGCGCGGAGCGGCTGATGGAGCGGGAGGGAGTGCGCGAGACGTTCGAGCGGCTGTCGGCCGACTACGACGCGCGCTTCCCCGCGATCATCCCGCGCTACTCGGAATTCCATGGCGTGATCGTCCAGCGCGCCGCCGAGCACCCGCCGCCGCACCCGGCCCGCGGGGCCTCTCCCGGCCCCTGGATCGACCTCGGCTGCGGCACCGGCGAGCTCTCGCGGCGGCTCCTGGACGCCATGCCTACTGCTCACGTGCACGCGGTGGACCTCTCGCCGGCCATGGTCGAGCGCGCTCGCGCGAAGCTCGCGCCCTGGGCGGGACGCGTCACGTACGACGTCGCGGACGTGCGCGACGCCGAGCTGCCGGCCCGCGTGTCGGGTGTGGTCTCGGCACTCGCGGTGCACCATCTGGAGGCGGACGAGAAGCGAGCGCTGTTCCGCCGCCTCGCGCGGGCCCTGCAGCCCGGGGGGCTGCTGGTGCTCGGCGACGCCGTAACGGGCGGCACGGCGGCGTACACGCGCTACTACGTCGAACGCTGGGCCGAGCACATGCGCGCGTCCGGCCTCACCGAGGACGAGATCGCGCGCGTGCTGGACGACCATCGCCGCAACGACCGCTTCTCGTCCCTGGAGGAGCACGTGGAATGGCTTCGCGCGGCCGGATTCACGGACGTAGAGTGCCTGTGGAAGCACTTCCTGCTCGTCGTGCTCGCCGCCGAGCTCCCGCTGTCCTGACGGCTGACTGCGGCCCTCCGGAGGGAAAAAACTTCACGGTCCTCCGCTTACTGGGCGCCATGGACTCGCGAGCGCGGCGGCCGTCGGCTCGCCGCCGTCTCGAACTCGTTGCACGGGGCCTCCTTACGGACCGAGCCGCGGTCATGCGCCCCTGCGGGGCATGGAGATTGCCATTCTACCAGGCGGGGTCCCCCGTCCCACCGCGGACGCCAAGGTGGGGACTTCCCTTCCTTCGACGAGAGGGTGCCAGATGCGAAACGACGACGAGCTCAAGGGCAAGGGCAAGCAGACCACGGGAACCGTGAAGGACAAGGTCGGAGAATGGAGCGGCAACCGCGACCTCGAGACCGAGGGCGAGGCGCAGAAGGACGAGGGCAAGCTGCAGGAGGGCTTCGGGGAGGGCCGCCGGAAGGTGGGCGAGAAGGTTCGCGAGGCAGGCGACAAGATCGCCAGGTAGCGCGCAGCCGGGGGCGCGAGCCCGGGCGCGATTCATCGGGTTCCGCCGGGCAGCGCCGGGAGACCGCGCGCTGCCCGGCCCCGTTTTCGGCCATTCAGGGCGAAGGAGGAGGGATCATGTTGAGACGGAAGAGCACCTGGCGGGAGCGGCTGGCCGAGCGCTGGAGCGAGGGGGTCGCGGAACGCGCGCGCCACGGGCTCGAGCGCCTGCACCTGCCGTCGGTGGACCGGCTGCACCTGCCGAAGCTGGGCCGCCCGCACCTGCCGGCGATCGACGGTCGCAGCCTGCCGTCGCTGGAGGCCCTCCGCGAGCTCGGCCGCCCGCGCCGCCGCAGCGACGTGCGCACGCTGCTACTCGCCGGGGCGGCCGGGGCGCTGCTCGCCTACCTGCTGGACCCCGCACAGGGGCGGCGCCGGCGCAAGGTGGGACGCGACCGTCTGTTCGCCGGAGTCCGCGGAATCGCGCGCAGAGCGGGTCGAGGGGGGCGGCACGTGGTCTCGGACGTGCGCGGCTTCTCGCAGCGGCTGCAGCACGAGGGCAGGGGCGAGGGCGAGCCCCGGCCCAACGACGAGACGCTGGCGGCGCGCGTGCAGAGCGAGCTGTTCCGCGATCCCGACGTGCCGAAGGGCAGCATCAACGTGAACGTCGAGCGCGGGATCGTCGTGCTGCGCGGCGAGTTGGAGAGCGTGGCGCAAGCGTACGAGCTGGAACGCAGGGCGCTGGAGGTGCCGGGGGTGCTCGGGGTGGAGAACCTGCTGCACGCGGGCGGACTGCGCGCGGAGAGCTGAGGGCAGCGGACGCGGACGTTCGGGGCCACGCTCGGCGCGGACCCGACCGCTCGACCTACGGCCGCAGCTCGACGACGGTGACCCGCCCTTCCTCCACGACCGCCTCGCGGAAGACGCGCCGGCCGTCGATCTCCACGCCGAGCACGTAGCTTCCCGCCGGGACGTCGCCGATGGCGAAGTGCTCGGCGAAGGCAGGATCCGGGTGCGCCCGCTCCTCGTAGGTCTCGGCGAACGAGAAGGGCGTCTCGCGGGGCAGGGGCTTCGTGACCCCGTACACCCTGGCACCCGGTACCGCCCGCCCGGCCGCGTCGACTACCCGACCCGCGATCGCGCCGGTGCCGGGCAGCGGCTCGATCCAGAGCTGCGGATTGCGCGTGAAGGGCGGGTAGCGCACGCTCGCGCTCACGACGCGCTCCACGTCGGCCGTGGGCGTGACGTGGATCTCCAGGTGCAGGTGGTCGTTCGTGGCCCGCCCGGTGCTCCCCACGCGCGCGATCGTCTGGCCTTCGCGCACGCGCTCTCCGCTCCGGACGTCCAGCGCGGAGTTGTGATAGTACGTGGACCACACGTAGCCCCTGCCGAAGCGCCGGTCGTGCAGGATCGCGACCGTGAGGCTCCCGGCCTCCGCCTCCCCCGCGTACGCAACGGTGCCGTCTCCGATCGCTTGCACCGGCGTGCCCTCGGGGTTGTTGAACTCCACACCCTGGTGCTGCTGGAAGTTGCCCCCCATGGTCGATCCGTAGGTATACGTCTGGTCGAAGTGCGGGTTGTCCTCGGGAGCGACGGGGCGGCGGAACCAGAAGTGCTCGAGCCGACCCGGTCGTGCGGGGCTCCCGCGGGGATCGGGATACCGGCGGAACTCCTCCTCCATCCAGCGGCGGATCTCGCGCACCAGCGGCCGGGCGTCCTCCGCGTCGGGAGAGTCGAGGTCCGACTCCGATCCTTCCGCCCACGTGCGGCCGCCGTCCTCGCTCACGGAGACGCCCCGCAGATGGCGCACGGCGATGCGCGGCGCCCCGGGGCCGGGGCTCACGCGCAGGCCCGTCAGATAGCGGCTGGCGATCCCGGCCGGCTCCGCCACCGCGCGGACGCTGTCGCCTTCGGCGGAGAGGATGCGCAGGCCGTCCGCCGTGGCGACGTATACGGTGTCGGCCGCCGTCCCGATCCCGCCGGGTGCGACGTAGAGCCAGCGCGGACCCAGCTCGTCGAAGGTCCAGTTGCGCCACGTCCGGCCCCCGTCGCGCGAGACCCCCCAGCCGTTCCCGATCGTTCCGTACCACACCTGATCGCCGTGGAAGGCGATCGCGTTCACGAAGTCCCAGGAGATGGACGTCGAGTCGCGGCTGCGCAGGTTCTCCCACTCGCGCCCGGACCCGTCGCGGCTCACGTAGATCCCCTGGCCGTAGGTGCCGACCCAGACCGCGCCGTCGGGCGCGGTGGCGACCGTCAGCACGTGCGTGCCCCAGCCGCTGCTGTCGGGCACGGGCGCCGAGTCGGTCGGGGCCGAGGGAAAGGTCGGCGGCGTGCGGGACGCGTCGGGAGGGGCGGCGGCACGGATGGCGACGCCTCCCCCGCAAGCGGCCACGACCAGCGCCAGCGCCGGCCACGGACCGGTTCGGGAGCGAGTGCGTGCGGGACGGGCCGCGGCGGGGAAGGGGCCCCGCGGGCGCGTGGAGCTCACGCGCCGAGCAGCTGCGCGATCCTGTCGCGCGCCCCCCCGAGGATCGGCTCGCCGTGGCCGAAGACCGCCGTGTCGTACTCATAGTCGAGGAGCTTGCGGCAGCTCTGGCGCGTCTTGTCCACGTCGGGGTTGTGCTCCTTGGGGAGCACGCAGAGACCACCCGAGGCAGCGACGTTCGTCAGGGCGTCACCGATGATCATGACCCCGCCCGAGCGCTTGAGGAAGAACGCGTGCTCGGCTCCCCGCGGGCCGGGCAGGGCGATCGCCTTCAAGGCACCGGGCAGCTCGTTCCCGTCGGTGAACGTCTCGTCGGGATCCACGCCGTCGGCGAGTTCGACCTGGACCGGCGCCCAGATCGCCGCACCCGTGTGGTCGCGGTAATGGGGAGCCGAGCGCAGGTGGCCCGCCCCGGTGAGCAGGATCGCGGCGACCTCGCCGAGCCGGTCGAGCTCCTCCTCGCGCAGGCGCACCGGGTTGACGAGGACGATCGATCCGGGAGCCTCCTCCACCGCCGTGCCGTTGCTGGGCGCCCCACCGATGCGCTCGTCGGCCACGGTCCACTGCCAAACGCCCTCGGCCACCTTCTCGGCGTGCGTCGCCACCGCCTTGGGCTCGCTCATCGTCGCCTCCTGGTTCGAGTCCTCGCCGCCGATCGGCCCGAAGATAACGCCGATGCTTCCGGCGCGACGCCGGCCGTCGGAGCCGAGGGGGCGGAGATCCAGCCCGAGGTTAGCTTGTGAGGTCGCCGCGACGCGCCGCGCGGCGTGCCGCCATGGCGCTCATGGTCCACGAGCCCGAGCTGTCGCCCCACGACCGTACGCCGAGAAGACCCGCGCCATCCCCACGCCTCCCCCCGAAGGCCCGCCTCGGCGATCGCCGGCGAGGAGGCGGCGGAGCCGTGCGCCACCTCCGGGTTCTCGTGGCGCGCGTTCCTCACGTACAACGCGGCGCTGACCGTGATGGGTACGGTCCTCCGCGCCTACTTCGTGGGCACGCTGCGGGGGCTCCCCGTCACCCTCGCCGTGTTCGCCCTGATCTGCTTCACGATCAGCGGCATCATGGAGCTGGGCGTCCCGCTGGTGGACCGGCTCGTCCGCCGGCGCACGACGCGCGTGCAGCTACTCGCCTACAACCTGCTCTACGTCCTCGGAGGCGGGGCCGGGTTCGCCGCCGCCTTCGGGATGGCCCATCTCCTGTTCGGCGTGGGGCAGACCGACACGCACGTGGTGACGTGGCTGGGGGCCGCGGGCGCGGGGCTCATCTCCGTGTTCATCGGCAACATGTTCTACACCTACGAGCGGCTGCGCGAGAATCTGCGCGCGAGCGAGGCGGGCCTCGCGCGCGAGGCGGTGGAGCGCGAGCGACTCGAGAAGCTCCGGGCCGAGGCGGAGCTCTCCGCGCTGCAGGCGCGGATCAACCCGCACTTCCTGTTCAACACGCTGAACTCGCTCGCGGCGCTGATCCCGGTGGATCCCGGGGCGGCCGAGGAGATGACGCAGCGGCTCTCGGACTGCTTCCGCTACGTGCTCCAGGCATCGCACGGCCCGGTTGCGCTCGAGGAGGAGATGCGCTTCGTGGAGGACTACCTCAGCCTCGAGCGGCTGCGCTTCGGCGAGCGCCTCGGCGTGCGGGTGGCACTCGAGCCCGAGGCCCGCGCGCAGCGGCTCCCTGGGCTGGCGGTGCAGCCGCTGGTGGAGAACGCCTTGAAGCACGGGATCGCGCCGCTGGAGCGCGGCGGGCACGTGGCGGTGGACGCCCGCCGCGCGGAGGATTCGCTCGTCATCGTCGTGGAGGACGACGGGCGCGGCCTGCGCGGCTTGCCGGAGGCCGTGCTCGCCCGCGGGACCGGGCTGGCGAACGTGCGCGCTCGTCTGCGCAGTGCCTTCGGCCCCGACGCCGGGCTCACGATCGAGCCGCGTACCGGCGGGGGCACGCGCGTGACCCTGCGGCTGCCGTGGCGCGAAGCGCCGGCCCGCGCGCTCGGTCCCGCCCTCCCGGCGGCGCTGGAGGGCGCCGCCCGATGAGCCCGCTGCGGACGCTCGTGGTGGACGACGAGCCGCTGGCGCGGCAGCGGCTGACGCGGATGCTCGGCGAGTTCCCCGCGGTCGAGCTCGTCGGAGAGGCCGAGAACGGGCGCGAGGCCGTCGAGCGCATCCGCGAGCTCCGCCCGGAGCTCGTCTTCCTCGACGTGCAGATGCCGGGGTGGGACGGCTTCCGCGTCCTCGAGGAGCTGGAGTCGCCTCCGTACGTGGTCTTCGCGACCGCCTTCGACGCGTACGCGATCCGCGCGTTCGAGCTCTCGGCCGTGGACTACCTGCTGAAGCCGTTCGATCACCGGCGCCTGGCAGCGGCGGTCGCGAAGGCGCTCGACGTGGCCTCGCGGCGCGACGTGGCGGCGCGACTCGACGCCCTGGCGCGCGCCCTCGCGGAGCAGACGCCGCGGCCGCTGCGCCATCTCGGCGTGCGGACGGGTGACCGCATCCTGCTCGTCCAGCCCGAGCAGGTCTTCTTCTTCGAGGCCCGGGCGAAGGAGACCTCGGCCTTTACCAAGGATCGCGAGCACGTCGTCGACCGGTCGCTGAAGCAGCTCGAGGCGGAGCTCGACCCTCGGATCTTCTTCCGCTGCCACCGCTCCTACATCCTGAACCTGGACCGCGTCGTGGAGGTCTTCGCCTGGTTCGGGGGGGGCCTGCTCGCGCGGCTCTCGGACGGGCGGAAGGTGCCGGTCAGCCGCCGGCAGGCACCGGAGCTGAAGGCTCGGCTGAGGCTCTGACCGGCGGAACGTCTGGCGCCTCAGGGGGTCTGGAACGCGTCGCCATCGCCGGGCGCGGGCTCTTCCGGCTCCGGCTCGCGGTAGTCCTCGTTGCCGTACTCGGCGGCGGTTCCGCAGGCGGGGCAGACCTCGAGGGCGCGGACTTTGACGCCGCTCAGGTGCTCGCCGCCGACCGGGATTCCACTCTCGAAGGGCCTCCCGCAGCCCTTGCACGCGATGGTCAGGATCCGCATGCGTGACCTCCACCTTCTAATCCCGTACGTCCCGGGAGCGCTCCACGCCGTTCCCGCGGCCGAACCTCGTCTCGAAAGGCGCCTCATGAGCCGGACCGTCCCCGATTCCAAGCGGCTGGTGGTCGCGCTTCTCGCGCTCGCCGCCCCCGTCGCCATGCCGCATCGCGCGCCGGCGCAGTCCCAGGCGCCGCCGCCGCGCACGGTGGCCGTCACGGGTGAAGGCAGCGTTCAGGCCCGCCCGGAGCTGGCGCGGCTGCGGATCGGGGTCGTCACCGAGGCGCCGTCGGCGGCGCCGGCCTCGCGCGAGAACGCCCAGCGCATGCAGCGGCTGGTCGCCGCACTGCGGGAGGCGGGCGTCGATCCCGAGGCGATCCAGACGGTGCAGCTCACGATCGAGCCGGTCTACGACTACGAGGGCACTCCCGGCCAGCCCCGCCTGCGCGGTTTCCAGGCACGCAACGTCGTGGAGGCGACGTTCGAGGACCTGGACCGCCTGGGTGAGGTCGTCGACGCCGCGATCGCGGCGGGGGGGAACACCGTGGAGGGGATTCGCTTCGAGCTCCGTGAGCCGGGCGAGGCCCAGGCGCGCGCGTTCGCGGACGCCGTGGCGGACGCGCGCCGCAAGGCCGAGTCGCTGGCAGCCGCCGCGGGCGTGAATCTGGGCGCGGTGCAGCAGATCGACGCCACCTACGGGGGTCCCATCCCGCTGCCGATGATGGCCCGCGCCGCGGTGATGGAGTCGCGCGCGGACGCGCCGCCCGTCAGTCCCGGCGAGCTCACGGTGACCTCGACCGTACGCGTCTTCTTCCGTATCGAGTAGACGCCGGCCTTCAGAGCCGCTCGACCGCTCCCGCCACCTCCTCGATCGTGACCTGTCCGGGACCGCTCTTGCGGTAGGTCAGCTTGCCGCCGACCTCCCGCACGACGAGGTCCCCGGTTCCCATGACGACGTTCACGTCACCGCCCACTTGGTGGAGGGTGACGTCCCCGCGCCGGGTCTCGATCCGCACGCTGTTCTTCACCTCGACCACCGAGATCCCGCCGCCCTCGTCCTGGATCACGACGGGGCCTCGCACGTCGCGCACCCGGATCGGTCCCACCCCGTCGACGATCTGGAGCGGGCCCTCGATGTCGTCGAAGTCCAGTGAGCCGCGGGGGTGGAGGTGGACGTCCACCCGGTTCTCCACGTTGCGGAAGGTGACGTCGCGCGCCTCGTCCCGGAGACCCACCGTCATCCTCTCGGGCATCGTGAGGTGCAGGTCGATGTGGGAGACGGTGCTCGCGTGGATCGTGACGATCAGCGTGTCGGGCTTGTCGATCGTCTCCACGGGAACCCGGTAGCTCGCCGCCCGCGTCGGGCTGGTGGCGACGTACTCGACGGAGAGGCTGTCGGTCTCCTCCCCGCGCACGAGCAGCGTCCCGGTGCCGGTGGTGAGGATCTGCAGCACGCGCGCATCGCCCGCGCGGACCGAGGATCTGTTCACCTGCGTGCCGCCGGCCGAGTCGCGTCCCTGGCGCGGCGCGCACGCGGCGAGCACGAGCAGGAGCGCCAGGAGCGGGCTGCGAGAGGCGGCGGCCATGGCGGCGAAGATAGAAGCGCGTGGAGCCCCTGTCATCCTCGGCTCTCGTCCGTCTTGCGCCGCAGGACGAACACGTAGAGCGCCAGCGCGCTCGCACCCACGAGGAAGCCGATCAGGCCGGCTCGTCCCATGTAGCGCTCGATCAGCTCCCAGCTCTCCCCGAAGAAGTACCCCACCAGCGAGAAGAGCGTCCCCCAGGCGGCGCAGCCCACCGCGCTCCACAGCACGAAGGTGCCGTAGGGCATCCGGCTGCTGCCCGCCACGACGGGGCCGAACGAGCGCACGAACGACATGAAGCGGCCGAAGAACACGGTCTTCCCGCCGTGGCGCACGTAGTAGTCGCGCACGCGCTCCTGGTTCCGGCGGTCGAAGAACGTGTAGCGGCCGTAGCGCTCGAGGAATCCGGTGCCGAAGCGCCGGCCGATCCAGTAGCCGGCGTTGTCGCCCAGGAACGCCCCCACGATCGAGATCGCGATCACCAGCCACAGGTCGAGCGGCCCGCGCGAGGCGAAGAGTCCGCACAAGACGACTGCCGACTCGCCGGGTGCCAGCAGTCCCAGGAAGGCGCTCGTCTCGAGGAACGTGACCAGGAAGAGGAATGGATAGCCGAAGCGCTCGACGTTCTGGCGCAGGAACTCGATGAGCTCGCGCGTGAAGGACTCGAGGAACTCCACGGGTCAGATTCGGAAGGCGGGGGAGGAAGGGCACCGGGACGCCGGGGCCGGCGCGCGGCGCCAAGCGCTCAGCGGCGGGGCGCCTCGCGCTCGGCGTAGATCGCCTCGTGCTTTTGCGCCCAGAGCGTCTGCACGTGCTTGTTCACCTGCTCCTTGTACTGGGCGGCGCGGCGCGCCGAGACGAGGTTCTGCGCGACGGCCTCGTCCAGGAAGTACATGACCCGGCGGTGGAAGGGCTCCACCGCGAGCAGGTCGGTGGTCTCGAACAAGCGCTCGAGGGCGGCGAGCAGTTGTCTTTCGGTGATCACCCGATGAGTATAGCCGGGTGCCCAGGGTTTTCCCATTCCGCGCCGCGCCCTTCGGGCTGGCTCTGCTGGCGGGGCTCTCCGCCTGCGACCAGAACATGAGCGACGTCCCGCTGCCCGAGGCCACGGCCGAGGAGGTGTCGCGCCTCGCCGCGCGCCTGTCCAGCGCACCCGGCCTGCCGGCGGCAGCCGGCGGCATCGTGTCCGGCGTCCTGTACCTGGCCCCCGGCCTCGAGGGGCTGACCTCGCCCGACGACGTGATCTTCGTGATGGCTCGCGAGGCGGGGAGCCCCGCTGCGCCGCTCGCCGTCGAGAGGCTGACCGGCAACGCCTATCCGCTGCGCTTCACGCTCCGGACGCCGGATGAAGGATCCGGGAAGGCCGGGCCGTTCCAGATCGTCGTCAAGGTCGACAAGGACGGAGACGCCGGGACCTCCAGCGCCGACGACCTGCTGGGCTTCACGCCCGAGCCGGTGCTGCCGGGCGACGTGGGGGTACGGGTTCGCGTCGAGGCCTCGCTCGGGCAGATCGCCGCCGCGCTCGAGCGGGAAGGCGTGGCGGACTCCGCGGCCCGCTCCGGCGCACGCCCGGAGCGGCCGAGTGCGGAGGGGGGCGCGGCGATCTCGGGAACGATCGAATTGCCCGAGGAGCTGCGCGCGCGCGCCTCGCGGGGTGCGGCGCTGTTCGTGATCGCCCGCGCGCGCGGCGCGGCGGGCCCGCCGTTCGCGGTGGTGCGTCTCGCGACCGACGAGTTCCCGGCTGCGTTCCGCCTGACGGACGCGGACCGCATGCTCGGCGGCCCCTGGCCCCGGAGCCTCGAGATCGAGGCGCGGCTGGATTCCGACGGCGATCCCCTGACGCGCGGCGAGGGCGACCTCGTCGGGCGAGCTCCGGCCCCGGTGCGGCCGGGGGAATCGGCCGTCCGGATCCTCCTGAGAGATCCGCTCTGAGCGTCGGCGCCGAGCAGAGCTCGACGAGCACGCACTCGCTCCCGGCGTCGGTGGACTACCGGACGCTGCGCGAGGCCGTTGGGCTGGTCGAGTTCGAGGACCGCGGGATCGTCCATCTCGCCGGCCGCGACGGAGCCGCGTTCCTGCAGGGCCTCGTCACGAACGAGGTCGTGAAGCTCGCGGAGGAACGTGGCTGCGCGGCCGCGATGCTCACGCCGGTGGGCAGGATCTTCTCGATGATGCACGTCTTCCGTGCCGGGTCGGACGCGCTCTACGTCCTCCTGCAGGAGCCCGGCGCCACCCGGGTCGTCGACCATCTCGACCGCTACCGCTTCAACGAGCTGGTCGAGATCGCGAACCTCACCGGAGAGATGACCTGGCTCTCCCTGCAGGGGCCAGGAGCCCCCGCCGCGGCGGAAGCGGCCTGCGGGGGGCGCTGCACGCCCGAGCCGCTGCACTTCCATTCGTTCGCGTTCGCCGAGCGCACGCTCCGCGTGGCGCGCTTCGACGAGGCGGGCGTGCCGGGGCTGCATTTCCTCGTTCGGCGGCCGGCGGCGGCGGCGCTGCGCGAGATGCTCGAGACGGCGGCCAGAGAGCACCGCGGCGGTCCCGTGGCGCGCGCGGCCTGGGAGGTCTGCCGGGTGCAGGCGGGGGTGCCGTGGTACGGGCCCGACATGGACGAGACGGTGCTCCCCATGGAAGCCGGGCTGCACGCGATCCTGGACACCGCGAAGGGGTGCTACGTGGGCCAGGAGGTCGTCGCGCGGGCACTCGTGCAGGGGCGCACGAACTGGAGCCTGTGGGGCCTGCGCCTCCCCGAGGATGCGCGGCTCGAGTCAGGGAGCGAGCTGCAGGGACTCACGAAGCCGCGGGCGGTCGTACGCGTGCGGTCCGTCGTGCGCCCGCCGAGCGGCGGCGAGCGTCTGGCGCTGGCCTACGTGCACCGCGAGGCGGCCCGTCCCGGGCCGCTGGTGGTGCGCGACGATCAGGGCGCCGAGGTGGAGATCCGGCTGGAGCCGCTGCCGTTCGCGGCCGAGACGGCGCGCGAGGGCCCGGCCGGCGCGTGAAGATCTACACGCGGACCGGGGACGCGGGCGAGACCTCGCTCTTCGACGGCACGCGCGTCTCGAAGGACGACCTGCGGGTGCGGGCCTACGGCGAGGTGGACGAGCTGAACGCCGCGCTGGGCGTCGCGCACGCCAGCGCCACGCATCCAGAGGTGCTGGCACTCCTCCCGGAGCTGGAGCGCGACCTCTTCGCGCTCGGCGGGCAGCTCGCCAACCCGGCGGAGCGCAGCCCCAGGAAGGTGGCGAAGAGCGCGCTCGGCCACGAGCGCGTGGAGCGGCTGGAGCAGGCGATCGACGCCCTCGAAGAGGAGCTCCCGCCGCTCAAGCGGTTCATCCTGCCCGGCGGTTCGCCCGGAGGTGCGGCGCTGCACCTGGCGCGCGCCGTCTGCCGTCGCGCGGAGCGGGCCGTGGTTTCCCTCGGGCGCGCCGAGACCGTCAGCCCCGTCGTCTTCCAGTACCTGAACCGGCTCTCGGACTGGTTGTTCGTCGCGGCTCGAGCGGAGAACCGTCGGGCGGGCGTGGAGGAGGTGGAGTGGTGAGATAGCCGGGCAGCTTTCGCTCGCCTTTGACTCCTGCTAGAGTCGCGCTGCTGGAATGAGCTCAAGAACGAGGAGATGGGCCCCGCCGGCGGCTTTGTCTACAAGCGGAAGCAGAACAGAAGAGGCGAGGAGATAGGCGGGATCGTTCCCCCCGTCACGCTCAAGTTCAGCAGCAACGAAGCAGCCGAGACGTACGGCTCCTTCGTCGATCGCATCTCCGGCTCTCGATGACGCCCGTGGCCATCGTCTTCGGACCGGAGAATGGCGCCGTCAGCGAGAAGCTCGTCTTTGAGGCGGCGAAGGAGGCGAACGCCAAAGAACTATGCCCACCTGTAGGTGATTGGCTTTGCGATCCAACCGAACGCGCGGGAGCTGATCGGCTCGGCAGAAGCGGAAGCACAGGTCGTTGTAGTCGGTGGCCAGAATCCGAAGGCTCGATGAGCGTAACCGCGATCGATCCAGGAGCGATGCCCTCGCCAGAGGAGATCGCGCGCCGCATCACGGAGCGGTTCGATCCTGAGCGCATCGTGCTGTTCGGAAGCCGAGCACGGGGCGATTACGACGAGGACAGCGATGTTGACGTGTTCGTCGAGATGGAGTCGGATCAGAGGCCGCCGGAAAGGTTCCTTGGACGATCGTCTGCTTCCATGCGCAGCAGGCGGCTGAGAAGATCCTGAAGGCGTTCCTCGTCGGCATGAGCATCTCCGAGGCCTTCCTCAACTTCGACCACCTCATCAACGACTGCTCCCCGTTCTTCTCTGCGCGCCTGGGAGTGGATCCAGGAATGATCGAGCGGGCGGGGCGGCGTCGGTAATCGAGCCGCTCAATCCTCGCCGACGTAGATGTAGGAAGCGATCCAGGGCACCAGCCGGATCTCCTGGTCGTTCACCCCGATCCGGCAGACCGTCTCGTCCGCCTCGAGCAGTTGCACCTCCACGCCCTTGCGGAACCCCATCTCGATGAGCCGCTCGCGCGCGGGAGCGTCGCAGCGCACGCCCACCACCTGCTTCGTCTCCCCGCTCTGCATGAAGGTGAGCGGGAACTCGGTGCTCATGGGGCCTCGCGGGCGCCGGAGAGAAGATCGAAGAGGAATCGTTACTAGTTGATAATCTGCCCGGAGGACATGGTCAAGTGTGGAGCGGCGGAGGGAGGTTCGCGCGACCTACCATGGGCCGGCGCGCAGGGAGACCCCGCTGCCGATGAACCATTCCAGGCCGGCGCTCGCGAGGTTCGTGCCCGCGCTCGCGTCGAGCTGCAGGTCGGGTGACAGGAGGAACGTGATGCCCGCGTCCAGCGCATGCACGTCACTCTCGTACTCCGGATGCTCGGCAAAGAGCTCGACGAATGCGCCCGTGCGCTCGCCCAGGTCGAAGCCCACCGACGCCGACCACGAGAGCCGTGTCGCGCGCACGACGGTGACGGACGGGTCGGTGACGGGCAGGCCCGCGCCGATGGCGGCATTCTGGGGGATGGGGACCTGGAACTGCTCCGCGTCGAACCACGCAATGCCGGCGTTGATCCCGAGGCTCACCCCGTCGCGAAGCTCCAGGGCCGCGATCGCCTTGAAGCTCGGATCGACGCTCCCGCTCGAGATCGGATCCTGCCCGAGCGGCACGCTGGTCGCGGCGAGGAGAGACAGATCCGGCCCACGAGCGCGTCCGGACAGGAGCGCCAGCTTCAGACCCAGCTCACCGTCGCCCGCCCCGGACGAGCCGTCCGGGCCATCCACCCAGCCGTCCCAGGCCAGACGCCCCTCGATTCGGCTCGCCACCCCTACCCGCACCAGCGTCGCCGGGCCGGAGAGGACGTGTGTCCCGTCGGACCGCTCGAGGCTCACGCCGGACTCGACCTGAATCACCCCCCCGCCGACGGTGGCGGCGCTCTCGGTCACGTCCGGACGGTCGGTCACCAGCTCTTCCACGGCGGCGGCGAGATCCGATGCGGGGCGCAGCGGGTCGGCGTCGGTTCGGACGCCCGGCGAGGGCTCCTGCCCCAGGGCGGGAGCGGCTCCCCCGAGAAGCAGGAGCGATGAGAGCGTGAGCAGGGGCCGCCGAGGCTGCACGCGTGAGCGAACGAAGGGACGTCCGCGGCGAGCGCGGGAGATCGTCACACGGCCACGAGCAGGGCCGTGCCGTACATGATGGCGATGCCGGCCAGGAGGCCGGCGAAGGTCGTGCCCGTGACCAGCTGGCCCGGACGGCCCTCGCGCTCGCGGCCGAGGATCCGCGCCACCTCGTAGATCACCTGCAGGATCGCCCCGGCCCCGATTCCCAGGAAGACGGCGGCCGCGAACGGCGAGTAGCTGAACGCCCCGAGCCAGGTGCCGATCGCCGCGGGAAAGCCCGCGAGCAGCGCCAGCAGCAGGAAGTGGCGCAACGCCGGGCGGTCGCGAAGCAGCGGGGCCGCGATCCCGATCCCCTCGGTGACGTTGTGCAGCGTGAAGCCGATCACGAGGAAGGAGCCGAGAGCCAGCTCGCCGAGCGTGAACGCCGCGCCGATCGCGAGACCTTCGCCGAGATTGTGGAGCCCGATCCCGAGGGCGATCAGGTAGGCCACCCCGAGCGGCGAGAAGCCCTTGCGGCCGCGCTGCAGCCGTCCCGCCGCGACGAGCGCGAGCAGGGTCACCAGCGCGGCGAGGAAGACCAGCGGCTCGGCCTGGTAGACTCCCGGCGTCCGACCGGCGATCTCGAGTGCTTCGAGCAGCGTGTCCACCACCAGGAACGTCAGGAGCCCGATCGTGAGCGCCAGCAGGAAGTCCATCCCTCCCGGCCCGAGCCGCCGCAGAGCCGGATAGAGGAGCAGCCCGAGCGCCACCGGCAGGACGCCGACGTAGAAGCCGAGCAGCCCGAAGCGCAGGAGCGCCTCGCCCGAGAAGCGGGGGCTCTCCACGGCGACGGCGACCTCGGCGGAGAACGTGAGCCCGGTGGACGTGAGCAGCGTCACCTCGTGAGGCTCACCGAACACCCACGGATAGGGGATGTCGATCGTGGCTCGGTCGAGGCGGCCCAGCAGGTTGCCGGGCTCGATGCGGAACGACCAGTACGCCTCGTCGACCAGCACCTGGCTGATGCGCGACGGCTCCGGGCCGGAGTTCACCACGTGCACCCGCATCTGTCCCGACGCGGGCAGCTCGACGCGCGTGATCGAAAGTTCCTCGACCGGCGGGAGGCCGCGGTCCTGCAGCCCCACGCCGCGCACCACGAGGAACGCCAGCAGCGCGGCGAGGAGAAGCACGGGCACGACGGTGGAAGCGATCCAGGACGCCGACCGCGCCGTCCCGCGCTTAGGCGCGGCGCCGCGGCGGCGGCCGGCACCGTCGCCTTCGGCCGCGGGGTCCCCGGCGCGGAGCCTGCGCGCGGGCGCCTCGGAGTCCTTCCTGCGGGTGCTCTCCGTCACGCCGTGCCTCAGGCCGTGGCGCGGAAGAAACCCGACCAGCCGAGCTCCGTGAACTCGCTCTGGTGCGCGTGGAACATGTAGTCGCCGGGCTCCTCCAGGACGAACTCGAGGATGTGCCGCTCCCCCTGACAGAGCATCACCGTGTCGGTGAGCTCCGTGGGTTCGAGGCTGGTACCGGTCCGGATCACGCGGAACATGCCCGCGTGCAGGTGGAAGGAGTTGATGGGATCGAATTCCGTCAGGTTCGACAGGTACACCCGCTGCGGCTCGCCGACCTTCACCGGGATCGGGTGGCGCTCGTAGTGGAACGCCACCGTGTTCACCGCGTAGACCTCGTTCTCGCCGTCGAAGTTCGTGTCGAAGGCGTTCATCACCATCACCATCTCGCGGGCGGGTGGGCGGCCCCCCGGGGGGTCGATGATCAGCGTCCCGTACAGACCCTTGTGGATGTGCCGCTTAAGGGGTTGCGCGTGGCAGTGGTAGGGATGCAGCCCGAAGGGGCGCGCCACGAACTCGTAGGTGAAGCCGTCGCCGGGATCGACCTGCGGGAAGACGCCGTCCATCGCGGGGGCGTGGATCCCATGGAAGTGCATCGTGTGGGGGTGGGTGCCCTGGTTGAAGAAGCGGAAGCGCAGCAGCTCGCCCTCCGTGCAGCGGAACGTGGGCCCCGGTACGCTCCCGTTGAACGTCCAGGCCGGGAAGAAGACCCCGGGAGCCACCTCGATCTCCCGGTCGGCCGCGATGATCGTCCACTGGCGCAGGGTCCGTCCGTCCGGCAGCGTGGTCGCGCGCCCCCGGTCGAAGTGCTCGAGGAAGCGCAACGGGTCGAACAGTCGCGTGTCGACGTCGCCCACCGTGGCGAGCTGCCCGTGCCCCTCCATCTCACCCGGATGGCGCAGCCGCGGCACCGGGGTCTCCTGCTGGATGCCGCCGAGCTTCGCCAGCGCGGCGGAGCCGGCGATGCCGAGGGCACCGGCCGCGCCCGCGCGAAGCAGATCGCGGCGGGAAACCTCGAGGCCCGCCTTCGGCGTGGGCCTGCTCACGAGCGGGGCTCCGGATGCGTCGGCGCCACGAAGATCTGTCGCGCCAGGCGCTCGCCGAGCGCGTGCTCGGGCGCACCCGCCGGCTCCTGGATCACGATCGTGAGGGGACCGTCGAAGGGCGCTCGCCGCACGACCCGCAGCCCGACGCCGGGACGGACGCCGATGGCGTCCAGATAGCGCAGCACCTCGGGATCACGGTCGCTCACGCGGCGCACGACGAGCTCCTCGCCGCGCGCTGCCCAGAGGCTCTGCACGGGCTCCTCCCGATACAGCCCGCTCTTCGGCGGGATGGGGTGGCCGTGCGGGTCCTCCGTGGGATGGCCGAGAGCTGCGTCGATGCGATCCTCGAGCTCCTCCGAGATCGTGTGCTCGAGCTTCTCGGCCTCGTCGTGCACGCGGTCCCAGGAGTATCCCAGCGCACGCTCCAGGTAGAGCTCGAGCAGCCGGTGGTGGCGGAGGAGCTCGAGCGCGGCGTCTCGCCCCCGGTCGGTGAGCCGCACGCCGCGGTAGGGGACGTATGTCGCGTAGCCCTGCTCGGCGAGCCGCTGCGTCATGCCGGTGGCGGCGGGGGCGGAGACGCCCAGGTGCTGGGCGAGCGCGGAGGAGCTGACCCACGCGTCGGAGTCGCCCAGCTGGTAGATTGCTTTCAGGTAGTCGCCGGTTGAGGTGCTGATCGCGGTCGAAGGCATGTTTCCAGGGAAAGAAAAGTTTAGGCTCACCTAAAGATTAATTATCAGGTAGGGTTGTGACAAGGCTTCCGCGGATTCCCACGCGTCACAGGAGATCGAAATGCCGGACCCCATTCGATGGCTCGAGGATCACCGCGAGGAGTCGCTGCGGGGCCTCGAGGAGTTCCTGCGCATCCCCAGCGTGAGCACGGACCCACGCCGGGCGGGAGACGTGCGCCGCGCAGCGGAGCTGCTGGCTGCCGCGCTCCGCGAGGCGGGACTCCCCCGGGTGGAGGTGCAGGAGACCGAAGGGCACCCGATCGTCTATGCGGAGGACCTGCGCGGCGGGGGGCCCACCCTCCTGCTGTACGGCCACTACGACGTTCAGCCCGAGGAGCCGGTGGAGCTCTGGGACAGCGCCCCCTTCGAGCCGGCGGTGAGGGACGGGGAGCTCTACGCCCGCGGCGCGGTGGACGACAAGGGTCAGGTCTGGCTGCACGTCCGGGCGCTCGAGGCATGGCTCCGCTCTCGAGGACGGCTGCCGTGTCGCGTGAAGGTGGTCGTCGAAGGCGAGGAGGAGATCGGCGGCCCGAGCCTGAGCCGATTCCTGCGCGAGAACCGCGATTGGCTGGCGGCCGACGCGGTCCTGATCTCGGACTCCCCGATGCTCGAGCG
>JBHENL010000022.1:0-23748 GCA_046262075.1 Gemmatimonadota bacterium
CCACCAGCACGAACACCGCCACGCCCCACCACGTGATCGTCTCGAACAGGTCGTCGATGATGCGCGCGAAGTCGGAGGCGGGGGCGAGTGAGGAGCGTGGATAGTTTTCCGTGCAGGCGGCGAGGCCGAGGGAGAGGGCCACCAGAGCGAGCGAGGACCACCGGAAGAGCCTGCGGCGACGGACGGCCATAGGTCCTTTCTCTGCAGCGAGCTCGGCGAGATTGTCGAGTGGGGAGGCCGCCGGAAATCTGCCGTCGCCCCGAGGGAGGGTCAAGTGCGGGCCCCTCTTCAGAGCGCTTCGAGCACCACGCGCGCGCAGATCGCGAGCAGGATCGCCGTGAGCGACGCGCTCACGGCCAGCAGCGCGACGTCGGCGGCGCGGCTCAGCCGGCCCGCGGCAGGGCGCGGCGCGCGAACGGCTAGGGTGAGCAGCGCCGCCTGTGTCGCGGCGAACACCGAGACGGCGAGCCAGACCAGCGCCTCGCGCAGCGTGTCGGGGAGCGGCATCGAGCGAGGCTATTTTCGGCCGGTCACCGTGTCAACCGCGGGCGAGTCGGCGCGACCGATGGGCTCGCGATCAGTTGAGGCAGGGCGACCCGGGAGCGGTGAGCGAGTGGCGCATGCGGGCCCGACCGCGATGGATCCGCGACATCACGGTGCCGAGCGGAACGCTCAACCGGTCGGCGGCCTCCTGATACGAGAGACCCTCCACGTCGGTCAGCAGCACCGCGGAGCGGAACACCTCCGGCAGCCGTCCCAGTGCGCACAGCACCTCGTCCGAGAAGACGATACGGAAGCGCTCGCGCTGCTCGTCCCAGGACAACCCTCGGGTGGCGACGACCGCCTCCGGTGCGGCCGTGGCCGACGCGGCGGGAGCGACCACCCCCTCGAGCAGGTCGAAGGGCAACTCGGCGGGACGGACCGCCCGCCGGCGGTAGCGGTCGATGTAGGTGTTCGTGAGGATCGTCACGAGCCAGCGCCGGTTGCGCTCGCGGATGTCCCCCCCGTTCCGGTGGTGCCGCAACGCCTTCAGGAGCGTCTCCTGGACCAGATCCTCGGCCTCGCTCTCGTTCCCATGGGTGAGGCGCAGCGCCTCCTGGAGCAGGGCGGCACGGTGCTGCCGATCTATCAAGTCGAGTCTCTCTGCTACGGCCATCGGCCTCTCTCCCGCTTTTGGAAGTTCCTCGGTCCAGTCGCCGGCGTGCGTCGTTGCGCTCTGTTCGTCGCGAGGCGCATCCATACATGTGGTCACAGGGGGGACGAACGGCGGAACGATGAACAATCTATTACAATGTTCAGCCCAGAGTCAAAAAAAACGGCCTCACGCGGTCCGCACCAGCTGCGGATGCAGACCCCGCACGAGCAGGTTCACGAGTGACTCCGCCCTGGCGAGCAGGTCTTCGCTGGCGCATTCCAGGGATTGAGGTGGCAGATACACGGCGATGGCGTCTCGCAGCGCCCGTGCCGTCGCCGCGGGGTCGGCGCTCTCCAGCTCTCCCGCCTCGACCCCGCCCGCCACCACGCTCTCGAGCAGAGCGAGGAAGCGGGCTTCCTTCTCGGAGCCCACCCGGCGGCACCGGTCGGCGCCCGGCAGCAGGATCTCGCCCGCGTGGGCACCCTCGCGGCAGCAGCGATCCGACAGCTCGACGCGGGTCAACAGCAGGTCGCGGAGCTTGTCTGGCGCCGCGGACGGAGCTTCAAGGATGAGGCGGAACGCCTCTTCGAAGCCGCGCACCGTTTCCTCCATCAGCCCCGCGAGGATATGTTCCTTGCTGTCGAACTCGAGGTACAGCGTGCCGACGCTGATCCCCAAGTCGGCCGCGATCTCGGCCATCGTCGTCTTGTCGTATCCGTAGTGGTGCAGCCGCTTGCGGAAGGCCTCGAGGATCTGCTGTCGGCGGCTGGTCACACGCGCTCCTTCCCCGCGGGAGGCTCCTCCTCTCGCGCGTCTCGATCGGATCTCGTTGACCCAATTACGCGTCCTACTTACGGCTGTCAAGCCGGCGGCATTCCCATTGGCCGTCTTCTGCGCCGTTTCCAGCCTCGGGATCGGAACCGCCGCCGCTCAGGAGCGGCCGCCGGAGGCGGCCGAGCACCGGTCGCGCGCGACGGCGGACGCCCAGCGGCCCTTCGTCACGGCGCGCGCACGCACGCTCCCGCGCCGGGCCGTTCGAATCGAGGCGGGGGCGAGCTTCACCTCCGGCACCCGGCTCCCCCTCTCCGGTCTCGGGGGAGACCTCCTGACGGCGCGCGGCGGCTTGGCGGTGGGGCTCGCCGACGGTGTGGAAGCCCGGCTCGAGGGCGTCGGCTGGCAGCACCTCTCGATCGAGGAAGCCGATGACACGGCCCCGCTCGCCCAGGCCCTCGAGCTGGAGGGCGACGGGACGCGCGACGCCGCGGACCCCGCTCTCGCGTTGCGCGTCCGGCTGGGCAGGGCCGCTGAGGCGCCGCTCCAGACCGGAGTGCAAGTCGGCGTCGGATTGCCCGTAGCCGGCAACGAGAGCGGCCTCGGCCGCGACGTCACGGACGCCTCGGCGGCCCTGCTGGTCGCCTGGCGCCGCGGGGATCTCGACGTCGGCGCCGAGGCTGCCTTCCTGATCCTGGGAAGCCCGATACGCGCGGGCGAGCAGGACGACCAGGGCAGGATCGGTCTCGTGGCCGAGCTGGCGGCTGTGCCCGACCGGCTCGTGGTGGGCGGGGAGGTGCGGACGAGCTTCGGTGACGAGGACGTCGGAAACGAGATCCTCACCGAGCTCGCTTTCGGCTCTCGGGCGCGCCTCGGCGCCTTCTGGGCCGACGCCGCCTACCGCCGGGCTCGCGCGTGACGGCTTCGAGACCGGCGCCCTCGAGCTCGGCCTCACCCGTGTCTTCTAGCCGAGCGAGCCTTCCCGAGACTCCCCTCCATCCGGACGGAGACAGAGCAACTGCGGCTCCGCAGGGCTGCGCCCGAGGAGCCGCTGGATCAAGGGTGCGGCTGGACGGGGCGGTAGGGCCTGACGAGGTGGGCCTCCCGCGTGTCGAGCGCGGGGAAGGCCCGCAGGAAGAGCACCGTCGCGAGGCCGAACAGACCCGCGAAGCCGAACGTGATCAGCAGCTCGTCGAGACCCAGCGGGGAGCGGGTCTCCGGCGCCAGGGAGGGCACGATCGCGACCCAGTACTGCAGCCACTGCCCCAGCAGGATGATGCCGGAGAAGAGCGCCAGCGTCACCCGGTTCCGCTTCGGGGCCACGCCGAGGAGCCCGATGAACGGGATGAACCAGACGCAGGCGATCATCGCCAGTGCCGCCACGGGATACTGCTGGGCGCGGAGCAGCACGTAGGGCCAGTCCTCGGCCATCTTGCCGTACCAGATGACGATGAACTGCGCCCACGTCAGGTAGGCCCAGAACACGCAGAACGCGAACGTCATCTTGCCCTGGTCGTGCAGATGCGTCGGCACGTAGTAGCGCTCGAGCCCGAGCCAGCGCGGAACCGAGGCCACCAGGACGCTCGTCGCGGCGATGCCCGAGAGGAAGGCGCTCATGAAGATCCAGGCGCCGAAGAGCGTGCTGTACCAGTGCGGGTCGAGCGACATCAGGAAGTCGAAGGCGAAGACGCTGTACGTGACGGCGTAGACGACGGCGAGGATGGGCGCGACGAGCGAGCGCCTCTCGTGGATTCGGACCAGCTCCTCCTGGTCCCCGCGCCGGCCGGCTGAGAGCCGCTCGTACAGGTCACGCCGCCATCCCGAGGCGCGCTCGCGCAGCAGCACGGCGTCCGCCCGGACCGACAGGTAGACGAAGTACAGGCTCAGCGTGAACAGGATGAGCATGCCCGCCACGCCGCGCGCCGTGAAGAACGGTGCGTTCAGGTACGCCGCCTTCTGCTCCACCGGGTGCGTGACCCAGGGCCACAGGTGCTCCATCACGAAGTACAGCGGCAGCGAGAGCAGGAAGGCCAGGGGCAGGAAGAGCACGAACGCCTCGGCCAGGCGGCGCACCGGGCGGCTCCACCTCGCCTTGGCCAGGTTCATGGCGACGGTGTAGATGACCGCCCCCTGCGCGATGCCCATGAAGAGCATCAGGTTCTGCAGGTAGATCCGCCACGGGTGGGGATCCTCTCCCGAGACGAGCCGGAACGTGAACCAGCCGAACCCGACGATCGCCAGGACGGCGAAGAGCGGGACCAGCCAGGCGGGCGCGGCGAACGCCGTGCGGGAGAAGATCTCCTCCCGTGCCTGTGCTTCCGTGGGAGCCGCCGCCAGCGTGGGGACCTGCGAGGGATGGTCCATCAGGAGCCGGTGTCCGCGGCGGCCGCCGCCGGAGCTGGAGCCGCCGGCGTGCCGGAGGTATCCGCAGCGGGCGCCGCGCCCGCGGCGCCGCCCGACTGCAGCCGGCGGAGGTAGTGGATCACTTCCCAGCGCTCGACCGGCGACATCCGGTTGTAGCTCGGCATGTTGCCGCGGCCGTTCGTGACGAGCGCGTAGATGTAGCCGTCGGTGTACCCGCGCGATGCGCCCATCAGCGTCGGCGGGCGCAGGAACTTCTCCACCACCGGACCGTCCCCCACGCCCGCGGCCCCGTGGCAGACGGCGCAGTACGTGGCATAGAGCTGCTCGCCCCGCTCCAGAGTGGCGGGAGAGGCCGGAACGGGGTTGGCCAGCGCGTTCGCCGCCTCGTAGGAGACCGCCGGGGGCAGCTCGTAGCCCACGGGTACGGTGCCGGGAATCGTCGGCCGGGGCTCGTGCTCGAACGTCTGCACGCTGGGCTGGTCCGCCATGTTGGAGAACCACGGGCAGCCGTAGCCGGCGAAGAGCACCGTCCAGGCGAGGAGCACGCCCGCGGCGCCCCGACCTGCTACGCTGCGACGCCCCGGCCTCAGGGATGCACCTCGCGGATCTCCACCGCATGGTTGCGCTGAAGGACGTCGCGCGCCCGCGCGGGATCGTCCGCCGCCACGAACACGCCGAAGCGATCACCGGTGAACTCGGAAGCGTACTCCAGCCGTGCGCCCGCGCGCGGCAGCCGGCCGTTCACCAGCACTCCCACGAACGTGGCGAGCCCGCCCAGCAGGACCATCAGCTCGAACATGATGATGACGTAGGGCGGCCATGCCACCAGCGGCCGCCCCGCGACCACCAGCGGCGTCGCGCCGTAGGCCACGGCGGTGTACGCCCCGATCGCGAACCCGCAGCAGACGCCGATGATCCCTCCGATCAGGGTGAAGCGGCGGACCGGGCTGGGGGCCGTGCCCGCGTCGAGCTCCTCGAGCATCTCGTGCGGCGGGACCGGCGAGAAGCCCGTGATGCCGTTCAAGCCGGCCTCGCGCAGCGCCCGGATGGCGTGGGCGGCGGCCTCCTCGTCCGCGAAGAGGCCGAGCAGCCCGCGCTCGGGTGCGGGGCCCGGCATCGGTCCGCGCTCCGGAGCGGCGCGCACGACGGAATCCCGGCGCTGCAGCTCCGTCACGACGCGCTCTCCAGGAGCGGCTGCGGCGGCATCTCCTTCACCTCGTTGATGGAGATCGCGGGCAGCAGCTTCACGCCGATCAGGAAGTACATGAGGAACCACGCAAAGGAGCCCGCCGTGATGCCGTACTCCACCCACGTCGGTCCCACGTACGGGCCCCAGGCGGAGGGCATGAAGTCGTGCTGCAGCGACTGCACGATGATCACGAAGCGTTCGAACCACATGCCGATGTTGATGAAGATCGAGACCACGAACATGGCGGCGAACGAGCGCCGGACCTTGCGCGACCAGCAGACCAGCGGCACGACGGAGTTGCAGATCAGCATGATCTAGCCCGCCCACCAGTAGTCGCCCGAGACACGGTCCCAGAACGTTCCACGCTCGAATGGGCTCCCGCTGTACCAGGCGAGAAAGAACTCCACGAGGTAGGCGTACGTCACGATCGAAGAGGTCAGGACGATCAGCTTGGCCATGTTGTCGAACGTGTTCCGCGTCAGGTAATCCTCGAGCCCGAACCACTTTCGCATCGGGACCACGAGCGTGATCACCATCGCCACACCACTGAAGATGGCCCCGGCCACGAAGTACGGGGCGAAGATCGTCGAGTGCCATCCGGGCACCAGGCCGACTGCGAAGTCCCACGAAACCACGGAGTGCACGGAGAGCACGAGCGGAGTGGCCAGAGCCGCGAGGAAGAGGTAGCCGCGGTTGAAGTGGCGCCACTCCCGCGTGGTCCCCTGCCACCCCAGCGACAGCATCGTGTAGAGCTTGTGCCGCCAGGTGCCCGGCGTCGCCGCGTCGCGGACCACGGCGAGGTCGGGGATCAGGCCCATGAACAGGAAGGTGGCGCTGATCGTGAAGTAGGTGCTCACCGCGAAGGTGTCCCAGATCAGCGGCGACTGGAAGTCGGGGTAGAGCTGGCGGCTGTTGGGGTAGGGCAGCAGGTAATAAAACTTCCAGATCCTTCCCAGGTGGATCAGCGGGAAGAGCCCGGCCGTCATGACCGCGAAGACCGTCATCATCTCCGAGACCCGATAGACGGTCGTGCGCCAGCGCGAGCGAAAGAGGAAGAGGATCGCGGAGATCAGCGTGCCCGAGTGGGCGATGCCGACCCAGAAGACGAAGTTGGTGATGTAGACGGCCCAGTAGACCGAGTTCGCGTATCCGGTGACGCCCAGGCCGGTGCGGATCTGGTAGATCAGGCAGACGATCCCGAACGCGAGCACGAGCAGGACGACGGCCATCATGGCCATCCACGCCGGCCCCGGAGGGGCCAGCGTGCTCAGGACGTCGCGGTTGATCCGCGAGAACGCCCGTACCTTCGCGACCTCGGGCGCCAGCGTCGCCACGTCAGTGCCCCCCGTTCCCACCGGCGCCCGCCGGCGTGCCCGCCGCCGGGCGCTTCCCGCCTGCCCGCTCCTTCTCGTCCGTCAGCGGACCGTGCGACGGCTCCCGCTCGCCGTGCCCCACGCTCTCCCGCAGCGGGCGCGTGGTGTTCACGACGTCGGCTAGGTAGGTGATCGCCGAATGGGTGTTCAGCGAGGCGAGCACGCTGTAGCCGCGCCCCGACATGGCCTCGCGGCGGACGCGCGACGCCGGGTCACGGAGGTTGCCGAACACGATCGCCCCCGTGGGACAGGCGGCCTGGCAGGCGGTCACCACCTCGCCGTCGCCGACCATCCGTCCCTCGCCCCGCGCCCGCAGCTTCGCGTCGCGGATCCGCTGCACGCAGAACGTGCACTTCTCCATGACGCCCTTGCTGCGCACGGTCACGTCGGGGTTGTACTGCAGGTTCAGGGGCGCCGCCGCGGTGTACTCGAAGAAGTTGAACTTGCGGACCTTGTACGGGCAGTTGTTCGCGCAGTAGCGCGTGCCGACGCAGCGGTTGTAGACCTGGGCGTTCAAGCCTTCGGGGTTGTGGTAGGCGGCGTACACCGGGCACACCGGCTCGCACGGGGCGTGGCCGCAGTGCTGGCAGAGCATCGGCAGGTAGCGCACGCGCAACTCCCCCGTCTCCTCGACCTCGTCGGGCTCGTCCCAGTAGCGCTCGATCCGCAGCCACGCCAGCTCGCGGCCCTTGGCACAGTCGTCGGGTCCGACGGTGGCCACGTTGTTCTCCATGTAGCAGGCCGTCACGCACGACGCGCAGCCGACGCACTTCGCGAGGTCGATCGTCATCCCCCAGCGGTAGGGGCTCTCCGGCGCCGCATCCGCGACGATCTCCTCCATCAGCTTCGCCGTCTCGGAGACCTCGGGGTGCTCCGTCACCTCGCGCGCCTCGGGGAGCGAGAGCGCCGCCGACAGGCCGCGCGAGTACTGGTGCGGGCTGCCCTGGAGCTCGATCAGGCGCGTGTCGGCCTCGCCCGCCGCCCCCGGCGAGAGCGTCACGCGCGTGCCGAACCAGATCCGCCCCCCGGAGAGCGGCTCCACGTCCGGCGGGAGCAGCACGATCGGGTTGGCGCCACGGTTCTTCGCGAACCGCCCGTACTCGGAGTGTCCCTGCCCGATCGGCACCGCCACCGTATCGCGGCGGATCCCCGGATACAGAAAGGCCGGGACGGTGATGCGCCCGTACGGCGAGGTGAGCTCGACCGCATCGCCCTCCCGCACGCCCAGGCGGCGCGCGGTGTCCGGATGGATCTCGACCCACGACCCCCAGACGGCGCGGCTCACCGGATCCGGCAGCTCCTGCATCCACGGCTTGTTGGCGCCGCGGCCGTCGTGGAACATGATCGTGGGGACAGCCATCAGGTACAGGCCGTCCTCGTCGCCATCGAACTCCGCCGGCTGGAACACCAGATCTGCCGACGCGCCGGGGCCCTGGGGCGCGGCGGCGGGCGGCGTCGGCACGCCATCCGGAGACGCCGCGACCGGAGAGAGCGCGGCGGTGTCCTGGGGCGCGGCGACCGGGGAGGTTGCGGTGGTATCCTGCGGTGCGGCAGCCGGAGCGCGCTGCGTGGGAGCGGGGCCGCCGGCGGCCTGCCCCGCGCTCGCCGCGGTCGCCGCCGCGAACGTCGCCGCCCTCCGCGCGGGCCGGCCCGGCGCGGTCGGGAGCGACGCCGGAGCGGGCCCCGCGGCACGCGCGGAAGCGGCGAGCGTGTCCGCCGCGGCCGTCACGGCGGCCGGCGCGGGCGCCGTGCGTGCGGCCGACGGGTCGGGGCGCGCCACGCCGAGCGGGTCCGCCGCACCTGGCACGGCCCCCGCGGCCGCCGGCGCCGGAGCGGCGGCGGGGCCCGGGGCGCCTCCCACGACGACGCCGCGGCTGAGGACGGCGGTCCATGCAGCATCTCCCCCGGCCGCGGCACCCCACTGCTGGCGCAGGAACGTGTAGAAGTCCTCGGGCAGGTCGCCGGCCACACCGGCGGCGTGCGCGCTGCGCAGCAGGATGTCGCCGAGCACGCGCGTGTCGTAGAGCGGAGGGGTCACCGGCTGCTGGAGCGCGCGCACCCCGTCGACGACCTCGCTGTCACCCCAGCTCTCCAGGCCATGGCTCGCGGGAAGCAGCAGGTCCGCGTACGCCGCCGTCTCGTCGTAGAAGGTCGAGAGGCTCACCTTGAACGGCACGTTGCGCAGCGCCTCGGCGAACCCGAGCGCGGGAGGCAGCGTGAACACGGGGTTCGCGCCATGGACGAGCAGCACCTGGACCCGGCCGTCGCGCATGCGCCCGACGAGCTCCTCCATCGCCCGATAGGTGTCGGAGCGCCCGACGTGGAAGTTGGGCCCGAAGCGCACCGTCTCGCCGACGTTCCCCGCGACCTGGTTCAGGACGTTCGCCGCGGCCCAGGTTGCGGTCGCGTTGCGATGGGTGTTCGCGACCCCGCTCCCGAGCGCGAGGCTCGGCCGCGCGGCGGCGAACTCGCGCGCGATGCGGCGGATCGTCTGCGCGGGCACGTCGGTGCGCTCGGCCACGGCCTCCGGCGCGTAGTCTCCCAGCGGCACGCCCGAGGCGCCACCGCCGTCGCCGCCGAGCGCGTTCGCCATCGCCAGGGCCACCAGCATCTCGGTTCCGGGGCGCGGCGCCAGCCACTCGTCCGCCCGGGTTGCGGTCATCGAGAGCCGCGGCTCCACGTGCACGAACTTGCCCATCCGGCCGTCGCGGAACGCGTGCATCGCGGAGAAGCCGCGCGCGAAGAACGTCGGCGCGACCCACGTCTCGAGGAAGTCGGCGCCGAAGGAGATGAGGTAGCGCGCGCGGGCGATGTCGTAGGTGGGGATCGCCTCCTGGCCGAGCACGAGGCGGTTCGCGGCGAGCACGGGCTCGTAGGCGAACGGCTCGTACGCCACCCGGTTCGGGGAGCCGAAGGCGGAGAGCCAGCGGTCCAGCAGTGCGTCGAGGCTGCCCGTCGTCTGCCCGCCCAGAAAGTAGACGCCGCCCGCAGCCGTCGAGAGCTTCCGCTCGAGCAGCCGCTCGGCGGCCGGCCAGCCCACGGCACGGAACCGCTCGGCCGACGTGCGGACGGCGGGGCCCTTCACCCGGTCGGGATCGTAGAGCCCCTGCAGCCCAGCCTGGGCGATCGCCGAGACGGCCCCGCCCGAGAGCGGGTGCGCGGGGTTTCCCTGGATGAGGATCGGCCGCCCCTCGCGCGTCTTCACCTGGATGCCCAGCCCCTCCGGCTCCTCGCTGCTGACGGTGGCGTACCACGTGGCGACGCCGGGGACGACCTCCTCCTGGGGGACCAGGTAGGGGATCAGCTTCTCCGTCGCCTTGGGCGAGCAGCCGAAGGTGGTGGCGCCCGCGCCGGTCACGCCGGCGATCTTCAGGAAGTCTCTGCGCTCCATGCTCTCCCCAGGGTCACGCCGCGCGCGGCTCCCGCGCACCGGACCCGGTCGGATCCGCGGATCAGAAGTGGCAGGTCAGGCAGTCGGTGGACGCCTCGCGCTCGAGGTGGCAGTCGAGGCACCACCCCATCGTGAGCGGCTCGACCTGCTTCACGGCCTCCATCGTCTGCACCTCGCCGTGGCAGTCGGCGCACGCCACCTCCGCCCGGATGTGGGGCTGGTGCGTGAACTGGACGAAGTCCGGCAGGTCGTGCACGCGCGTCCAGGGGATGCTCTTCTCCTCCTGCCAGTAGGTCGCGAGCTGCTGGATGCGCGGCTTGTCGCGCGCCGTGATGCGGTGGCAGCCCATGCACGTGCCCACCGCCGGGATGCCCGCGAACTGGCTCTTCGAGACGCTGCTGTGGCAGTACTGGCAGGGGATCTTGTACGTGCCGGCGTGGACGTCGTGCGGGAACTCGATCGGCTGCTCGGGGGCGGCTTTCGCCGAGCCGCAACCCGCGGCGCCGAGTGCCAGCGAGAGCGGGACCATCCAGCGCAGGAGCATCCGCGCCGGCGGCGGAAACACGCGACCCGACCTGCCTGCGCTGGCTGCGTCCACGTCGGATTCGGAGAGGTTCGGGAGGTCGGGCTGGAAGCCGCGCCGAGTCTAACCGCGCCCCTGGAGAGCGTCAAGTGCGCCCCGGCGTCTCGCGGAACTCGCCGTCGCGCTCCGCAACGCAGGGCCTCCCGACGCGCGACGTTCCGTCGCGCTTGACGCCGCCGCCGGCGCGGCGCGAAGCTCGCGCACCGATCATGCAGCCCGCCGTGCGCATCGACCTCTTCAGCGACACCGTCACCCGGCCCACGCCTGCGATGCGCCGCGCCATCGCCGCGGCGGAGGTCGGCGACGAGCAGCTCGGCGAGGACCCGACGGTGAACCGGCTGCAGGAGGCCGTCGCGGAGCTCCTCGGCAAGGAGGCGGCGCTGTTCCTGCCGTCCGGGACGATGTGCAACGAGATCGCCTTTGCCGTGCACTGCCGTGCCGGGGACGAGATCCTGATGGACCGGACCGCGCACCCGCTGAACTACGAGGCGGGCGGCCCCTCCGCGATCAGCGGGGCGCAGATCCGAGCACTCGCGGGCCCGCGCGGCATCTTCACGCCCGAGCAGGTCGAGGCCGGCGTGCGCGGCCCGGGGCGCTGGTCTCCGCGTTCCCGCCTGCTCTCGGTCGAGCAGACCTCGAACCAGGGCGGCGGCGCCTGCTGGCCGATCGCGCGGCTGGAGGCGGTCTGCGAGGTGGCGCGCCGCCACGGGCTCGCCACGCACATGGACGGCGCCCGGCTGCTCAACGCGGTGGTGGCGACGGGCGCACCGGCCTCCGCGCACGCGGCGCCGTTCGACTCCGCGTGGATCGATCTCAGCAAGGGCCTCGGCGCCCCGGTGGGCGCGGTCCTCGCCGGCTCTCGCGACTTCGTCGCGGAGGCGTGGCGCTGGAAGCAGCGCCTCGGCGGCGCCATGCGCCAGGCCGGGATCCTCGCGGCGGCGGGCGTGCACGCGCTCGCGCACCACGTGGAGCGCCTCGCCGACGACCACACCAACGCGCGGCGGCTGGCCGCCGGGCTGGCCGAGCTGCCGGGGATCCGGCTCGACCCGGAGTCGGTGGAGACGAACATCGTCTTCTTCGACCTGGAGCCGCCCGCCCCCAGCGCGAGGCTCTTCACCGGGCGCCTGCTGGCGGAGCACGGTGTGCGCGTCGGAGCGATGGGTCCGGCCACCCTGCGCGCGGTGACGCACCTGGACGTGTCGAGCGACCAGGTCGTGGAGGCGATCGGGGCCGCGGGCGCGGTGCTGGGCGCCGGCCGCGGCTGAAGGCCGTGACGCGCGGCGCGCAGGTGCGGGACCCCGACTCGGCCACCAGGGTTGCCGACCCTTCGTGCAGCTTGCCGGTTCCCTCGACCAGCTCCCGGGCGAGGTTCATCTCTCGCTCGATCTCTCGCACGTCGGGTTGGACGTCTCGAGCGAATTCTGCCGCCGGCAGGCGGAACGGATCGCCGAACGCTGCCGCAGGATCGTCGCCTCCAGATCGGCGCCGAAGACGCCGCTCGGACCGACCGGATCCTGGACGTCGTGACCGCGGTGGCGCGGACCGGCGCGCCCATGATCGCGACGCTGCAGGCGAACCTGCGGCGCAGCCCGGCCGATGCCGAAGGCCTGGCGGCGGCCGGCATCGCGATTCGGCTCGTCAAGGGCCGCCTACGTCGAGTCGGCCGCCGTTGCGCACAGGTGGGGGCACGAAACAGATGTCGCATTCCTGCGCCTCGCCCATCAGCTGCGTGCCGCCGGCGCCGCCCTGGCCCTCGCGACTCACGATGCGCTGTTGCGGGAAGCGCTGGTACCCGTGCTCGGAGGATTCTCGATCGAGATGCTGCTCGGGGTGCGCGGCGCGGACGCGCGCGACCTCGCGCGCCGCGGCGTGCGGGTGCGGATCTACGTCGCGTTCGGCGAGAACTGGTTCCGCTACTGGATGCGCCGCGTGACGGAGTCGGTGGGCGCGTGAGCGATCGGTGGCCCCAACGGGGATGCGATCGTGGCGGCCAAGCGCACGACGGCGGCGGGCACCGTGCTGCGCCTGCGGCTGGCGATCGATTACTCGTCGCGGAACGCGATCGGGCGGGCGGCGGCGCACGCTCCGCGCAGCCGTGCGGAGCTCGCGCGGCACCTGGAGCCGGCCTCTGACCGGCCCGTGCCGGACGTGGATCTGCTGATCCGCACGGGCGCCGAGCAGCGGCTGAGCGATTCCTGCTGTGGGAGAGCGCGTACGCGGAGCTGTACTTCACCGAGGTGGCGTGGCCGGACTTCGATGGCGACGCGCTGGCGCGGCGGTCGCGGAGTTCGGCCGGCGCCAGCGTCGCTTCGGCGATCTGGAGAGTGTCGCACGGACCGCGGCGGTGGCGTCAGGAGCGCGCGTATGGAGCTGCGGAGCCCGGCGCTGCTTGGGTGGTGGCGCTGGGTGTGTTGGCTGACGTGCTCGTGCTGCGCGAGACAGATGGACTGGCTGCGGGCTTACATACCTAGCGCTGTCATGTATAATGCTGCTATGTATACGCCGAGTCCACCACCGTCGCGACGCGTGAAATCATGGAGATCAACAAGGACCTGATAGCCGCTTCCTCGACCCCGATCGTCCTGGCGATCCTGGCCGACGAGGACAGCTACGGCTACGCCATCCTCAAGCGAGTTCGGGAGCTCTCCGGAGGGCGCATGGAGTGGACCGACGGGATGCTCTACCCGGTTCTGCACCGGCTCGAGCGTCTCGGCTACGTCGAAGCGCGCTGGGAGGTCGCCCCGAGCGGCCGCCGTCGCAAGTACTACCGGATCACGTCCCGGGGCCGGGCTCAGCTCGCCAAGGAACGCAGGCAGTGGCAAGCGGTGGACGCGACGCTACGGGGCATCTGGCGAGCGCTCTCCCTTCCCGTGCCGGCCAGCCACCCGGCGTCAGCCGCGCCACTTCTACAGGGAGCCTGAGCGATGCCGGCTCCGGGTCACGCGGTATCGCTCGAGGAGCAGATCGACCAATGGCGGAGCTACCTCCTGCGCCGGCAGGCGATCCACTCCGTCGACGTCGCGGAGTTGGAGGACCACCTGCGCGAGCAGATCGCGGTGCTGGCCGACGCGGGGCTCGCCACCGATGAGGCGTTCCTGATAGCGGTCAAGCGCATGGGCGACCTCGACGCCCTCTCGCGGGAGTTCGCGCGCGAGCACTCGGACCGCCTCTGGAAGCAACTCGTAGTGTCCCCCTCCGACACCGGGGAGCCGCAGGCCGCGGCGCGAAAGGACGTCATCGTCGCGTTCTGTCTCGCGGTGGCCGCGGCGCTCGCCATCAAGGTGCCGGCGCTCTTCGGAATTCAGTTGGACACGCACCCCGGTTTCTACGCCCGCAACCTGAGTTTCTTCGTCCTGCCCCTGCTGACCGGCTATTTCGCGTGGAAACGGCGGCTCGACCCCGGCACTCTTCGGTGGCTGGCGGTGGCGTTCGCGGGGGCGGCCGTCTTCGCCAACGCCTATCCCTTTGCGCCGGGCGGCAACACCGAGGCGCTCACGGCGCTGCACCTGCCGATGGTGCTCTGGCTGGTGGTGGGTATCGCGTACGCCGGCGACCGCTGGAGGCAGGTCGTGGGCCGCATGGACTTCATTCGATTCTCGGGCGAGCTGTTCATCTATTACGTGCTGATCGCCCTCGGCGGCGCCGTCCTCACGGGGTTCATGACGATGATCTTCCAGGCCATCGGGATCGACGTCGAGCCCTTCTTCGAGTCGTGGCTGCTGCCGTGCGGAGCGGCCGGTGCCGTCGTGGTCGCCTCCTGGCTGGTGGAGGCCAAGCAAAGCGTGATCGAGAACATGGCGCCCGTCTTGGCGCGCCTCTTCACACCCCTTTTCACTGCCGTCCTGGTCGTGTTTCTGGGGACCCTGCTGTGGACCGGACGCGGCGTCGACATCGAGCGGGACATGCTCATCGCCTTCGACCTGCTCCTGGTAGTGGTCCTTGGGCTTCTGCTCTATTCCGTCTCCGCGCGGGACCCCCGGTTGCCCCCCGGCGCCTTCGATGTGTTGCAGGTCGTGCTGGTGGTCAGTGCGCTACTGGTCGACGCGGTAGCGCTGTGGGCCATCGCCGCGCGCATCACCGAGTTCGGCTTCAGCCCGAACCGCGTGGCCGCCCTGGGTGAAAACGTGATTCTCCTGGTCAATCTGGCGTGGTCCGCCGTGCTCTACATCCGCTTTCTGAGAGGGCGCGGATCATTCACGGCCATCGAACGGTGGCAAACGGATTACTTGCCGGTGTACGCCGCGTGGGCGGCGATCGTCGTGATCATCTTTCCGCCGCTGTTCGGATACATCTGATAGGATGCCGGCCTCCTGCGAAGCTCGCGCACACGCGACCCAAAGGGCTCGCGCCCGGCCAGCAGTACCTAGAAGCCGTGCCCGTCTCAGGCTGCGGCTAGAAGGCATCACCATGATGAAGTGGCTGGAGATCGTCCGGTCTGAGCTGTCTATCAGTTCCGACGCAGGTCCACGTGGTCCTAGTTCGCCGTGTTCCTGTTGCTCCTGATCGTGGACACGAACGGCAACTTGATTGACGCGCGCAACCGCGAGATCCTGTTCAACGCACCCCTCTTCGTCGCGCAGAGCCCGCGACTACTTCGAGCGCTTCAAGGCGGGACAGCGCAAGGAGCTGATCGAGGCAGTGGTGCAGGAGGTCACGGTGGAAGGACCGGCCCGGGCGCGGGTGCGCTTCAGCTCACCCACGGAGCCGCTGGGCCGCTTCGACAAGTCGCGTGAGGGCAATTCGAAGTACAGGGTCGTTTGGTGGTCCCAGAGGGACTCGAACCCTCGTTTCCGGCGTGAGAGGCCAGCGTCCTAGGCCACTAGACGATGGGACCAGAGGCAGGCTTCGTGCCCCGGGAAGGCGCTCGAAGCGGACGCCCAAGATAAGGTCCTGCCGCGCCTTCGCAACCCGGCGCAGGTTCCCCTGACCGCGACGCTCGACGCCTCGACCGCAGAGGATCATCCTCGTCCAGGTGTGAAGCCGCCGACCGCTCTCCGCCCAGGAGCACGCATGGCCCCGAAGGCCCTCGACATGGGCCGGGCGCTCGGCCCGCGCCGCCGGAGGGTCAGCTGCCTCGACTGGCCCAGCGAGAGCGGCTGCACCCTCACGCTACAGGGTGACGAGGAGGACCTCTTCCGCGCTGCCCTGCTCCACGCCCTCGACGCGCACGGCCACGCCGACACGCCCGAGTTCCGAGAGGCGATCCGCGCCGCGATCCGGGGGGCACCCGAGGATCCCCGCCCTAGCGCCAATCCACCGCCACCACGCTGACGGGCTCGCGTAGCCCCTTGAGCTCGACCTCCCGGGCCGCCGTCACGGCATAGCGCGCGGCACCGGCATCCGCCACGGCCTCGTCGCTCGCCAGGATCTCTCCGCCATCGGCGAGGGCCGCGATGCGCGCGGCGGCGTGCACCCCCAGGCCCCCGTAGCCGACCCCGCGGCGGATCGCCTCCGCCCGATGCAGGCCGATCCGCAGCTGAGGCGCGAAGCCGTGCGTGCGGCGGTGCTCCGAGAGCCGCCGCTGGATCGCGACCGCGCAGTCCAGCGCGGCGCCCGCGTCTCGGAAGCCCACGAAGAAGCCGTCGCCCGTGTGGCTCACCTCTTCGCCGCCATGCTCGGCGACGATAGCCCGCAGCGTCTGGTCGTGCCAGCGCAGGAGGTCGCGCCAGGCTTCGTTCCCCATCGCCTCGAGCAGACTCGTCGAGCCCACGATGTCCGTGAACATGAACGTGCGGGCGGCCTGACCCCGCTCGCGCAGCGACGCCTGCGCCTCCGAGGCGGCGACTGCCCCGGCCAGCTCGCCCGCCCGCCGCGCGTCGAGCGCGGCCCCCAATCGCTCGAAGGCGCCCCGCGCCGCCTGCAGCTCACGCCGCGCGGCGTCCTCGTCCCCCTGCATCCGAAACGCGCGCCCGAGCAGCATCCGTGCACGCGCCGCCTCGTAGGGCGCTTCGAGCTCCCGCCAGAGCCGGAGCGCGCGGCGCAACGCGGGCAGCGCGGCGCCAGCCTCCTCGCGCTCCAGGTGCACGGCGGCGCGCGCGGCGAGCGCCAGCGCTTCGAAGGCGGGCGTGCCGAAGGTGGTGGCCGCCTGCTCGAGCTCGGCGGCCCCGGTCTCCCCGGCCGCGAGGTCGCCCGCGGCGAGCGCGATCTCGACCGCGGCGGGCAGCAGCCGGGCCCGGGCGAGGCGGTCCCACGATTCGTCGGCCAGCGCCCGACCGATGCCCGCGACCGCGGCTTCGACGTTGCCCTCCGCCAGACGCAGCATCGAGAGCCCCGGCTCGGGCTCCCGCCCCAGCTCATCGGCCTGATGGAAGGCCTGCGCGGCACCGGCCAGGTCGCCGATGCGCAGCCGGATCTCCCCAATCTCGTAGAAGCCTTCCGAGGCCACGTCGAGGGCGAAGTCCTTGAGCTCCTCGCACGCCCGGCGCGCCTCGGCCTCGGCGTCGCGCCACGCGCCGCGCAGACGGAAGACCTCGGCGCGGTGGATCCGGCAGACTCCCGGAAAGCCCGAGATCGCCTGCCGGTCGCACCAGCGTTTCGCGGCCTCGGTCCATTCCCCGGCGCGACGAAAGTCGGCGAGGTCGCGGCAGGCGGTGATCGTGTTGCAGTAGATCGCCGCTGTCGCGCGTGGGCCCAGCTCGCCGCCCACGGCCGCCGCCGTAGCTTCGTCCAGCAGGGCGAGTCCCTCCTGCACGCGGCCCTGCAGGATGCGCACGTAGCCCTGGTCGTGCAGGCCCAGAGCCTGCAGGTCGCGACTCCCGAAGCGGCCACCGATCTCGCACGCGCGCGCGCCATGCGCGAGCGCATCATCCAGATCGCCGCGGCCGCGCGCGATCCCCGCGTGAGCGAGCTCCAGATACCCGTGCTCCGGCCCCTCGGGCTCCTCGGCGAGGATCCGCTCGGCGCGGCTGAACCAGCCCGACGCCAGCGCGGGACAGAGCTTGTGGCCGTAGTCGCGGGCGAGCAGCCAGGCCACGAAGGCGGCGCGCCGGCGGGTTCCGGCGGTCACGTGGCCCGCGTAGGCGCGCTCGAGCGTGTCGATGCACGCCTGCAGCCGTCCGGTCCACCACGCGGCCTCCGCCAGCTGCTCGAGGTGGGACGGCTCGAGCGGCTCGCTCGCATCGACGGCCTGCAGCCGGTCGAACGCCTCGCGCCACGCGCGACGCTCGAACGCCTCCAGCCCCGCCTGCAGCCCGCCTGCGACCTGCTGCGTCATGGATCCAGTCTAGCCCCACTCGAGCGGGCCCTCCAGGGTCGCAACGTGAGGGCGCCGAACCGTTGACGGGACGACGCGCGCGCGCCTACGATCGCTCGGAGAGTCGCACAGGGGTGCGAGGACGGCCCGGAGCTGCGCGAGCGGGTCCGCGGGCTGCTGCGAGACGAGTTGCCGGGAGAGGCTCGAGCGGCGGGGCCCTCAGGATGGAGCGCGCCGGACCAGCTCTTTCGCGGCGTGGCGCAAAGCGGCGCCGACGGCCTCGAGGTCTCCGAGCCGTTCGTTGACGACCGCGAACAGCTCCTCGTCCGTCACGTCGCTGTAGAAGTGCGTGAGCCGGTTCCGGAACCCGGCGATCTGCTCGAAGGTGGCGGCGAGCTCGGCTGCGAGAAAGCCCTTTGCCGCCGCCGCTCGCGCGACCTCTCGGTACTCGAGCGCCCCCAACCCATGACCTCTCGCGAGCAGATGCCGCGCGACGTCGAGGAGGGCTTCGATGCCGCGGCGGAGAAAGGACTCGGCCGCCGCCGGGTTCCGGGGATCCGCCACGAAGATCTCGAGCGAGCCCGCCGGGATCACGCGCAGACCGGCCAGGCAGCGCTCCAGATGGGCCAGACGGTCGGCGACGATCTTGAGGTCGATCTCGCCCGGGGTCGCGTCGTGGACACCCCGAACAGGTCGCGCTCGAGGCGGCGTTGCACCGGCAGCAGCTCGGCCGCCGCGCGCATGACGTCCAGCTCGAACGAGCCCGCCGCCGTGCCGTCCGCCACCGCCACCCGGTGACCATCGATGGCGGCGAAGGCGAGGAGGGGATCCACGCGCTGGAGCGGGACGAGATCGATCGCCAGCGGGTCGAAGGCGTCCTCCAGAGCGATCTGGATCAGGGAGAGCGAGCCGGCGGAGAAGTCCGAGGATCGGAAGACGATCCCCACGTCCAGGTCCGAGCCGCCGCGGGCCAGCGCTCGCTCGCCGCCCAGACGCCGGAGGCCCTCGTCGGCGCGCGAGCCGAAGAGATAGACCGCCAGGATCTCGAAGCGCCGGCAGAGATCCTGCATGTGAGGGGCCGATTGCACCGTGCAAGTATAGAGCCCGCCGATCCGGCCGGACATTCCGCGGTCAGCCCCGTCGCAGCCACCCCCGCACGCGCGAGCCGGCTTCGCGCAAGCGGGCGTCGAGGATCACCTCCCGCGCGCAGTTGTAGCCGGGTGCTCCCATCACTCCCCCACCCGGGTGCGTGCCGGAACCGCAGAGATAGAGGTCCCGCACGGGTGTGCGGTAGCGCGCCCAGCCCGGCACCGGGCGCATCGAGAAGAGCTGGTCGGGGCTCATCTCGCCGTGGAAGATGTTCCCTCCCGTCAGGCCGTAGATCTCCTCCAGGTCGGGAGGGGACAGCACCTGGCGGTGAAGCACCAGGTCCTTGAAGCCCGGCGCGTACTCCTCCACCAGGTCCATCACGTGGTCGGCGTAGACCTCGCGGCGGCTCGCCCAACCCCCCTCCTTCAGGTCGTAGGGCGCGTACTGCAGGAAGATCCCCATGACGTGCCGACCGGGTGGGGCGAGCGAGTCGTCGTAGACGGTGGGGATCGCCATCTCGATCAGCGGCCGGCGCGAGGGCGCGCCGTGCTTCGCGTCGTCCCAGGCGCGCTCGAGGTACTCCATGCTCGGGCAGATGTGGATGGTCGCCCCGTGGTGCGGCTGGCGCCGAGAGCCCGGGAGTGCCGTGAAGCTGGGGAGCCCCGCCAGCGCCAGGTTGATCTTCATCGAGCTTCCCTTCATCCGGATCTGACGCACCCGCTCGGCGAAGGGGGGCTCCAGCTGCGCCTCGCCGACCAAGCCCAGGAAGGTGCGCTTCGGGTCGGCGTTCGAGAGCACGGCGCGCGCCCGCACCTCCTGTCCGGAGCGCAGCACGACGCCCCGCGCCCGCCCATCGCGGACCAGGATCCGCTCCACCTCGGCACCCGTCCGGAGCACCGCGCCGGCGACCCGTGCAGCCGAGGCGATCGCTTGCGAGACGCCCCCCATCCCACCTCGCACGAACCCCCACAGCCCGCGGTGGCCGTCCACCTTCCCCATCACGTGGTGGAGCAGCACGTACGCCGTGCCCGGGGTCTGCGGGCCTCCGTTCGTGCCGATGACGCCGTCCGTCGCGAGCGTGACCTTCAGCTCCTCGGACTCGAACCAGCGATCGAGGAAATCGGCCACGCTCTGCGTGAAGATCGCGACCTGCCCGACGCGTTCCGCCTCTCCCATGCGCAGCGCCTCCCATCCGAGGCGGGCGAGCAGCAAGAGGTCGCGCGGCCGGTTGCGCACGATGTTCGGTGGCGGTGTCAGCAGCAGCTTCTCGGCGAGCCTGGCGAGTCGCTCGATCGAGTCCTCGTAAGCCGGATACGCGGCGGCGTCCCGGTGAGAGAACTTCGCGATCTCCTCGCAGGTGCGGCGGCGGTCCTGCCACATCGTGAAGTGGCGCCCGTCGGGGAAGGGAGTGAAGAACGCAGGGTCCTTGGGGTAGACGCGATAGCCGTGGCGCGGCAGCTCAAGCTCGCGGACGATGCGCTCGTGGAGCAGGCTGCACAGATAGGCCGCGGTCGAGACGCGGTAGCCCGGGAAGACCTCCTCGGTGACGCAAGCACCCCCCAGCAGCTCGCGCCGCTCGACCACCTGTACGCGCAGGCCGGCGCGGGCGAGGTAGGCCGCGGCGACCAGCCCGTTGTGGCCGCCGCCCACGATCACGACATCCCACGACTCAGCCACGGGTCGCCACCTCGCTCTCGGTGGAGCCGGCGATCGGCGACGATCGCCAGAATGCGTAGGCCGGGAGCCCCAGCGCCACGAGCGCGAGCCCGATCCCGGATTCCACCGGCCGCTCGATCAGCGTGTTCACCACCAAACCCGCGGTGGCGAGCACGAACAGCGCCGGCACCACGGGATAGCCCCAGGCGCGGTACGGCCGCGGCAGGTCTGCCCTCGTGCGCCGCAGCACGAACAGCGCCATGCCCGTGGCGGCGTTGAACAGGACGACGGCGAAGGTGACATACGTGTAGAGCTGCTCGTAGGAGCCCGACAGCGCCAGGACCAGCGCCACGCCGCTCTGGGCCCAGAGGCTGCGCGCCGGCACGCGGTGCACGGGATCGATGCGGGCCAACGAGCGGAAGAACAGGCCGTCGCGGGCCATCGCCAGGTAGATGCGCGAGCCCGCGAGGATGTTCGCCGCCAGGCAGCCGAAGGTGGAGACCACCACGGCCGCCGACACCAGCCGCGCCCCGCCGGCGCCGAGCACGGCTCCGCCCGCGGCCTCGGCGATGCGAGAGTTCCCGGCCACCGCGGACATCGGCAGCGCCCGCAGATAGAACAGGTTGCTGAGCACGTACAGCAGCACCACCGCCGCCGTGCCGAGGGCCAGGCCGCGCGGCAGGCTGCGGGCCGGCTCCTTCATCTCACCGGCCAGCATGGGGAGGTTGTACCAGCCGTCGTAGGCCCAGAGCGCGCCGATCATCGCGACGCCAAACGCGGAGACGGTGAGCGCCGAGGCGGGCGATTCCACCGGGGTCCCCGTCGCCGCCGAGGGCAGCAGGAGCCCCAACGCCGCCAGTCCGACGAGCAGCAGGATCTTGATCGCCGTGAGGACGTTCTGGACGCCCGCCCCCTCGCGCAGACCGGCGGCGTTGATGGCGGTGAGCAACACGATGGCCAGGGCCGCGGCCACGCCGCGCCCGTTCACGACCCAGGGACCCCTGTCTCCTCCCACGGCGACGAGCACGTTGTCGCCCGAGAAGAACGGCACGAAGCTTCCCAGGTACTCGCCGAAGCCGACCGCCAGGGCCGCGATCCCGCCGGAGAAGATGACCAGGAAGCACGCCCAGCCGTAGAGGAAGCCCGGCACCGGCCCGTAGGCTTCCTTCAGGAAGTGGTACACGCCCCCCGCCCGTGGAAAGAGCGCGCCGAGCTCCCCGTACGTCAGGGCACCCGCCAGCGTGAGCAGTCCGCCGGCCAGCCATACGAGCAGCAGCAGCTCCGCGTGCGGCAGGGAGCGGGCCATGTCACCGGTCGTGATGAAGATGCCGGTGCCGACGATCGACCCGATCGTGATCAGGGCCCCGTCGCGGGTCCCGAGCGCGCGCAGGAGAGTCGGTCCCGGGGGAGGCGCGGGCTCGAGAGCGGCGGGGACTCCCGCGGTCATGGTCCCGCCGCTCTCGTCTGCTCTCGAAGGCCTACTTGAGGATGAGCTGCCGCAGGAGCCGGCCTCCCACCAGCTCGCGCATCTCCTCGCGCTCAATCGAAGCCTGGGCCGCCTCCTCGGGGGTCTTCTGCAGGACACCGCGCGTGATCGGCTCGGCCCGATCGCGCAGGCTCATGTACCGGTCGAACATCCCGGGCTCGATCCGGATGTATGAAACCTGCAGCACGGGTTCTTCGGTGTAGGGTCGGTCCTGGGCTTCGGCGGCCGAGCCGAGGCAGACGACCAGCAGCGACGCGGCCACGAAAGCGAGAGCGCGGTTCATGCGGCCTCCAGGGAAGTGACGAGCGATGGGTACGGAGAGTTCTCAGCCCACGATCGGCGCCAACATCGAGCAAGCTCGGGACCTGTCAACAGAAAAGCGCCGCACGTCAAAAGGCGTGAGCGCCCTCTCGCTCCGGGCCCGCGGAGCGATCGCCGAGCCGTCGCAGGTACTCGCGGTCCCAAGCCGCGGGCAGGCTTTCGCGGGGCGAGTACGGGCCGGGGGCGTAGGCGCGCGACGAGATCCCCGCCTGGCTGAGCTCGCAGATCCTCCAGTCCTCCCGGTTGGTCACGTCCCAGAATTCGACCGCGTCCTCGGGGTTCCACTCCGGGGACTCGAAGGCGCCGGGATGGAACAGCCAGTCGCACACGACCCGAGTCCGCGCCGGCGCCACGGGCCAGAGCATGTGGAACATCACGAAATCGGGGTGCAGGCTGACGAGCAGGTTCGGGAAGATCGAGTAGTAGTAGACCCGCCGGAGGTCCTCCTCCGGGAGCTCGGCCACCGGCGGTCCGCACGCGTGCCCGCTCGCGGTCATGCTCTCGCTGTCCGGCGCCAGAGTCATGAAGCCGCCTAGGTAGGGCCCCTCAACGAGATCGTTCTCTCCGCTCCGCCAGGGTGTGCGCTTCACGAGGCCAGGATGGATGACCGGGCAGTGCAGGCACTCCGAGTAGTTCTGGAAGAGGAGCTTCCAGTTCGCGCTGACGTCGTACTCGATCCGGCGCCAGGGGCGCAGCCCGGATAGACCGAAGCGCCGGAAGCGCTCGGCGAGAGGGGCGAAGCTCTCGGACAGGAGCTCGGGATCGAAGCTCAGGTTGAGGAACAGGAAGCCTTCCCAACTCTCCAAAGCGGCGGCGTGCAGTGGGTAGTCACGCCTGTGGAATCCCTCGACGCCGTCCATGTGCGGCGCACCGATGAGGCGTCCGTCCAAGCCGTACGTCCAGGCGTGGTAGGGGCACTGGATCGAATGGCCCAGCTCGCCGCTCTCCTCCTCACAAAGCCGGGTGCCACGGTGCCGGCAGACGTTGTAGAAGGCGCGCGAGATTCCCGCGTCGTCGCGGAGCACGATCACACTCTCACCCGCGACAGAAGCGAGGAAGTAGGACCTCGGCTTCGGCAGCTCGCTCGCTCGGCTCACGCAGAGCCAACTGCGGCGGAAGATACACTCCGACTCCTCGGCAAACACCTCGGGAGACGTGTAGTAGCGCCCGGGGAGCGTGCGCGCCCCCTGCCGATAGG
>JBHENL010000023.1:0-6139 GCA_046262075.1 Gemmatimonadota bacterium
GGGAAACTGCAGCAGCTCGCACGGGACCCTCGCCGCCCTCGGCGGCGAGCCCGCCGTGGTTTGGTTCGACGCGCATGCCGACTTCAACACGCCCGAGACGACCGTCAGCGGCTTCTTCGACGGCATGGCGCTGGCCGTCGCCGCGGGTCGGTGCTGGAGCGCGCTGGCGGCTGCGCTGCCGGGCTTCGCGCCCGTGGACGAGCGCCGCATCCTGCTCGTCGGAACGCGCGACCTCGACCCCGGCGAGCGGCGGCTCCTCGAGGACTCCCGCATCGCCCGGATCCCGGGCGGGATGCCCGCGGCGGACGCCGAGGCGGCGCTCGAAGGCGCGCTGGCGGAGCTCTCGGATCGCGCGAGCACGGCGTACCTGCACGTCGATCTCGACGTGATCGACGCGCGCGAGGCGCCAGTCAACCCCTGGTCGTCGGCTGGGGGCTTCACCTCCGCCGAGCTGACCCGTGCGCTCACCCAGGTGCGGCGGAGCGTGCCGGTGCGCGCGGCGACGCTCTCCGCGTACGATCCGGGTTGCGACCCGGACGGCCGCGCACTGGAGGTGGCGCTGCAGACGCTGGTCGCGCTCGTGGAGCCACTGGCGTGAAGCCGGCTGGCGCCGCACCCGCTGCCCGGCCGCTGGACGGCAGGCGCGTGGTCGTGACCCGCCCGGAGACGGCGGCGGGGGGGCTGCTCGAGTCGCTGCGCGGGCTCGGCGCCGTCGCCCTCCTGCGTCCCGGCGCCGAGATCCTGCCGCTCGAGGATCCCGCTCCGCTCGACCGGGCGCTGCGGGCGCTCCGAGCGTATGATTGGGTGGTCTTCACGAGCGCCAACGGCGTGCGTCACGCGTGGAGCCGCCTGGAGGAGCTCGGGCTCGCCGAGAGGTTCGAGGACGGAGAGCACGGCCGTCTGCCGGGGGCGCCGCGCGTCGCGGCGATCGGACCGGCCACCGCCGCAGCGCTCGAGCGGCGCGGCGTCCGGGCCGACTTCGTGCCGCGCGACCACGTGGCCGAGTCGCTCGCTCGCGGGCTGCCCCTCGCCGCGGGCGCCGCGGTGCTGCTCCTGCGCGCCGACATCGGGCGACGGATGCTGCCCGACCTACTGCGCCGCCGGGGCGCGACGGTGGACGACGTCGCCGCCTACCGCACTGTCGTGGCCGACGACCGGGACCGGGCGCCCGATGACGCCCCCCGGACCTCCGGGGGCGACGCCGGCGAAGGCGCCGAGCCGCCCGTGGATGCCGTGACCTTCACCAGCCCCTCCACGGTGCGCGGGTTCCTCGCCGCCCACGAGAGGGTCCCGGCCAGCGCGGCCGTCGTCTGCATCGGGCCGATCACCGCTCGTGCGGCGCGGGAGCTGGGGCTGCGGGTGGACGCCGTGGCCGAGCGCTCCACGGTCGCCGGGCTGGTCGAAGCGCTCGTGCGCCACTTCGAAGCAGGCGCCGGAGCGGCCGGGCGGCCGCGCGGCGTGTCTTCCGGCACGTGAGGAGCATGGAGACGGGATTTCCGAGGACCGACGTGCCGGCCGCCGCCGGCGCGCGGCTGGACCGCTTCCGCCGCACGCCCGCGCTCCGGCGTCTGGCGCGTGAGACGCGGCTCGCCACCGACGACCTGGTGCAGCCGCTCTTCGTCGCGGAAAGCGGGCCCCGGCGCGCTCCCGTCGGAGCGATGCCGGGAGTCGAGCGGCTCTCGGTGGACGCGGTCGCCGCCGAGGCCGAGGAGCTGGCGGCGCGCGGGATCCCCGGGGTGCTCCTCTTCGGCATCCCCGCCGAGAAGGACGCCGAGGCGAGCGGCGGCTGGGCCGCCGAAGGCGTGGTGCAGCGCGCCGTTCGCGCGTGCCGCGACGCGGCGCCGGAGCTCGCGATCCTGGCGGACGTCTGCCTCTGCGAGTACACCGACCACGGCCACTGCGCGATCCTGCGCGATGGCGTGCCGGCGCGCGAGGAGACGCTCGAGACCCTCGCGCGCACGGCCGTCGCGCTGGCCGAGGCCGGCGTGGACGTGGTGGCGCCCTCGGCGATGGCCGACGGCCAGGTGCTAGCGATCCGGACCGCGCTGGACGACGCCGGCTTCGCCGAGACGGCCATCCTGTCCTACGCCGTGAAGTACGCCTCGGCGTTCTACGGCCCCTTCCGGGAGGCCGCCGGCTCCGCGCCGGCGACCGGCGACCGCCGCAGCCATCAGCTGGACCCGCCGAACGCGCGCGCGGCGTTGCGGGAGGCGGAGCAGGACCTCGCCGAGGGGGCCGACGCGGTGATGGTGAAGCCCGCCCTGCCGTACCTCGACGTGGTGCGCGCCGTCCGCGAGCGCGTGCAGGCGCCGCTGGCCGCCTATCACGTGAGCGGCGAGTACGCGATGGTGAAGGCAGCGGCGGCTCGCGGCTGGCTGGACGAGCGGGCGGTGGTGCTCGAGTCCCTCGGATCGATCAAGCGCGCGGGGGCGGACTTCGTCCTGACCTATCACGCGAGGGAGGCTGCGGAATGGCTGAGACGGGCGACCTGAGCCCGCGGACGCCCACCCGGCTGGACGGCAACGGCGCGCGGCCGCAGCCGGATGCGCGCGGCGGCGCCGCGGAGGCGCGCGGTGCGGGGCGCCCCCTGGAGCGGCGCCAGCTCGTGCGCTACGCCTTCTACCGGATGGACCCGGCCTGGCGGGGTCTGCCCGCGGAGGAGCGCGAGCGCGGCAAGACGGCGTTCCTCGAGACCGTGCGGGCGTTCTCCGGTCGCATGCTGCTGCGCTCCTACAGCACGGTCGGCACGCGCGGCGACTGCGACTTCCTGCTCTGGCAGGTGGCGCAGCGGCTGGAGGTGCTGCAGGAATTCGCGACGGCCGTGCTTTCGACGCCGCTCGGGCCGCACCTGACGCTCCCGTACAGCTTTCTCGCGATGACCCGCCGCTCGATCTACGACATCGGCGAGCACCTGGGCGACCGCACGCTGATCGACCCGGGTGGCGGCCGGTGCCTGTTCATCTATCCGTTCGTGAAGACGCGCGCCTGGTACGCGCTGCCGATGGAGGAGCGGCAGCGGATGATGGACGACCACATCCGGGTGGGACGGAAGTACCCGGAGATCAAGCTGAACACGACCTACTCCTACGGGCTGGACGACCAGGAGTTCGTGGTCGCCTTCGAGGGCGACGACCCGGCTCGCTTCCTGGATCTCGTGCTCGAGCTGCGAGAGAGCCCCGCTTCGTCGTACACGCTGCGCGACACGCCCACCTTCGCGTGCGTCCAGTGCAACCTGCGCGAGGCGCTCGACGCACTGGGCGGGGTCGGCCACGGCGTGCGCCGGCACGCGGAAGCCGAGTCCGACGGGTTCGTGGAGGTCGCCCGGGCTTCGGAGCTGCCCCCGGGAGGCCGGAAGCTCGTCTACGTGGGCGCCGAGGCCGTGGCGCTGTTCAACGTCGAGGGCCGGCTCTTCGCCATCGCCGACCGGTGCAGCCATGCGCGCGGGCCGCTGAGCGAGGGCGAGCTTCGCGGGCAGGCCGTCACCTGCCCCTGGCACGACGCGCGCTTCGACCTGCGCACCGGGTTGCCGCTCGACCCGCCGGCCACCGCGGCCGTCGCCACCTACCCCGTCGAGGTGCGCGGCGACGCCGTGCTGATCGGCCCGGCGCGGCAGCCGGGGGCGGCGGAGACCGCCGGCGCCCGGTCGCGTTGAGCCCACCCGCCGCGTCGCGGCCCCAGGCACATTCGCGTCCGCCCCCGATGCCTCGAGCCGGCGTCACGGGGCGCTTCCTGGCCGCCTGCCGCGGGGAACCCGTGGATAGGACCCCGGTCTGGCTCATGCGCCAGGCCGGCCGCTACCTGCCCGAGTACCGCGCGCTGCGGGAGCGCCATTCGCTGCTCGAGATCTGCGCCGACCCCGCCCTCGCCGCCGACGTGACGCTCCAGCCACTGCGCCGCTTCGAGCTCGATGCGGCGATCGTCTTCGCGGACATCCTGCTCCCGCTCGTCCCCATGGGTGCGCGGCTCGAGTTCGTGAAAGGCGAGGGACCGGTGATCCACAACCCCGTGCGGGCGCCCGGGGACGTGGCCGGCCTGCGCCCGATCGATCCCACCAGAGACCTGACGCACGTCCTGCGGGCCGTCGAACGCAGCGCGCGCGCCCTCGACGGCCTGCCGCTGATCGGCTTCGCCGGGGCGCCGTTCACGCTGGCGAGCTACCTGATCGAGGGTGGGCCGTCGCGCCACCACGCGCGCACCAAGACCTTCATGCTGCGCCATCCCGACGCGTGGCACGACCTGCTGGGCCTGCTCGCCGAGACCAGCGGCGCCTTCCTGAGCGCGCAGGTCTCGGCGGGTGCGGCCGCCGTGCAGATGTTCGACTCGTGGGTGGGCAGCCTCTCCCCCGACGACTACGAGCGCCACGCGCTCCCCCACAGCCGAGCCGCCCTCGCCCAGGCCCGCGCGGCGGGGGCCCCCGTCCTGCACTTCGGGACGGGAACGGCCGGGCTCCTCGAGCGGATGCACTCGGCCGGCGCGGACGTGCTGGGGGTGGACTGGCGCGTCCGGCTGGACGAGGCGTGGCGCAGGCTCGGGCCCGGGGCGCGGCTGCAGGGTAACCTGGACCCGGTGGCGCTGCTGGGGCCCGCCGATCAGGCGGTCGCCCGTGCGCGCGACGTCCTCGAGGCCGCCGGCGGCCGGCATGGGCACGTCTTCAACCTGGGACACGGGGTCCTCCCGCAGACCTCGCCCGAGACGGTCGGAGCCGTGGTCGAGGCGGTGCACGCGTTCCGTCTCGAGACCGTCGCGGGGCGCGTGGGGGTCTCACGGTCCGAAACCACGCGATGAACGGCACCGTGAGCGTCGCGGTCGTGGGCGGCGGGGTGACCGGCCTCGCCGCCGCCCATCGCCTGGCGCGGCTGGGCGTGGAGACGCTGCTCCTCGAGCGCGCCGACCGATGGGGCGGCGTCGTGCGCACCGAGGAGGTCGAGGGATTCCTGCTGGAGGCCGGGCCGGACTCGTTCCTCGTGCGCAAGCCCGCCGCCGCCGAGCTGTGCGCCGAGCTGGGGCTCGCGGGCGAGATGATCCCGACGGACCCGGCGCGGCGCGGCTCGTTCATGCTCCGCCGCGGCCGGCTGCACCCGCTGCCCGAGGGCCTCACCTCGCTCGTGCCGACCCGCTTCGCGCCGCTCGTCCGCACGCGACTCCTCTCTCCCGCCGCCAAGCTGCGGGTGCTCACCGAGCCGTTCGTCGCGCGCGGCGCCGGGCTGGCGGACGAGTCCCTGGCGGGGTTCTTCCGCCGCCGTCTGGGACGAGAGGCCTCGCGCAGCCTGATCGAGCCCCTGGTGCGCGGGATCTACGGCGGCGACCCCGAGCGGCTGAGCCTGCGCGCCACGTTCCCGCAGCTGGCCGACCTGGAGCGACGTCATGGCAGCCTGCTCGTCGGGCTGCTCCGCGAGTCTCGAGCGGTTCGCCGCCGAGGCTCGACGTCTCCCGCGGTTCAGGCGCCGCCCTCCGGCGCCGCGTTCCTGTCGCTGCGGCGGGGGCTCGGCTCGCTCGTGGACGCGCTGGTCGCGGCGCTCCCACGGGACAGCGGCCGGCTGCGGGCGGGGGTGGCGCGCATGGACCTCGCCGAAGGCGGGCTCCGGCTGCGCCTCGAGGACGGCGCCTCGGTCTCCGCCGAGGCGGCGGTCCTCGCGCTCCCGGCCCCGGCCGCCGCGCGATTGCTGGAGCCGGTGCGGCTGAACGTCGCCGAGCTGCTGCGGGCGATCCCGTATGGCTCGAGCGTCACCGCGATGCTCGCCTTCGACCGCGGACGCGTCCGCGACCCGCTGCAGGGCTACGGCTTCGTGGTCCCTGAGACGGAGGGCGGCCCGCTACTCGCCTGCACGTGGGCCTCGTCCAAGTTCCCCGGCCGCGCCCCCGCCGGGGCGGTTCTCCTGCGGGCCTTCCTCGCGGACCCGTCTGCCCTGGCGAGCCGTGACGACGCGGAGGTCGCGGCGCTGGCGCTGCGTGCCCTGCGGCCGCTGCTCGGCATCGAAGGTGAGCCGCGGCTCGCGCGCGTGCACCGCTGGGCCGACGCGCTGCCGCGCTACGAGCTGGGACACGTCGAGCGCGTCCTCGAGGCCGAGCGCCAGCTCGCGGCAAGCCCGGGACTGTTCCTCGCGGGTGCGGCCTATCACGGCATCGGCCTGCCCGACTG
>JBHENL010000024.1:0-2782 GCA_046262075.1 Gemmatimonadota bacterium
GAGCGCGGCCGCTAGAGCAGCATTCTACCGAGCGCGGGGGCCGCGACCTCGCGGCGTCGTGGCCCCACCCTCGCCTCCCTCAAGCGCTTCGTTCGGTGCGCAGCCGCGGTTCGTGCGCCGCTGCCTCCAGCCGCTGCATCAGCGCTCCCGTGTGCTCCGCGGCCGGCACCCACCGTGCCTCCGGCGGGGCCGCGAGAAACGCCCGCAGCGAGCCGAGCACCTCCTCGCGCAGCGAGATCAGCTCCTCCTCCAGCCGGCGGCTCCGCGTCTGCAGCCTGGCGTTCGTGAGGTCCGTCGCGGCCTTCATCGCCAGGCCGTGGAGCAGCTCGATCTCGTCGCGGTTGAACAGCTCGCGGTTCAGCCGGCGCGAGAGCAGGATGAAGCCGATCATGTCCCCGCGGATGCGCAGGGGCAGGCAGAGCGCCGCGTCGAGCCGCCGCAGGATCTCCACCTCCCTGGTCTCCACGCGCTGGTGGAAGTCGGCCTCGGCCAGGGTCTCCAGCGAGAGCGGGCGCGCCGCGCGGAGCAGCCAGATCACGAAGGAGTCGTTCGCGTCGAAGCGCGGGCGGCCGTCCTCCGGGAAGACGGGCAGAGGCCCACGCGCACCGTCTCGTCGCGTCTGCTCGACCCAGTCGGAGAGCACGTAGCCGTCTCCGCCCTCCTCGCGCAGGAAGATCGCCGCGCGCGCCACGTGGGCCAGGTCGGTCAGGCGACGCAGGAGCAGGTTCTCCATGCGGTCGAGGTCGGTGATGAACGACAGCTCCTCGGCGAGGTCCTTCAGCCCTTCGCGCAGCTTCGCCTTGTAGCGAAGAACAGCCGGTCGATGAAGAGCTGAACCCGCCGCTTCACCGGATCCACGAGTGCGGCCATCACGATCGCCGCGCCCATGGCAAGGGCGAAGGAGGACTGCCCCGCGACCTCCAGCGAGACCGCCGCGAGCAGGTTCTCCACCACGATGAACGTGATGACGAGGATCACCGTGATCGCGGTGTAGACGAGACCGCGGTTCAACACGATCTCGATGTCCATCAGCCGGTGCGAGAGGATCGCGTATCCGAAGGAGACCGGCAGGAACAGCAGCAGGACGAGGATCGCGGTGTCCCCGTAGGGCACGTCCACGCCCGCGAGCATCTCGAACGCCAGGATCGCGGTGACCGGGACGTATCGACACGACGACTCCCCAGACGAGCCAGCGCAGCTTCTCCCGCTCGAGCGGGTCCTCCATGCGTCGGTACGAGTCGACGAACGTGAGGACCGCCCACAGCAGGTACGTCACGGCCAGGACCAGCGCGCCGCGGGCGAGCGTCTGGACGAAGACGTCCGGCGCCAGCGACACCGCCGAGGCCAGGGAGACGCCCTCGAGCAGGAGGAAGAACGCCGCGGGCGGCGCGTAGAGCGCGGCGCCGAGCTAGGAGAGGCGGACGGCCAGGGGGTGCACCTGCGGGAAGACCAGGAAGAAGTGGAGGAAGACCGCGCTGCCGAAGAGCAACGCCGCCCACACGGCGGACGCCGCGACGCGCCGCCATGGCTCGCCGCCGAGCGCTTGCGGCGGCCCCACCAGCTGGACGGCCACGGCGAGGCAGAAGAGAAAGAAGAGCTGACCCGGCTTGCCCGTGCGCCGCAACGCGACCAGCGTGCCCATCCCGAGGAAGAGCAACGCCAGCAGCAGCCGCCCCAGCTGCTGCGCCCAGACCGAGCGCGGGATCGGCACCGACGGCTGCCGGATCCGCAGCCGCTCGGCTGCGCGCTGCACGGTGAGATCGAGCGGCCGGCCGCCGCTCTCGCGCAGCAGCCGCGTGGGCTCGGGATGCTCCGTCAGCCGCCGTCCACCCACGGCGACGACCCGGTCGCCGGGCCGGAGGAGCGACCCGGCAGCGACCTCGGTCACGACGCCCCTCGGGTTGGTCGCGAAGCCGTAGAAGGGCAGCCGGAAGAAGCCGATCCCGGCTAGGAGCACCCAGGCCAGGATCAGGGAGACCAGCAGGATGTCGCCGGAGCGCTTCACGGGAGCTCGATGTGCTGCTGACGGCCGCCGAGCCCGTCGAGTTTCAGGGTGCGCCAACGGCTCGCCTCGGGCGCAGGCCTTCAGGAGCCCCGGCGCCGCCCACGCTCCTTCCGCAGCGCCGTCACGACGAGCAGGGCGAACCCGCCCCACACCGCGCCCGCGATCAGCACCATCACGATCAGGGCCGCCGGGCTCACGGGTTCGGCGGGAGCGCCACGACGGGCGGCTCGGCGTCTCCGGCGCCCAGCTCCTCGCGCGCGAGCCATCGGTTCAGGACCAGGAGCGCTGCGAGCACCAAGACCCACTGCACGAGCAGGGTGCCGAGGTTGAACGAGGCGAAGGGGTCGAGCGCCTGCGCCAGGCCCTGTCCGCTCACGCTCTGGTAGAACCACCAGCCCATCAGGACCAGGGCCTCCACCGCCACCAGCCGCATGGCCCAGTTCCACCAGCGCCCGATCGTCAGGTCGCTTCCCGGGGAGTTCACGTACTGCACGCGGAAGGCGTCCACGCCGTGGCGCAACACGGCGAAGGCGAAGAAGAGGCCCGATAGCATGAGGCCGACGCCCCACACGAAGTCCTGGTTGTCGAGAAACGGCACCGACAGCGCGCTGGGCACGCCCAGCAGCGCGCCCGCGGCGGCGACCACGGCGATCGCCGGCCCCCGACGCATGCCGCCGTCGGTCAGCGCGCGGACGGCGAGCTCGACCATCGAGATCAGGCTGGTGAGCGCGGCCGCCAACAGCGCGACGAAGAACAGCGCCATGAACAGCCGCCCGA
>JBHENL010000025.1:0-10874 GCA_046262075.1 Gemmatimonadota bacterium
CGCGGCGGGGCCGTGCAGCGCCCCGCCGCGCCGGGGGCGTGGCGCTACGCGCCGGCCCCCGAGGCGCGTGATCACGTGCGGATCGCCCCGCGCTACGGCCTGTTCATCGACGGGCGCTTCGTCGAGCCCCGCTCCGGGCGCCGCTTCCCCGTCGTGGATCCGGCCACCGAGGAGACGCTCTCCGAGGTCGGGGAGGCGGGTGCCGCGGACGTAGACAGGGCCGTGGCCGCCGCGCGGCGCGCCTACGACCGCGTCTGGCGGCGGATGCGGCCCGTGGAGCGCGGCAAGTCCCTCTTCCGCGTCGCCCGCCTGCTGCAGGAGCGCTCGCGCGAGTTGGCCGTGCTGGAGTCCCTGAACGGCGGCAAGCCGATCCGCGAGTCGCGAGACGTGGACCTGCCGCTCTCGGCCGCGCACTTCTTCTATTACGCCGGCTGGGCCGACAAGCTCGACTACGCGTTCGCCGGCCGCCGGCCGCGCTCGCTGGGCGTGGCCGGCCAGGTGATCCCCTGGAACTTCCCGCTGCTCATGGCGGCCTGGAAGATCGCGCCCGCCCTGGCGGCCGGGAACACGGTGGTCCTCAAGCCCGCCGAGACCACCCCGCTCACCGCACTGGTGCTCGCCGAGATCCTCCAGGAGGCCGAGCTCCCCCCGGGGGTCGTCAACGTCGTCACGGGCGCAGGCGAGACCGGCGCCGAGCTCGTCCGTCACCCGGACGTGGACAAGGTCGCCTTCACGGGCTCCACCGAGGTCGGCAAGACGATCCGCCGCACGCTCGCCGGCAGCGGCAAGCGCCTGACGCTGGAGCTGGGGGGCAAGGCAGCGAACATCCTCTTCGAGGACGCGGCGATCGACCAGGCCGTCGAGGGGATCGTGAACGGCATCTACTTCAACCAGGGGCACGTCTGCTGCGCCGGCTCGCGACTCCTCGTGCAGGAGTCGGTGCGCGACACGGTCGTGCGCAAGCTGCGGCGGCGGCTCGCGACCCTGCGCCTGGGGGACCCGCTGGACAAGAACACCGACGTCGGCGCGATCAACTCGCGCGCGCAGCTGGAGAAGATCCAGGCGCTCGTCCAGTCGGGGATCGACGAGGGTGCCACGATGCACCAGGCGGGCTGCGAGCTGCCGGCGCGCGGCTTCTGGTTCGCGCCCACCTTCTTCACCGACGTGGCCCAGTCGCACCGCATCGCGCAGGAGGAGATCTTCGGGCCCGTGCTCTCGGTGCTGACCTTCCGCACTCCGGAGGAGGCGGTGGCGCGCGCGAACAACTCGCCCTACGGCCTCTCGGCGGGCGTGTGGACCGAGAAGGGCTCGCGGATCCTGTGGATGGCCCAGCGGCTCCGCGCCGGAGTCGTGTGGGCGAACACCTTCAACAAGTTCGACCCGGCCTCGCCCTTCGGCGGCTACAAGGAGTCCGGCTTCGGGCGCGAGGGCGGGATGCAGGGCCTGCTGCCGTACCTGGAGCTCGGGCCGTGACACGCGGCGCGAAGCAGCGGCGGCCCACCGATGCCGGCCGCCCCGCAGCCGGACGCGCGGGGCGCCTGGACGTGCGCAAGACGTACAAGCTCTTCGTCGGCGGAGCCTTCCCGCGCTCGGAGTCCGGCCGATCGTACCGCCTGGAGCGGAGCGGCGGCGCGGTCGTGCACGTGAGCCGCGCCTCGCGCAAGGACCTGCGCGAGGCCGTGCGCGCGGCGCGCGGGGCGCAGCCGGGCTGGAGCGGCCGCAGCGCCTACAACCGCGGACAGGTGCTCTACCGCGTGGCGGAGGTGATGGAATCGCGGCGCGCCGAGTTCGCGGTCGAGGTGCGCGCGGTGGGCGGTCGCGGCGGGCGCGCGGCGGCGCGGGAGGTGGACCGGGCGATCGATCGTTGGGTCTGGTACGCGGGCTGGGCGGACAAGTACGGGCCGCTGCTGGGCGGCGTGAACCCCGTGTCCGGCCCCTACTACGACTTCACGGTCCCCGAGCCGATGGGGGTCGTCGGCGTCGTCGCGCCCGAAGCATCCCCGCTCCTCGGCCTCGTCTCCCGCCTGGCGCCCGTGCTCGTGAGCGGGAACACCGCGGTCGTGCTCGCCTCCCACACCAATCCCCTGCCCGCGGTGGCGCTGGCCGAGACCCTCGCGACCAGCGACGTCCCGGCCGGCACGGTCAACGTGCTCACCGGGCTCAAGGCCGAGCTCGTGCCCGTGCTGGCGGCGCACATGGACGTGAACGCCGTGGACGCCGCCGGCGCGGAGCCCGACGAGCTCGAGGCGATCGAGCTCGCGAGCGCCGGCAACCTCAAGCGCGTGCGCCGCCCCGCGGCGCGGGCCGACTGGTTCGCCGACGAGGCGCAGTCCCCCTACCTGATCGGCGACTTCACCGAGTTCAAGACGGTCTGGCACCCGGTCGGCACCTAGCCGCGGCGGCACCCCTCCCGGTGCGAGGCCGCCCCACCCGCCACGACCCGGCTCCTTCTTCCCGCTCTCGTACAAGGAGGCTCCGCATGCGCACCTGCCGATGCGTCGCCTCGGTCCTGCTCCTCCTCACGGCGCAGCTCGCATCGGCCCAGGAGCGTCAGGTCCCGGCCCATCCGGACACCGCCCGCATCACGGTGTCCGCGCCGGACGTGTGATCGACACGGAGAGCGCTCGCGTGAGCGAGGACCAGACGATCCTCGTCCGCGGCGGGAAGATCGAGGCCATCGGAGCCGACGTTGCGGTCCCCGCCGGGGCGCGGACCATCGACCTCTCCGGCCAGACGGTCCTGCCCGGGCTCTTCGACGCCCACGCGCACATGCTGCTCACCGAGAAGCGGCAGCGCGACAACAACAACTACTACTTCACGACCCTGACCGAGCCCACCGCGTACCGCGCGGTCCAGGGCGTGGGGAATGCGCTGGCGATGCTGCGCGCGGGCTTCACCACGATCCGCGACATCGGGAACGCGGGGCTCTACGGGGACGTGGCGCTCAAGCGCGGGATCCAGGAGGGCTGGGTGGAGGGTCCCACGATGCTGGTCTCGGGCACGATCATCGCGCCCTTCGGCGGCCAGTTCCGGATGCAGCCGGAGAAGCCCGGCCTCGGCGAGCCCGAGTACCTCTATGCCGACACCCGCGACGAGATCGTCAAGGCCGTCCGCCAGAACGCACACTACGGGGCCGACTTCATCAAGATCGTCACCGACGACCAGCGCTACGTCTACTCGGTCGACGACATCCGCCTCTTCGTCGAGGAGGCGGGGAAGATGGGCATGAAGGTCGCTGCGCACGCCTGGAGCCGGGACAACGTGGGCGCCCACAACGCCGCCGTGGCCGGAGTCGCCTCCATCGAGCACGGCATCTGGATCCCCGATTCCACGCTGCGCGTCATGAAGGAGAACGGCGTGTTTCTCGTGGGGACCGACTTCACCGAGCTGCACACCCGCGAGACGGGACGCGACCTCTTCACCCCCGCCGTGGATCGGCTGCGCCGCGCCTACGAGATCGGCGTGCCGATCGCCTTCGGCACCGACGTGGTGATCAGCCTGCGGGGCTGGGACCGCGGCTCGCTCACGATCGACTTCGTCTCGAGCTTCGAGCGCGCGGGAATCCCGCCCAAGGACATCCTGCGCATGATGACCTGGGACGCCGCCCGGCTGCTGGGGATCGAGGACGAGCGGGGCGCCCTGCGCGAGGGGCTCGCCGCCGACCTCATCGCGGTCCCCGGCGACCCGCTGGCCGACATCGACGCGCTGCGCCAGGTGAGCTTCGTCATGAAGGACGGGCGCGTGATCAGGCAGGAGGGCGGCGCGCCGGATGAGCCGCTGCTGGGAGCACCGGTCGCGAGCCCGCCCCGGTAGGGTGAGCTTCTCCAGGGCCTTGCCGCTAACTCAACGGCGCCGCTCGGCGCCTGGACAAAACCTCGAGCGGCAAGGCTGGCGGCGCTCCGGCAGGTTGAGTCCGTCGGGGCCAGATTGGCACGCCCGCTGCTGAGAAAGCGTGCGGCGGAAGCGTTTTCTGCTGCCAACCTGGCCGAGGACGACCTTGGCACGGGCGCTGCACCGTCTACGTGGGGAAACTCCGTCCTGCAATTCCAGCAGGCCTCCTCCCAAACAGCATTCGAGAACGAGCCGGGTACCCGAGGGGCGCCCGCAATTCAAAAGGAGCTTTCGTAGATGAGCAAAGTCATCGGCATCGACCTGGGGACGACGAACTCCGTCGTGGCCGTGATGGAGGGTGGCGATCCCGTCGTCATCCCCAACGCCGAGGGGTCGCGCACGACGCCCTCCGTCGTGGCGTTCACGAAGGACGGCGAGCGCCTCGTGGGCCAGGTGGCCAAGCGGCAGGCGATCACGAACCCCGAGAACACCGTCTTCTCGATCAAGCGCTTCATGGGACGGGCGTTCGACGAGGTGGACTCCGAGCGCAAGACCGTCCCCTACCAGGTCATCCAGGGCAAGAACGGCCGCGCCGAGGTCGAGATCCAGGGCAAGCGCTACTCCCCGCCGGAGATCTCCTCCATGGTGCTGCAGAAGATGAAGCAGACGGCCGAGGACTACCTCGGGCAGAAGGTGGAGAAGGCGGTGATCACGGTCCCGGCCTACTTCAACGACAGCCAGCGGCAGGCCACGAAGGAGGCCGGCAAGGGAGCGGGCCTCGACGTGTTGCGCATCATCAACGAGCCGACCGCGGCCGCGCTGGCCTACGGACTGGACAAGAAGAAGGACGAGAAGATCGCCGTCTACGACCTCGGCGGGGGGACCTTCGACATCTCGATCCTGGAGCTGGGCGAAGGCGTCTTCGAGGTGAAGGCCACGAACGGGGACACGCACCTCGGCGGCGACGACTTCGACCAGCGCATCATCCAGTGGATCACCGACGAGTACAAGAAGCAGGAGGGCATCGACCTCGCGCGCGACCCGATGGCGCTCCAGCGCATCAAGGAGGCCGCCGAGAAAGCGAAGATCGAGCTCTCCTCGACCATGAAGACCGACGTCAACCTGCCCTTCATCACCGCGGACCAGTCGGGCCCGAAGCACCTGAACCTGACGCTCACGCGGGCCAAGTTCGAGCAGCTCGTGGACGACCTGATCCAGCGCACGGTGGAGCCCTGCAAGAAGGCGCTCGGCGACGCCGGGCTCACGGCCGAGCAGATCGACGAGATCGTGCTCGTCGGCGGGTCCACGCGGATCCCCAAGGTACAGGAGCTCGTGAAGGAGCTCTTCAAGAAGGAGCCGCACAAGGGCGTGAACCCCGACGAGGTCGTGGCCATCGGTGCGGCGATCCAGGGCGGAGTGCTCGCCGGGGACGTGAAGGACGTGCTGCTGCTCGACGTGACCCCGCTGTCGCTGGGGATCGAGACCCTGGGCGGCGTGATGACCACGCTGATCCAGCGCAACACCACGATCCCGACCAAGAAGGCGGAGGTCTTCTCCACCGCCGAGAACAACCAGACGACGGTCGAGATCCACGTGCTGCAGGGCGAGCGTCCGATGGCGATCGACAACAAGACGATCGGCCGCTTCCAGCTGACGGGCATCCCCCCGGCGCCGCGCGGCATGCCGCAGATCGAGGTCACCTTCGACATCGACGCGAACGGCATCCTGAACGTGTCGGCCAAGGACAACGCCACCGGCAAGGAGCAGAAGATCCGGATCGAGGCGTCGTCGGGCCTCTCGGAGCAGGAGATCGACAAGATGGTCAAGGACGCCGAGTCGCACGCCGAGGAGGACCGGCGGCGCAGGGAGGAGGTCGAGACCCGCAACCGCGCCGACTCGCTCGTCTTCGAGGTCGAGAAGTTCGTCTCCGAGTCGGGAGACAAGCTCTCCGGCGACCTCAAGTCGAAGCTCGAAGCGGGTGTGGAGCGGGTGAAGGCCGCACTCAAGGGCAGTGACGCGGGCGAGGTGCGCTCGGCCTCCGAGGACCTGCAGCGACTGTGGGCGCAGGCGGGTCAGGAGCTCCACCAGGCCGGCCAGACGGCCGGCGCGGGTGCGGGGGCCGGCGCCGCGGGCGGCGACGGGCGGGGGGCCGGGACGCAGCCGGAGGGCGGAGAGGGCGAGGAGGCCGTCGAGGCCGACTACGAGGTGGTGGACGAGGGTCGGTAGTCCCGCGAGTCAGGTCGAGGGGCGGGAGGGGCGCGGCATCGCCGCGCCCCTCCGCGTTTCCGCGCGCGGATCGGCGCCTCGTGGAACCCGCGTCTCGTCCGGTGGTAAACTCAAGGGAGCCAGCGCGCCGAACCATCGTCGGCGGGGCGCCCGGCCCCTCTTCTCCTCCGTCCGCACGCCTGGAATTCGGCCGCTCGAGGGCGGTATCTTCTCTCGGCCGCACGACGGAGGCACAGCTCTGGAAGGTTCCCCGCGCCGCAGGAGTGTGAGTCCCATGCCAGCCTCGTTCCGCAGCAAGATCGCCTTCGCCGCCGTCGCGGTGATCTCCCTCGCCCTGGGCGTCCTCCTGGCGTCCAACCTCGGCTGGGTGCCGGGCAGCATCGCGCAGCAGGAAGACGCTCCCGTGCCCGCCCGCCAGGTCGAGGCGCTCGAGGAGACCAGCAACGCGTTCATCACGATCGCCGAGCGCGTGACTCCGGCCGTCGTGAGCATCCAGTCCGAGCGACTGGAGACGGCCGGCTCCATGGGGGACATGCAGGTCCCGCCCCCGTTCCAGGACTTCTTCCAGTTCCGCGGCCCGCGCCCCGAAGGCCCGATCCCGCAGACCGCCGGCGGCACGGGCTTCATCATCCGCGAGGACGGCTACATCCTCACGAACAACCACGTGGTGGACGACGCGGAGCAGATCCGAGTGACGCTGCCCGACCGGCGGCAGTTCGCCGCGGAGGTCGTGGGGCGCGATCCGAGCACGGACCTGGCCGTCATCAAGATCGACGCGCAGGGGCTGCCGGCGCTCGCGCTGGGGGAATCCGGCGACGTGCAGATCGGCGAGTGGGTGCTGGCGATCGGCAATCCCGGCTTCGGTGGAAGCTCCGGGCTCGACTTCACGGTGACGGCGGGGATCGTGAGCGCACGCGGTCGATCGCTCTCGCTGATCAACCGCAACAACGAGAATCCGTACGCGATCGAGGACTTCATCCAGACCGACGCGGCGATCAACCCGGGCAACAGCGGGGGACCGCTCGTGAACATCCGCGGCCAGGTGATCGGCATCAACACGGCCATCGCCACACGCAGCGGATTCTACCAGGGCTACGGCTTCGCGATCCCCATCGACATCGCCAAGCCGGTGATGGAGGAGCTGATCGAGACCGGCCACGTGGAGCGCGCGGTCCTCGGCATCCAGATCCGCACGATGGACCAGGGCTTCGCCGAGGCTTCCGGCCTCGATCGGGTGACGGGCGTGTTCGTGGAGGACTTCGCCGAGATCCCGAACAACCCGGCCCGCGCCGCTGGGCTGCAGCCACGCGACGTGATCCTGTCGGTGAACGGCAAGGACGTGGAGACGACGGCGGGCCTGCAGCAGGCGATCGCGTTCAAGGATCCGGGCGAGAAGGTGAAGCTCGGCGTCTTCCGGAACGGCGACCGCAGGGAGATCGAGGTCACGCTCGCGAAGCGACCCGAGGCCGAGGCCGCCGAGCAGGCCAGCCGCGAGACCATGACCACGAACGAGCTGGGCCTGGAGGTGCGCAACCTCACGCCGGACGACGTCCAGAGCATGAACCTGGACAACGCCGAGGGCGTCCTCGTCACCCAGGTGCGGCCGTTCAGCCCCGCCTGGGACACCTTCCCGAACGCGGCGCGGGTGCCGGTCGTGATCACGGAGATCGACGGCAACCGGGTGCGCAACGTCCAGGAGTACCAGGCGCTCATCGACGATCTCGAGCCCGGCTCGACCGTCTTCGTCAAGCGCAAGCTGCGGAACCCGCAGGGCCAGGTGCAGGAGGTCTACGCGACCCTGAAGATCCCGGCCTGAGCGGCCGGTCCGAGCGGGCGGGGTCGCGTTTGACCGCGTTCCCGCCCGCCCTCTATGTTGGCTCCGATGGGGGCCGCTCCTCGAGAGGCGCCGATCCGCTGGGCCCGAGCCTCCGGGGCGGCGTACCGCGTCCCTCGTCGAACCCTCCCGGCGAGAGTGGTGGAACTGGCAGACACGCGAGACTTAGGATCTCGTGGCCTCGGGCCTTGGGGGTTCGAATCCCCCCTCTCGCACCAGACTTCGAACACCAGCTCTCCGTGATCGCCCCTTCCGTCGCACGCGTCCCGCACCGGCTACCCAGCGCATGCCCGAGCTTCGCACGCTGACCGCGCCGTCCGGAAAGGCCGAGGAAGCCGGGGATCGACTCCGGGTCGAGGAGCTCCCCCGCTGGCGCCGCAGGCTGACGCTCGCGCTGCCGGCCAGCGAGGTGGCGCGCGAGCGCGAGCGGCTGACCCGGGAGTACGCCAGGCGCATGCGGCTGCCGGGATTCCGCCCCGGGCACGCGCCCGTCGAGCTCGTCCGCAAGCGGCTGGGCGCGGAGCTCGAGGACGAGCTGGTGCGGAACCTGCTCCGGCGGCTGCTGCGGGAGGCGTTCGAGTAGCGCGGCATCGAGCCCATCTCCTCGCCGGCGGTGCACTCGCTGGAGATCGGCTCCGGCGGAGACCTGCGCGGCGTGGTCGAGGTGGACGTCCGGCCCGAGCTCCGACTGTCGCGGCTCTCCGGCTTCCGGGTGGAGCCGGTCGAGCCGCGGGTCGAGCCCGACGCGGTGGAGCGGGTCCTCGAGCGGCTCCGCGAGGAGCGCGCCGAGGTGCGCGCGGTCGAGCGCCCCGCCGCCAGGGGCGACGTGGTGGTCGCCGACGTCGAGCCCGTCGACGGGGAGGGGCAGCCGGTGAGCGGCTACGAGGTGCGGCTGGGCTCGGGCGACTCGGGGCCCGAGATCGAGGCCCAGCTCGAGGGCGTCGAGGCAGGTGCCGAGCGCGACGTCGAGGCGCAGGGGCGCCGCTGGCGCGTGCGCGTCCGGGAGGTGCGCGAGCGGCTGCCGCCCCCGCTCGACGACTCGTTCGCGGCCGCGGTCTCGCCGGCGTCGACCCTGGCCGGGTTGCGCGAGAGGATCGCCAAGAACCTGCGGCTCGAGGCCGAGGCCCAGGCCCGGCGGCAAGTGCGAGAGCGCCTCGTCGAAGCGGTGGTCGAGGCCAACTCGGTCGAGGTTCCCGAGTCGATGGTGGAGCGCTACGTCGAGCGGATGCTGAGCCCCGACGCAGGTCCCGTGGCCTCGATCCGAGCCGGCATGGCGCACGCCCACGCGCCGGAGGAACGTGGCGCCGCGAGCGAGGGAAGCCGCTCCGGGGCGCCCGTGCGCGACCCGGAGCTCGAGCGGATCCTGCGCGAGGCCGCAGAGCGCAGCCTGCGGCGGCTGCTCGTCGTGGAGGCGGTGGCGCGCTCGGAGGGGCTCGAGCCCTCGGAGGACCAGGTCGACGCCTACCTGGGGGAGAGGGTGGAGCCCGGGGCGGGCGTGGACGAGACCCGGCGCTCGCTCGAGCGAACCGGCCGGCTCGAGGAGCTGCGCGCGCACCTGCGCGCCGAGAACGTCTTCCGCTTCCTGGAGAACCAGTCGAACCTGCGTCCCCCCGACGACCTCACGTCCCGCGCGGAGCCCACGCGCTGAAAGGAGTGATCGGATGCCGCTGATCCCCATGGTGGTCGAGAAGACCGGCCGCGGCGAGCGCGCCTACGACATCTACTCGCGCCTGCTGAAGGACCGGATCATCTTCATGGGATCGCCCATCAACGACGACGTCGCGAACCTGGTGATCGCCCAGCTCCTGTTCCTCGAGGCCGAGTCGCCCGAGCGCGACATCTACCTCTACATCAACAGCCCGGGTGGGGTGGCCTCGGCCGGCCTGGCGATCTACGACACGATGCAGTTCATCGAGGCCGACGTCTGCACGTACTGCATGGGGATGAGCGCCAGCGCGGCGGCGCTGATCCTCGCCGCGGGCACGCCCGGCAAGCGCTACGCGCTGCCCCACTCGCGGATCATGATCCACCAGCCGCTGGGAGGCGCCCAGGGTCAGGCCTCGGACATCGAGATCCAGGCCCGCGAGATCCTCACGCTGCGCACGCACCTGAACGAGATCCTCTCGCGGCACACGGGCAAGGACATGAAGAAGATCGAAGCGGACACCGACCGCAACTTCTGGATGTCGGCCGACGAGGCGATGTCGTACGGCATGATCGACTCGGTGCTCGCGCACCGGGAGGAAGCGGCGGCCCCCGCCGTAGTCCCCTGACCGAGAACCCCTGACCCGGACGAGCGATGGCCAACGGCTACGAGACGCGCGGACGCGGCGGCGGCGGGGACGACCTGCGGTGCTCCTTCTGCGGCAAGAGCAAGGACCACGTCCAGAAGTTCATCTCCGGGCCGTCGGTCTACATCTGCAACGAGTGCATCAAGCTGTGCAACGAGATCCTCCAGGAGGAGGCGCTCAAGGGGAAGAGCGCGCCGATCCAGGACATCCCGCGGCCGCACGAGATCAAGGACTTCCTGGACGGGTACGTGATCGGCCAGGACCACGCGAAGAAGAACCTGGCCGTCGCGGTGTACAACCACTACAAACGCATCAACTCCGAGACCGTCGACGACGTCGAGATCGAGAAGTCGAACATCCTGCTGATCGGCCCGACGGGCGTGGGCAAGACCCTCCTCGCGCAGACGCTGGCGCGCTTCCTCAAGGTTCCTTTCGCGATCGCCGACGCCACGACGCTCACGGAAGCCGGCTACGTGGGCGAGGACGTCGAGAACATCATCGTCCGGCTCCTCCAGGCGGCGAACTACAACGTGCCCGAGGTGGAGCGCGGGATCGTGTTCATCGACGAGATCGACAAGATCGCGCGCAAGGGCGAGAACCCCTCGATCACGCGCGACGTCTCGGGCGAAGGCGTGCAGCAGGCGCTGCTCAAGCTCCTGGAGGGGACGGTGGCCTCGGTGCCGCCGCAGGGC